>NZ_MKWH01000004.1:0-220604 GCF_001899705.1 Sphingobacterium sp. 40-24 | reverse complement strand
AAACGTGAAATGTATGGTAAGGGGAGTTTTGAATTGCTCAGAAGAAAGGTCTGCCTTTCACAAACTGGATAAGTGCATCAAAATTGGCGAAGAACCGTTGGAGTGCAGCATTTTCGGCACTAATAAATACACAATCCAGTCGAAAAGTATGCTATAAAATTTACTTGTCCAAGAACGTTTTTCTATTCTGCATTCTATAGCTTTCCCCAGTGAGGTTTATCACTTCGCACCGGAACAATATCCGGTCTAAAAGTGCCGTTGCAATAACTTCATCCTCCAGCATTTTAGCCCATTCTGTCGGCTTCTTATTTGTCGTTACAATGATGGAGGTAGATTCGTAGATCTGGTTGATGAAATTGAAGAAAGCGACCGCGACATTTTTTTCCAGCGGGAACAGCATGACATCATCAATAACGATGAGGCCCGCCCGCAGCATTTTTTTGTACTCAGCAGCCTGTGAACGTACAAAGTCCTTTGTCTTTAAGGTAGAAACGATCTCTTCCATCGTTCTGAAATACACATGATATCCTGCCCTGACAGCGTCTCTTGCCAAGCCTGCTGCAAGCATTGTTTTCCCAGTTCCACTGGGTCCCATCAGCACGAGATTAAACAGCTGGTCGATCCAGTTAAGTTCCCGTAGTGCAGCGAGCCGTTTGTCGGTAAGCCCGTTACGTTTGGCTTCATAGAGCGAGAGATCGTTGTTTTTTGGCAGAGAAGCAGATTTCATCCGTCTGTGGATATACTTGAACAAGCTGACCCCTCAAAATTGAATTAGAATTAGGGATGCGTAGTGCGTTTAAAGCTGTTATTCAACTGCCATACTGGCTGATGTTGACCCCCTAATTTATTTTTTCAGTTCATTGCGCTGGAGCATGCTGACCCCTTAGCAAGTAGTTTTTGTTACTTAGTGATCAAACAATTCGGATCACTGATGGCTGGAAAACCAAAACGAATGAGTCAGATAAAGCAATTAATCAGATTGTACCAGAGCGGTAGCGGGATAAAAACAATCGCCCGCATCCTTGGTTTGAGCAAGAATACGGTGAAGTCCTATCTCAAAAAGATGGCCGACGGCGGTTTCAATACGGAAGAACTTCTTAAACAGGAGGACCCCCTGTTGGAAAAGTCGTTCTACGCAGGGAATCCTGCTTACAAGGCAGACAAGTTTGAGTACCTAAAAAGCCGTCTTGACTATTATGAAAAAGAACTTAAGCGTACCGGAGTTACCAAGCTGCTGCTCTGGCAGGAATATATAGAAAGTGATCCCACCGGTTATAGCTATCCACAGTTCAACTATCATTTAAGGCAACAGCTTGTCTCGCGCAAGGGCAGCATGGTGCTTGAACATACCGCCGGCGATAAATTATATATTGACTTTTCCGGAAAAAAGCTCCATTATATTGACAGGTCCACTGGGGAGCTGGTCGCCTGTGAAGTATTTGTGGCCTGCCTGCCCTTTTCAGACTATGCGTTTGCAATCGCTGTACCATCTCAGCAGACCCCTGACTTTTTTTATGCACTGAGCAGCTGCCTGGAGGCCCTTGGCGGTGTTCCAAAGGCCATTGTCCCCGACAATCTCAAAGCAGCGGTCATCAAGGCCGATAAATATGAGCCGGTCCTGAACCAGTCCATGGAAGACTTTGCCAATCACTACGGCACAGCTGTGGTTCCGGCGCGTGCGGGCCGCCCAAAAGACAAGTCATTGGTAGAAAATCAGGTAAAAATGATCTATACCCGTGTTTTTGCACCACTGAGAAACAGGCAGTTCTTTGATATCCATACGCTCAATGAAGCCATAAAGGTCTGTATGTTAAAGCACAACCAGACCCGGATGCAGCAAAAGCCATACTGCCGGGAAGAGCGGTTCTTAAGTTCCGAAAAATCAACATTGAGCGAACTTCCCAAAAAACGATTCGAGCTGAAGAGCTATGCTGAACTCAAAGTTGGGGATAACGGACATATCTACCTGCAGCGCAATAAACACTATTACAGCGTACCCTTCGCTTATATCGGAACAAAGGTAAAGATCATTTACACAAGAAATATGCTCTGGATCTATTGTCGGGGCAAACAGATTGCCTCGCACATACGCGGTTACCAAGAAAATACGTACACCACTGTCGCGACACATTTAAAGTCCGAACATCAGGCGTATAAAAACCGCTCGCATGAAACATACCTGACAAGGGCAAAAGCACACTCTGCGGAGTTCGCCAAACTTCTGGAAGCTCTCTTTGCACGCGCGCGTTATCTCGAGCAGCTATTCCGTACCTGCGATGGGCTGTTCAGGTTAAAGCGGGACTTCCCGGTAGAAGAGTTTGATAAAGCATGTAGTTACGTGCTAAAAAATAAGCTATATACCTACTACTACTTTAGGAATGTGCTTGAAAACGGAACAGCAAACAATCAGAAAGAAACTTCCGTAAAAAGCTCCCTGCCGGAGCATGCCAATATCAGGGGAAGAGCGTATTATGCAGGCAGCCAGCCGACACTGTTTGATCAGTCAAACGATGGACCCGCAATACAGTGATGAATAGAATAAAATAAACAAATAATAAAATAAGATGAATATTGAAACACAGATGAGAGCGTTACGCTTACATGGTATGGAGCGTAACTGGAAAGCATTGAATGAAACCCGCCGCAGTACAGAACTCACCCTTTCCGAAGGACTGTCCCTATTGCTGCAGGCTGAATCAGATGAACGGGATGAAAAAAGGTTTGAGCGACTTAAACAGAATGCCGGCTTCCGCTATCAGGATTCGATAGAGGAGATAAACATGGTCGCTACCAGAGGTTTGGACAAGGGATTGATCACTACGCTGGCTACCGGCGAGTACATCAAAAAAGGAGATCCGATACTCATCAGCGGTGCTACGGGATGTGGGAAGAGCTTCCTCTCTTCAGCATTGGGCCATCATGCCTGTACCCAAGGGTATAAAGTCATGTACTTTAACCTGCAAAAACTACTTCTAAAGACTAAAATGGCCCGCCGGGAAGGTACACTGCACAAGCTGATGGACAGGATATCAAAAACAGACCTGCTTATTGTCGATGACTTCGGCCTGGTAAATCTGGACCAGCAGCAAAGGCTGGATCTGATGGAAATAATTGAAGATAGACACGCTAAGGCCTCGACAATAATTGCCAGTCAGTTACCTGTGGCCAGCTGGTATGATGTAATCGGTGAAGATACAATTGCAGACGCAATACTCGATAGACTGATCCATGGATCTTACAGAATCGAACTTAAAGGCGAAAGTCTAAGAAAAAAGAAGTAATATTGTCAGGTCATCAGTTGGACTGAAAAAAGCCTTGTTAGAGGGGTCAGTATGTCCAGCGGAGGGGTCAACTTCAACATTATATCCATATTTATTTCATACCTTAAATTTATGTCTAGTTTTAGGGGAGCAGCATACGGTTTCAAAACAGAAGATTAATTAAATCAAGATATGTACTGCTCTACACTGTTTACAGTTCAAAAAATCCAACTATAAAAGAAAACCCAACGCCTAAAAAGGGTTGGGTTTTATAAATTCTTGTTTTAAAGTGCTGCTCTATAGCAATAGAGTATAGAGGGGCACTAACTACGCTACAAATATACAAACTTTTCTATTAAATAGCAAGATCAAAAACTATATGTTGATCAATCATTTCATTCACAGCTCCATTAGTTCTAGCATTAGCGAACAGAGCTATGAGTTCTCTCTCTAAATCATCAGCTCTATTTTGAGAAACTTTACTCAATACAAAAAGAATTAGACGAATTGACGCATTAAGATTCGTTTGATTACGTGTTCTTAATCTATATCGTTTGTTGGGAATTCTTCGAATACCTAAAGGTTGATTACAATCAAATAAAACACCACTGTGACTACAAATATTTCGAATATTGATTAGGGCTAAAATATGATTTTCAAGCACTTCTATGTCTCTTATTTGATATACATCTGAAACTTTTTGCTTAACAATATCTTCTTTCAAATTTTTAAAAAGGGTATATACCTGACCAAATGTAAAAAATTCCAACGTTTTCCAGGTCGGTGCATAGATATCGTTAATATATTTAGCATGATGATCTCGTATAGGAACATTTTTAGATTTAAATTTATCGTATAGATCTTCGGCAACTTTTGAATAAATGGGGCATGCACTACTCTAGGATCATTGAACCAAGTTGGAGATTGTAGATAGTGATTAGAAACATGATAGACTACCTGCGTTCGAAAATGGACTTCAATTCTATATAAATATTTTCCCAAAAGATTCCGCAAATCAACGTCGAAATAATAGAGTTTGATAATATCATCAAGACTGATCCCCTCACGAAGATTGTGATTTTCATCCACTTCAAAGTAATGCCAATAAAAACCGAGCCGATAATACCCTATATCTAATAAATATTCTTTGGCTTTTTCATCGTCATCAATATACAGCCCTCTATCCTTGAGTAACTGAATTTGTGCGTCCACATCTGTAGCTTGTCTCCCCATGTTAATTTTCTGAAAATTAATAAATACTTGCTAATTAAACATACTGCTCACTACCTATCCAAATAACGCTGTGTACTATTTCTAAACTCCTGTTTAAACTGATCATCCATTAGACGTTTAGCAAATTCCATCTGAAACTTACGCATAGACAAAGCTACATCATCAAATATCTTCTTATAAGCTAGCTCACGCGTATAAGGATCAAGATTATCCACATACTTCTGCTGATAATCTGGGTGATCAGCGATACGTTGGGTAAATGTCTCGTAAACCTGACGTTTATCCTCTGGTGTTGCTTCCCAATCGGCAAACCAGCGATCATTGAAATCGCGAATAATCTTGTCCAAGGCATCGGTCTCATCATCGCCATGCGCACCACGCGGGTTAGCATTGGCAGGATCTAAGGTGCTCTCATCCTTATCAAGCAATAACGATACATTCAGCCGCACACGCTCAATGCCATATGTAGACAAATCTACCGCATCCAATAACTCATCCAACAGTTCATCTTCTTTACGCTTTACGATCATCTTAGGAATAAGGAATTTTAGGAACCAGAATAGCTTTTCCCAAAACATATTCTCAAAACTGATCACCGCAGCCACTTGACCATATACTTTTACAAAATGTTTAGCCTTGATCTTGAGATCCGCCTTTTGTTCTTCATTTAAATCTAAGGTGTTATTAAATCGTAATGCAGCTTGGTCGATAATAGGGCTCAATTGATCTGCCTGTACACTTTGAAAAAATTTAGTATTGAAAACCTCCACCTCGTGCCACTCGTATATACCCGAATCATCAAGGCTATCTTTTAGATCGTGCAGTACATTTACATCGGTAGCACCACTTAAGGATGTCGCGGTATAAAATGGATCGAATGCGGCTTTGATATCAGCACTATCATTAAAGAAATCAAGTACAAAAAGGTTCTCCGTTTTCTTTCCGTATTTATTGGCTGAACGATTAAGTCTTGACAACGCCTGTACGCATAATACCCCTTGCAATTTCTTATCCACATACATCGTGGTCAGCTTAGGCTGATCAAAACCCGTAAGGTATTTATTGGCAACAACTAAAATGCGATTGTCATCCTCATCAAATTTGTCTTTGGTCTCTGAATCTGGAAATCCATTCAAAGATGCTTCGGTATACTCAATACCATCCACAAGCTTTTTGCCTGAAAATGCAATAACAATTTTAAAAGGATTGTCGTATTCTGCTAGTATAAGTTTCAAGGCTTGATAGTAGCGTATAGCCGATTCGATACTTTGCGTAACGACCATTGCTTTAGCTTTTCCTTTGAGCAACTTTTTGTAATAAACTTGCTGCAGAAAATGCTGTAGCATTATTCGTGCTTTGGCCTGTATGGTGCGAGGATCACGCTCTACAAAAGCTTTTAATCGTTTCTGTGCCTTGCTGGTATTGAATTCAGGATTATCCTCAACAGACTTTTGTAATTGGTAGTAGCTGCGGAAGGTGGTATAGTTCGCCAATACATCTAAAATAAACCCTTCCTCTATCGCCTGCTTCATTGAATACAGATGAAATGGCTTAAAAGATCCGTCGGCCTGTTTGGTACCAAAACGCTCTAGCGTAGCATTTTTGGGTGTTGCTGTAAAAGCAAAATAAGAAGCATTTTGACGCATTTTACGAGCTTCCATTGCACGCAGGATTAAATCCTGTGCATCGACCTCTCCCTCTTCGTTCGTATCCAGTTTTCCCAAAACCTGGTTCATCTTGTCCGCTGCTGAGCCACCTTGGCTACTATGCGCTTCGTCGATAATAATAGCAAAGCGTTTATCGCTCATGTCATCGATGTCCTCAAGGATATGTGGGAATTTTTGAATGGTGGTTATGACAATACGTTTTCCGCTTTCGAGAGCCAGTCTTAGATCGCTGGAAGAAAATGCTGCACCAATAATATTTTTAACCTCCGAGAAGCTCTTAATGTTATCGCGCAATTGCCTATCCAACACCCTCCTATCAGTAACTACAATAACTGAATCGAAAAGCGGCATTCCCTGCTGATCTTCGACTTCGATTAGTTGAAAGGCAGTCCAGGTAATTGAATTAGATTTACCAGAACCAGCGGAGTGTTGCACCAAATAGGTATTTCCCACTCCTTCTTTACGCACATCAGCTATAAGTCGCTGTACCACATCTAACTGATGGTACCTCGGGAAGATGTAGAATTTCTTATTAAGCGGGACACTATCCTTACCTTCTAACAGCATAAAATGCTGAATAATGCTAGCCCAGCTTTCTTTGCTAAATGTTTCCTCCCAAAGATAGGCTGTACGGTGTCCATTAGGATTTACAGGGTTTCCCTTTCCCATATTATCCCCTTTGTTGAAGGGCAAAAAGAAAGTATCCTTCCCTTGAAGTTTGGTTGTCATATACACTTCGTCCGTATCAACAGCGAAATGTACTAGGCAACGTCCGAACTGCAATAAAGGTTGATTACTATCACGCGTATGTTTATACTGGTGTATTCCCTGTACCGCAGCAGTCTGGCCCGTCCAAGTATTTTTTAGCTCAATCGTACAGAGTGGTATGCCGTTGACTGTAATGACCATGTCTATCTCCTCTCCCGGATTGAGATTAGAGTAACGTACTTGTCTGGTTACAGCAAATTGATTGTGTTCAAAATTATCACGAACAGCCTGTGCACTACTGGCACTGGGTGCTTCATAAAAAAGTGTGAGATGTGCATTATCTACATCCAGTCCCTTTTTGAGCACACGCAATACGCCATACTTCTTGACCATACGATCATAACGTTCCAAGATCTTTAGTTTCCAATCCCCATAAACTTGCAGCTTGGCAAGTTCTTTTGCTTGCGTAGCCTGAAGAAAATTCCAGAAACGGTGTGTATCCAAAGCGTAGGTCTTGTCAAAATCAAGTGCATCGCCTAGATAGTACCCTTTTCTGGAGAGATATTGCCCATATTTATCATTGGCATCCGCAATATTGGTTCCCTGCTCTTTCAGATCTTCCAAAGATGATCCTGTAAGCGCCTTTTCAATAAGGGACTCTAAAGCTTGTTCGTTATATTTTGAGGTCATGGATTTAATGATTATCGGCTAAATATTTTTTAATCTTTTAAATTTGCAAAGGGTCGCTTTCCGTAATAGCGCGTAAACTCTTTTATCAAATTTGTCTCTACCATTGCTGGTTCAATACCTTCTATAGTTTTCCAGCACACATAGAGTTCTTCGGCCTCTTCCAATTGCCAGATATATCGGCCGCCCTGATGTCCGACGGCCTTTCCTTGGCCGAACTTAAAGTATTGTATTAACCTTGATTGTAATGTTGATGCATTAGAGGTTGAACCGGCCTTACCAATATAAACAATTTGACTGTTTTCTATCCAATTAGCTTTTAATTCATCTAGCGATACATTAGGATTTTTCCCCTTAAAATAACCACCGGAGCCTATTTCCCGAAAAATGTATTTTTTTGCTGTTTTTAATATTATATACACGCCCTTCGTTTGAGGTATTATTTTATTATTTTGTCTAACCTGATGAATAGTTACAAAACCTTGGAAATCCAAATCTTTCAGTTGAGTAATAATATCCTCTGCATGATTGAGACTTAACATTTCCAAAATACTTTGTAAAATTGGATTTATCGCCTTCTCGTTTAAAACAGTCTTGATTGGAGCTTGATCTGCTAAAGCCGCATCCTTGGTTTCAACGATCTTGACCACACGTCTAAAATCGTTTACAGTGTAACCATTGCCTACACCGAAATCACTCGCATAAAATCCTAATGTACGAATCTTAGCCCGAATGCTTTTTTGCTTCTCCGAAGAGGCATTACATTTTTGCTCAATGAGCTCCTCAATTGCTAACGCTTGTAGTTTTGTAAAAATAGATTTCCCTTTCATTCAAATCTTGTTTTATAATTGGTTAATGGAAACTATCCTGCTACTTTTATCTTCCCTGTCACAACCTCGTTAATTAGGCTTTGTTTGTATTCTTTAAGTTTGACAATTTGCTCTTGTTTCTGAAGGATGGCTTTGTCTATTTTTGAGGTTTGCTCTTGCAAAAAAGCCACAATTGCTTTCTGTTCAGTTAAAGGTGGTATGGGAAAAAAGAAATTATTGAAATTTTCAGTTGGAAATCTCCATCTTCCTAACATTGATACTCCTTGGCCATGAGCATAAAATATTTTGCTACTATAGCAATCCTGTAAAACAAACAAAAAATATGGTGAGAAATTTCTATTGTTTATCAATGTAAAAACTCTATAATCAGGACTTATAACCCCATCGTGCTCCGAAATATCAACCCAACCAGTCAATAAATCCATATGATTCATAGCAAATTCTCCTTTGTAAGCTAACTGATATTTCGAATAGTCCATGGCCAATTGACCTTCACCGCTTTTGACATCTTTTACTTTTATTCCTTTCTGAGTGATTGACAATACGTCATATCCTTCTCGTCCAGCAATTCTCTTTAAGATTGAAAAAATGTATTTCAATCTCTTTATTTCCCAATGCTTTGGGATCTCACCAATCCAATCTATTCCAGAATCTTTAGTAGGAACAACCTCTCCTTTTACATGTGGAATTCCTTTGGTGATTGCATGGTGAATCGTGATTTGACGTAACTCTTTTAGTTTTTCTATTTGCTGCTCTTTAAGGTTGATTGCTATTCCTATTTTCTCAGATTTGTCATCTAGATAGTTAGCTATTGCTTTCTGTTCGTGTATCGGAGGAATTATAGATTTTAAGCGAGAGAAGCTGTCTTTTGGAATAGTATTTCTAAGACCTCTATATAAATATTTGAGTTGCTTTTTGTCATCTGCATTAAGATAATAATAATACATGAAAGGAGCATGTATACCTTTTGTTGGCTTCATCACTGTATAAGCTCCAGTGATCATTCCATCAAATGATGACAATCCTACAGTTCTAGGTGTCTCTTCCACATCGAACAAACAAAAAACAAAGTCATTTACTCTCACTTCCTGATATGTATCAAATTCAGCAGGAAACTTTCCCTCAGGATTTTCCATATCACGTTTGACTATACCTCTTAAAGTTAAAGACAGCAAGTCATATTTAATCGAACGCTTTCCAACTTGATTCTTGACTAATTGAAATACATACTTATTTGGCCTCATTACCCAATGCTCTGGAATCTCACCCAACCAGTCTATCCCACTATCTTTATATTTTTCGTATCGCTGCATGTTTACTTCTTCTTTTTACTTTCTAGACTTTTGGAGGTTGTATCAATAAAGGCGACAAAATCCTTCTCCACTTTGGATAGTTCATTTTTCGTTTTCTCTTTGTACTTGGCATATTCTAGCTCAGCCTTTTTCACTGCTTGATCATGGCTTATTGCCCCAGCATGTTGCAAAACTTCATTACCCACCATATGTAGAAAATCATCTAGACGCATAATCCAATCCTGCATATACATCGGCTTGCGATTCAGTGCCTGCAATTCAGCTAGCTCCAAATACGCCGTCACCGTGCGATTGAGAATATTAAGCTCGTCCTCTGTCAAATAATTTTTAGCAACTTGAATCTCTTGTTTACTTGGTTGTTCGCCTTTGAAGTTAGTTAATCCAAGATTCGGCTTATCAGCATCAATGCGTTTGTAAATAACCTCAGCAGCTGTATTTCCATGCGCAGCAAAGTGCATCTTGTTCTGTACAGTCTTAAAAAAATGCTGTGATACCTCCGTCTTAGGGTCGTAATCAATACTCGTCGCATAGATATCCAACACTTTGCGCCAGAATACCTTTTCGGATGAGCGTATATCACGGATGCGAGCTAATAACTCGTCAAAGTAATTGCCCCCGCCAGCTTGCTTCAGCAACTCATCATTCATGGTAAAGCCTTTGACGATATACTCGCGTAAACGTGCGGTTGCCCACTGACGAAACTTGGTGCCCTGATGACTCTTTACACGGTAACCTACGGAGATAATGACATCGAGGTTATAGAACTTAACTGGTTTGTCTGAACCACTAATGTGCAAAATTTGCACATTGCTTTTTTCGTCTAGTTCACCGTCAGCAAAAACATTACTGATATGCTTTGTAATAACACTTCTTTCTTTCTGAAAGAGATCGGCCATTTGTGCCTGTGTAAGCCATACTGTCTCATTCTCTAAACGTGTCTCGATGCGGGTAACACCGTCTTCACTTTGATATATAAGTAGATTACTTTGTGGCTCCATAACCTAGAAGTTTAAAATATCTTGCAATAAACCATCTGCCTGCTCTTCTAAAGCCAAGAGATCAGCCTTGACTTCTTCGATAGAGCGTAATGGTGTATGCTTATAGAAATATTTGTTGAAGGAAATCTCATAACCGATCTTGACAGAATCCAGATTAATCCAAGCCTCCTCCACATGTGGAAGTACCTCGCGCTCAAAATAGCTGATAATGGATTCGTCTAATGGGATCTGCTCACTGTCGCGCAGATCACTCTCGGTCTCGTATACGGTAAACTCTCCAGCTTTAGCACTTGGATAATAACCAAACAAGGATAACTGCTCCTCGGAGCAACCGAATTGGTTTAGCAATTGAGCTTTCTTATCGCCCGTGATCTTCTCTACCTTTTTGATCACCTTTTCTGCTTCGGCATCATAAATGCTTATCGCCGATAAGATTGCTTTCTTTTCCGCAGCAGTAAGGGTAACCTTATGCTTTTTGCAGGTATCGTCGACCAAAGTTGAAAAAGCATTGAAATCCTTAAACTCATCATCGCCAATATGCGACCAGAGCACAAGTGCGAGATCATATAGCGTTTTTGGTTTATTCCATGTAGCTGCTTCGATCAGCTTAGCGAGTTGCTTTTTGTTGAGTCCCCAGTCTTCTTTCTCAGCACGATGGTTAATCTCTTCGCTTTTGCTAGTAAGGTCTGTATAGACAAGGTCGCCATAGGTTTCGTACAAGACCTGCATCGGAACTTTGAGGGCTTTATCAAATCGCAATTCGTCCAAAGCCGCCGCTGTAAACTGTGACTTGAGCCTTTTCGGTCGTTCGATATTGACTTTATAGTAGCCGAAGTCCGCATTCTTAAAGCGTTTGACTTGCAGCAGATCATTCTCTGCGCTCTCGAATTTGTTCTCAAGATAATTTTTAACAATCTCCCCTATCTGTGCTGGCGAAAACTCAGAGTTCTTGCTACCCAGGTTTTTACGTAGTTTTTGAAACAGCTTATTAGCATCAAGCAATTGCACATGTCCTTTACGTGTAGCAGGTTTATTATTGTTCAACAACCAAATATAAGTGGTTATACCGGTGTTATAGAACAAGTTATTGGGCATCTGAACAATTGCATCCAATAGATCGTTCTCGATAATATAGCGACGGATGTTACTCTCTCCTGAACCAGCGTCACCTGTAAAAAGCGATGAGCCATTGTGCACGGATGCAATACGGCTTCCGATCTTATTGGAAGTAGGTGCTTTCATCTTGTCCACCATTTCCATCAAGAAAAGGAGCTGTCCATCGGAACTACGTGGCGTGGCATCAACGGTTTCCCAGTTGCCCCAATAGTCTTTAAGTTTAATCTGAAAACGGCTATCGATAACATCCTTGCCGTCTTTGATGTACTTCTGTTCTGAAGCCCAAGATTTACCATAAGGTGGATTGGACAACATGAAGTCAAACTTCATATCCGAAAACTCATTGGTCGATAGCGTGGAACCCACACGGATATTCTCCGGGTCCTTGCCCTTTATCATCATATCGGACTTACAGATGGCATAAGTCTCATCGTTGATTTCCTTACCATACAAGTATACATCCCCTTTGTATTTAAAGGCATCGTCTTCGACAAGATAGTTTTCACTTTCGGTAAGCATACCGCCACTACCACAGGCAGGGTCATAGATGGTAATAATATTGGGTAGATGATCTTTTAAAGGTTCGAAGACCAAGTGGGTCATTAACTGAATGACTTCACGTGGTGTAAAGTGTTCCCCAGCCTCTTCGTTATTCTCTTCGTTGAATTTGCGGATCAGCTCTTCGAATACATATCCCATTCCCAGATTGGACAATGCCGGCAACAGACGTCCCTCAGGATCGTTCTTTGTTAGCGGTGTCAGGTTGATATAAGGAGAAGTAAACTTTTCCAATACGTCCAATAATACATCTTTGGCTGCCATATGACGTATCTGCGCACGCAGATTAAACTTCTCGATAATCTCCTGCACATTGGCAGAAAAACCAAGCAGATACTCTTCAAAATTGGCCACCAATTTTTGTTGCGAATTGGTCGCTGTGCCTTTGAGCTTCTCCATTGTCCAAGGGGATGTGTTGTAAAACACATACTTGGATGCATGTCTAAGTCCATCTGGATCGAGTTCGATCTGGCCAGCATCCTCCCGCTGATAGCGTACTTCTTCAAGTACCGCATCTTTCGTCGTTTCGAGCAAAGAATCGATACGACGTAATACGACAAAAGGCAAAATAATATCACGATACTTACCCCGAACATATACGTCGCGAAGGCAATCATCGGCAATGGACCAAATAAAACTAACTAATTTATTATGAGCAGTATGAGTCATCTATCTATTTATCTAAAATCTCTATGGCTTAACCTACAAATTAACATTTTTTTTAACTGATTAGCAATAAATGTTATTAACATTGTAAAATAGCATTCTTTTTAAGCTGTCACAAGGATAAAATGGTAAGATAAGGTCAAGGCTGTTCAGTTTATTAATGCTTGATCTTTCTACTAATGTGCGCTGATGGATATTCTTAAACACCAAAATCAAGCTCCTGCGAAAGACTGATCGTGAAACGAACAACTGTAATCTTTTTTGAACAGTTAAATATCAAACAGGTCCAAAACCAAACAGTACCACAAACTTTCTGCGGACGTACTATTGGACTTAGTTACCAGTCCAGTTTCTAAGCACTGTCGGAGTTTTTATTGTTATTTGTCCATTTTGGCTTCTTTTAGCATAAATTTTTAAAATTGAATTCAAAGGCCTACTGACATTACCCCGCATCGCAGCTTTCCATTTTGAGGTACCGTCACCAAAATAGTTCGTATTTTTTTCAGACAATTTCTTTTGAAGCGCTTTAGAATACGAAGATTTATTACCATATATTGGCTCTACTTCCTCTAAATCGCCTTCTTTTGATATTTTTACTTTAAATAGAAAAACACTATCTACATCATTTTTTGACAGCTCAGGACGACTAATTGAACTTAGATTTTTTTCAAGTTCTTTCGTTCCTCCAACATACCTGGCAGCAAACGCCCATACGTTTTCTGTAAGATAATCTCTTGTACCCGAAGAAATGGTAGCACTAAATAATGATAGATGAAGTTTTTTTCTTTCTATAGTAATGGATTTTATCCTCTGAATCTTTTCTATTCCTAAACTGGCATTGCTATTAAACTCGTCCGATTGTAAATCCAATACTTCAATCGAAGGGTATGCTTTTTTTAGAAGCCATAAATCTCCTTCAAATGTCAGGTCAAAGTGCTCAGTCTTGGTGCCTAACGAATCATTCTTAAAATTTAATAAAATGTAATAAGGTTTTAAATCCTTATATCCTAAAACAATTGAATTTATTGAATCATAGGATTTAAAAAATGTCTGGTTGGTGGCAATATCAAACTGTATATCATCAGTCCAAAAGGCTGGATCATTGTTACGACTAGTTTGAGCTATACTCTTGGAAGTACAATAGAAACATATTATAATTCCTAATAAGAATGAAGAGAATATTCGTGATGTTTCTTCTATCATAACTGATTATTTAAAATATTTAATTGAATAGCCTGGTCCCTAATAATAAAGATCTTCATACAGTTTAAATAAGCCAAGCCAATTTATAAAAAAAATCACTCCGATAAAACTATTTCAAATTGGCTATTGTTCGTGCAATACAAAAACGGCTACAAGCTGCCTTTCGAAAGAAAGGTTCAACATAAAAATTGGCGCCGTACATTGAAAATCCAATAGTCTTAAAAAACATTGGATGACGAAACAAAAAAGAGTAAACGATAGGAAACATAAAAATTGCTGTACAAATAAACGCTAAGAGAAAGGGTCTGATGAGAATCAGGCCCTTTTGACGTAAAAAGCCACATCTCACGATATGGCTTCTAAACTAAACTTAAACATATGATTCACTAGTGGTTTGTCTTTTATTACTGACAAACCACTAGTTATTGGATACTACTTATACGAATTGATTGATTTGGATACTTTCCAGTCATTGCCCACACGCTCCAAGGTAACCAGATCAGTCTTCGTAAAATTCTCAAATCTCGAAGTTACTTTAGCGACCATATAGTCTGCCGATTCTTCTAAAATATCTGTGGTTACTGTGCAGTTTAGCTTTTCACCTTTTTGTTTTTTCAATAGTTTGACCACTCCACTACGGCTGTTAGATTGCGCATTGGAAGATTGGATCTTTTGGCTGAAATCTTCAGCGAATAACTGCTCTACACCTGCAGATTCTCCCTCGGTGGTTACCGCAACGTAATGCTCTAAAGCGAACTCTGCTGTAGAAAGGTTAACGTTTGCTTTTGTTGCTTTTGCGCCAGGTCCTTCAGCTGCCATAGCGAATGTAGATACTGCGATTAGGGCTGCTGCTGCGAATGTTTTTACTAGCGTTTTTTCTCGAAATTATTTGTTTTTTATTTGATGATAAAGCTATCATGAGTGCCTTTTGAATACACTCATGATGGTTCATAATATCTTTTTTTATAGTGTTAGTTTTTTATCTAAATAATTTGTTCTTCAATTGTGATGAAGCTATCATGAGCATTTCCATCGATGCTCATGATGACTTTTGTTCTTATTTGTTGACTCAAAACTACAACACAATACGCCCCTAGCCTACGGGCTTTAGA
Source organism: Sphingobacterium sp. 40-24 (assembly GCF_001899705.1). Taxonomy (NCBI): domain Bacteria; kingdom Pseudomonadati; phylum Bacteroidota; class Sphingobacteriia; order Sphingobacteriales; family Sphingobacteriaceae; genus Sphingobacterium; species Sphingobacterium sp. 40-24. The sequence goes on along the minus strand of NZ_MKWH01000004.1, from coordinate 205,253 downwards.
CTAACGCTCTGGAAAACTCGGTGAATGGCGGGAATAGAGAGGTGAGCCTGCTTCGTATCAGATTCGTACCACGTTCGGATCATCAATAGATATTGTACAGACACTCAACAGACCTTGTCCAGTCTCTGTACAGGGAAAAACTGGTCAGAGACAAGTCAACAATAGAACACTACACGCCCTGATCCGAAGGCTGTACGAAGCAGGTACGAACAAGACCCCAATAAAAGTTATTTAAACTCATCCCTAATTAGCAGTTTTTAGCAAATAATGCCTAGTGCAGCGACGAAATCCTTGAGTTCGTGTTGGAGCGATCACTGAGATACCATGTTTTTGGTCATAACCATGCAGGCTATGGTAAGAGGAAAACTAAGGCTATCCAGTTCATCAACGCTTTGTCGTATGAGCTGTTGAAGGAAAAGGTGTGATTAAACTACACGATCAACTCAAGTGTATTCAAGATCTATAAACGAGGTGATACTACTATCTTTCTACTTATTCTTCTACTTTCTTTCTACTTATTCTTCTCCTAATCTTTCCCTAGTTCTTTCCCTAAAATATTTACATTTTTCCTTCTGAAATAGCTCACAGCCCATTGTACGAGCATTATAACAACTCTATTCCTTTAATCTCTTCTCCTAGATTCATCTATTCTTTCTACTTAATTATTCTAATTGAGCTCCAATAGCTGGCTATCCCCGAGGCAACTCGCTATTTTAAATAGATCATGAAAAAGCCACATCTCCCGACATGGCTTTACAACATATATATTTATTTGAAATCGCTTTTATTTATACGAATTGATCGATTTGGATACTTTCCAGTCATTACCCACACGCTCCAAAGTAACCAGATCAGTTTTGGTGAAGTTCTCAAATTTCAAGGTTACTTTAGCCACCATATAGTCTGCAGATTCCTCGATGATAGCTGTGCTTACTGTACAGTTTAGCTTTTCGCCTTTTTGTTTTTTCAAAGATTTAACCACTTCGCTACGGCTGTTAGACTGCGCATTGGTAGCTTGGATCTTTTGATTGAAATCAGCTGCAAATAACTGCTCTACACCTGCTGATTCTCCCTCTGTGGTTACCGCAACATAATGCTCTAAAGCGAAGTCTGCTGTGGAAAGATTTACGTTTGCTTTTGTTGCTTTTGCTCCAGGTCCTTCAGCTGCCATAGCAAATGTAGATACTGCGATTAGGGCTGCTGCTGCGAATGTTTTTACTAATACTTTCATAATGTTTTTTTTTATTGTGTTAGTACTTTTGTTCTTATTTGTTGACTCAAAACTACAACACAATAGGCCCTTAGCCTAAAGGCTTTAGACTAACGATCGGGAAAACTCGGCGAATAGCGGAAATAGGGAGGTGAATTTATTCTTCAAGAAATCATTCTCGTTCCAATAGGCTCTTTCCCTCTTCGCTGATCCGATCGGGAGTCCAAATAGGATCCCAAACGAGCTCGATAATTATTGCCCGCTGTGGAAATTGCTGTTGCAATGTTTTTTCAACGCCATGAACGATAGAGTCGCCCATCGGGCAATAGGATGAAGATAACGTCATGGTAACAACAATACGACTGGGATCGGTTAAATTAATATCATAAATTAAGCCCATATCTACGATGTTGATCCCCAATTCGGGATCCATCACAAGCATCAATACCTGAACAGCTTTTAACTGATCGGAAGCCTCCGGTTTTGTTAGATCAATTTTCATGGTATCTTTCATTAAATATATAGGCGAGGTGCGTAGTTTATTTACTTTTTCTTTGATGAAAAACTACTTTTCCGACATTGACAACATAAACAGCAGCAAGTGCTGCCCAAAGCCAGGCTGCACAGTATAATGCCCACCTGAATTGAACGGCTACAGCAACCGCCATGACGACAAGCGCCACTAGGTAAAGATAATATTGTATAGAAAGTAATCGCTGACTATAAAGTTCCTTGGGCAAAGGTATTTTTTTGATGCCATTGAGATCTTTATAGCGCCAATTCCAGATCATAAAAGGCAGGGTCTTATAGGTCATCCCTAAAATAATACCCGTTATCCATCCAAAAAACACCCATACGGCATATAAATTCACCCAATTACCAGACTCCTGCCGGACAACCATAGGTAAGGTGAGAAACGCGAACAATAAACTCAAAAAGGAAATGAAACTATGTTTCATCGGAATATCCAGTACCTTACGAGCCCGGTGCACAAAACAATCCACGACAAAAACGGCCCAGCAAACTACTCCCAATAGCACTATTGCTCCAAAGCTAAGAGATCTTAATCCCACAGGATGGCTGTATCCGTCCAATAAAAAAAGTACCAATCCAAGGTTTATCAAAATGACCGAAACATAAAGCCACTTTGTTTTGGTGGATTGTCCCAAGAGAAACATCGGCAGCATCTTCGCTCCCGCTCCCAGGATCAACTGCAAAAACCAACCAACAATACCGACGTGGGCGTGTAGCTTTAGGATATCGAGGTGACTTTTTGTTAGAAAACCATGGGCTAAATTAATGGCAAGCAAAAGGCCTAAGGTGGTTGTAAAACAAAGCCAGAAGGCCGAGAACGTAAAATAAAGGCGTAGTTCAAATAGATGCTCCACATCTTTAGTCGTCATCCACAGCAAGTAGAAGTACAGGTAGGAGCTGAGCGTAATCAATAGCCCTCCAACGCACATGAGTAAACCGATCTTGAAATACCAGAAACTATAAATCAACACACAGGTTCCCGATGTCAATAGGATATAACTGAAAAATGCCAATTTGGAAGAGCGAAGTGAACGTTCAAAAATAACCGGCACCAGCTGATACGCCGCTCCATAAATCACCATCGTGCCCCAACCTAGTGCTAGGCTATGGACGATTGCCAGCACTTTTGGTTGAAAATGGTGCCCAAAGAGCTGCCCCCCGCTAAAAACCAAGAGGAAGCTGAACAGTAGAAAAAAAATGCCCGCAGTGATAAAAAACGGCAATACAGCATACGCTTCTGGGCTCTTATGAATAGCAATATGTGCCATTTTATTTAACGGGGTAAATTAACAGATGGACATCTCCAGGATGTTGTTCATGGATGAAAATCCGATAAGAAAAATGATCCAGTTCTTCTAGTAAATGGAGCGGAACCTTCCGATGTTTTACATAGACAACCTCATCGGCTTTCAGTTGAGCAAGGGCCTCAAGAATTGATTCCATGGGCTGCGGCATAGGCAATGTCCTGACATCCAATGTAACAAGTTGAAGCGCGGAAAGTCGTGCTAATTTCTGCTCAAAAAGTCGTTTCGGCACAAATGAAATATGATCGCCCTCAGCAGGCTGAACGGACAGCACTGTATCTTTTTTATAAAAGTAACTTCTGAATTCGCCCTCCGCCCATTCGTGGCTATAGCTTGGCACTCCACACTCCTCCATACGCCTAATCAATGGAATAGGGACAAATGAATTGCTGATGCAAAGAATCCCTCCTGCGACGAGTGAGCGATACAACTGAAAAATATCTCTTAATGGATCTTGCCCCATTTCCAATAGGGGTCTCACATCGAATACAACCGTCACTGCTGCATCATCCATCCAACTTGGCCGCTCTGCTGCATCGAATGGATCATTGACTTTCTCAGCTCCATCTGACATCCAAATAAAGCCGAGCGGTACCAGCGCAGCACGGAAATCTGCAACCGAACATCCGCCAATTTTTGCTGCTTCGCCTATGGAGACCCGAGGGGCCAGTATCCGACGCAACACCGGGATCCGGATCTTACGCAAGGGTTTGGCAATAGCTGCAATGGCTTCAATGCTTAAGTCATTATAGCTGATCAGTTCTGAAATCTTGGTATGCTGGTTTATCCGCATGGCTTTTCTAGTTTTTAATTCATTTGAACACCGTAGCTCGCGAGCAACTTTGGAAATAAAATATTATTCTCCAGGTGGATATGCTGCAAAAGATCGGATTCGAAAGATTCGATCTGTGAAAATAATGACGTGTAGGAATTGCAGGCATTGGCTGGCAATGTGTAATTTTGGGTAATTTTGCGCAACTGCTGAAGTTCCTTTCCTGAATCTTCGTGTTCGGAAATCAAAAATTGAATGAGCTGATCTACCTGTTTGCTGGTCAATTCTTGTTCATTCTTGGTTGCCGGAAAGAGCTGCTTCTCCTCTTTATCCAAATGATGGTAAAGGTCATCAAGAAAGGCATCGAGTTCTTGGGACAAGTTGACCAGCTCGGGATGCTGCTGTGCATGCACATCGGCCACTTTATGTGCAAGTTCCTGAATAATCGGTCCTTTTTCCCGGACATACCGATGATGAACATTCTTAATATAATCACTTAAAAAATCGATATCCCAATCTTTAAAATTTAGCGGTGGGCCGGCTATAGGAAGCTCTTCGGATTGGTTTAACCGTCTGCGCAATTCAATTTCATCGAGACCAACACTATGAGCGGCCTCCTTAAGCGTCTGCTTACCACCGCAACAAAAATCTACCCCAAGCTGTTTTAAAACTTCGGCCTTGCGGATATCCTTGGCAGCAATATGGCCAACGGTTTCCAGTGTTTCGCTTTCGAGCGGTTTGCCAAGGCGAACCTGCCAGTATTCGGGCCCCGATTCAAGATAATTCCAAATGAGATCCTTTCCACGTTCACCCAGCAACTGATAATAGAGCGGTTTAGGATCATGATCGTTTTTGATAATAAATGACTCGCCCGAATCCAGGGCATCGAAGTGATCAAATATGGTCGGGTGTTTAAGTCGAGGTTCTATATTGAAAACCTCCAATAACGGTGATTTAATCATGATAATAGTATTAAATGGTCAATAAATTATTATAAATCCTTTTTCTTAAAATAGCGAATAGATAGCCCTAGAGGAATGAGGCACCAGAGCAACATGACCAACAGGGTGATCGCAATGCCGAATGTATTACCGAAGAAATCCCGAAATATCGCCCCTGTATAGCCCATCATCGCGGATAGATCGACCTGTAATAAAATAAGGATGCGACAGATATCGATGGGATTGAGCATGGACAGTGCAACCATTCCATGTTCGATGGGATAATCCGCAAACTGAAATAGGATGAAAAGCACCAGTGCGTCAAAAAGCAGCGTGAAATAAAGCCAAAGCAAAATTGCCAATCCTATCCCCTTCGACTTATCTCTGATCAATACAGATGTCCACATCGCGATCGAAACGAAAATCAAAGAAAGTAACAGTCCGCAACCGACCAAAGTAATTCCCGAAGAGCTAAATGCATAGATAAAAGTTGGTATGCCAACGCCAATAAAAAAAGCTAAACTAAGTGCACCTGCCAGACCCACATACAGGCTGCCCCAAATGCTTTGCCGTTGCAAAGGCTGACTGACAAGGCAATTGATAAACTCGGAACTCTGGTAGATATAGATGCCTGAAAAAATGATACTCATCAGCGGAACTACAAACAACACAATATTCAGTAGACTGAGTAATCCCTTTTCATAGTTGTCCTCCATGCTATAGACCGTCATGGAAAGTACAAAGAGTAATATGGTGTAGCATAAAATGGTCTTGTTGCGCAAGAGATCCACAAAAACGTAGCGTATAATTTTATTCATCTTTTCTCTAATTAGACAGGTCGCGGTTCTGCATCAAATAAGCGATTGCTTTAGATAGCTTTTCAGTACCTGTATCTTCTTTTAATTGCTGCAAACTCTTATGAAACTTCAGCTCTCCTTCCTGCAGAAAGACAATCTGCGATACAAATTCATCGAGATCACTAAGCACATGGGAACTGATGATGATCAGTTTACCGCGTCCGATTTCTTTTTTGATTTTATCCTTGAGAATTTCGGTAGACAGAGGATCCAGTCCTGCTGTAGGTTCATCCAGGATGAGTACTTTGGGGTCAAACATAAATGCGATACAGGCACTTACTTTTTGTCTTGTGCCACCGGAAAGCGTTTCCATCCGTTTTTCCAACAGCTTGTCCACGCCAAAAGCCTGATAAAGATCCGAATCCGCCTGGGGCTGTTTACGGATATCTTTGATCATATCCAGGACCTGTTTGATGGACATATTCTCAGGATATTGACCGATCTGCGGCATATAGCCGATATGGTTCCGATAAGCCCATTGCTGTCCAATGTCCTGTCCTTCAAAAGTGATCCGTCCGGCACTCGGCATGACCATACCTAGGACAGACTTGATCAAAGTAGTCTTACCACTGCCATTGGGGCCAATTAAGGCAACGCATTCGCCGCCATTCAAGGTCAGATCAATGCCCTTTAATGCATTGAATTTTCCAAAGCTTTTCGTTAACTGCTGGATACTAATCATACTTTTATTGATTTCATGCGAGGCTTATCGTCTTTAAGCCCCTCGGGTGTCAGACTTGGTAATAGCTTTTCAGTCCGGTCGAACAACATGGCCATAAAACTTCGAAAAAGTAACATCGCCGAAGGATAGCGCTCAACCATCATCGAGAATAGGCTAACGGGACGAAAAGGGATATCCCCAAATCCGTCTTTGTCCAGATCGTATCCCTCGTATTTGTCCCAATAGTTATGCACAAAGCTGTTGAGTGTAAGGGTACCATTGGTGGCAACATCAAAGGTATTCTGAAGAAAATTATTGTCTTTAAGCACATTGTCCATACAGCTCGACTGAATCTTGAGCCCCCATCCGTTGCTCTTAAAATTGTTATGTTCAATATGGATACGATTCGATCCTTCCATAAAAATACCCGTGGTATTGCGGCTAAACTGATTGTTGATGATCTGACTATCGGAAATATCTTTGAGCAACAATCCATAGGCGGCATCGCCCCAATTCTCTTCGAAATTATTGTTTTCCATATGGACATGCTTGGTATACATAACAGCTACACCTGCACCATTGCTGCGAAAGGTGTTTGAGATGTAACTGTTCTCATGGGAAAACATAAAATGGAGACCATAGCGCAGATTTTTTTCAGAAAGATTGCCCTGTACTCGAGTATGGGTCACAAACTCAAGATAAATACCGTCCCTATGTCCAGACACTTCATTATTTTCAACACTTAAACTATCTGATTTCCAAGCATGAATACCATTACCAATCAGCTGCTCCGCTGTACCAAAAGCTCTGAGGATATTGCCCCGTATTTCAACGTTTGTAGCATTCTGCGCATAAATCCCGAAAAAATTGTCCACGAGCTCATTGTCAAAAATTTTGATATGCGCTGTATTGTAAATTTTAATACCGGCAATATCATTCATGGAAGAATGTCCCGAATGCTGTATTAAAAAGCCTTGAACAGTAACCTGCGGTGATTTGATCGAGAGCGGTTCATATTTTTTCTCGCCGTCCAGCACAGGTTTTCCCAGGCCTTTCAGGAAAATTGCCTTATCAATAACAATATTCCCCTCCTTATACACACCCGCCGCTACTAAAACGGTATCACCTGATTTCGCTTGTGCTAAGCCAGCCTTTATTGTTCTGACCGACTGCCCCTTTCCTACCTGGATGGTTGTCGCCGATACAGGCACGTTTACGAGCCAAAGACAAGCCATTGCACAGTACAACGCTAAAGCTAGATTCTTCATTGTTATTCATTTATTTCCACAGATCATTCCAGGTCATCACCGTGCCACCGATCTCTGCTTTGACCTTATCCAGTTCCACCCGTTTTTCAAATACAGCAACATTGCCTCGCATTGGGCTTTTCAAGGCTTCACTTTTGAGATAATATGCACCTTCAGCCGGTACGAGCTTATGGCTAACATAATCCGGCAGGTAATAAACGGCAATCTCTTCTTTTTTGACCGAGTTCCCTTTGACAAAGGCGATCATACATTGTACGTCATCAAAATTAAAGACCCGTCCCTTTTTTGTCTGCAGCTGCGTACCAAAACGCGCGTCCGTTATTGTCATCTTACAGTGGGCACATTGCTCGCTACCGTATTTAATAGGCTTGGGTTTATTGTTGCCCTGACAGGCCTGCAAACTACATAGAACCAGCAATATACTACTACAGATCAACGCAAATAATTTATAGTTTCTCATATGATTTTAGTTTTAGGGTTTTATTATTTTGCCACTCCCGCACTGTACAAAAGGCCAAGATAATTCCACAGAGTATAAAGATCCATCCCCCGATATCAGGTATAGAATAGGCGCCAAAATTTAAAAGCTGTTTGTATCCGATCAGTGGTGGCTGATAAGACATTCCGGGAACTTTTATCGGTGCAGATGGATCGAGCTGATGCCCATAGTTGTATTCCCAGATATAAAAGTCAACCAGGGCTGCGACTCCAAAAAGCAGAAAACAAAAGAATAAGCCATAGAGCAGTTTTCTATTCTGCACGAAACCGGTAAGCAAAAAAGCAAGCGCAAAAAATAAGATGATATAGGGCAAGACCTTAAATTCTATGAAATCTTCCGCATGTAGCGTTTTCATCCCGATATAGTGGTTCAGTCCATTGATAATATCAACTTGTCCGGCCAACTTGTTGCTATAGATCTGTAGTTCTAGCCCTTCTGGGTATTGTGCTGCGTCGAGCTCAATACGCCAGATGGGTAGGAAGATGACCGCTACCAGGGCCAGGCCACTCAGGATCAAAAGAATCCGATGTACTGCTGACAGGTGACTTGTAGTTTTCATCATTGTAGGTTATATTAATTGGTCTTCTCTTGCGGTTGATTGGTTCCCAGACTATAAATCAACGGAACATTGTTTCCTTTTTTTGAGATACGGATATACCCCTGCATCTCTTGGTGTAACGCGCTACAAAAATCCGTACAGTAGAACGGGAATACACCTACTCTATCTGGAACCCATTTCAATGTCTGTGTCTCTCCCGGCATAATGAGCAATTCTCCATTCTTTGCGCCTTTGACAGCAAAGCCATGCGGCATATCCCAGTCCTGCTCAATATTGGTCACATGGAAATAGACTTCATCGCCTAGTTGTACACCCTCGATATTGTCCGGAGTGAAGTGTGAACGGATGGATGTCAGGTATACATGTACCTGGTTACCTTTACGTTCAACGCGTGCATCTTTGTCTCCTTTGGCAACAAATGGGCTGGTATTTTCTTCAATTTTAAAAATCTTCACACTTTTGTCTTTCACTTTCTCCGCTTTGATAGCTTGCGCATAATGTGGTTCACCAATGGTCGGAAAGTCTAACAACAATTGCATTTTGTCTCCCGAGATATCAAACAATTGGGCACTCTGAGCCAACTCCGGTCCTGTAGGGAGAAAGCGGTCTTTCGTAATCTTATTATAGGCGATGACATATTTGCCTTCTGGATTTTTGGTATCTCCACCAGGTATCATTAAATGGCCTGTTGAGTAAAATGTTGGTGTACGGTCGAGCACCTTTAAATCCTTAATATTCCATTTCACCAATTCGGAAGACACAAAGAATGACGTGATTGCATTTCCTCTGCCATCAAATTCTGTATGCAGTGGGCCCAAGCCAGGTTTTTGGACTTCGCCGTACAGCGCAGATTCGTATTTGATAATTGGGATACCACCGAATTTTCCTTCGAATTGTTTTTCCTGGATTGCTTTCTGCATCTTAGCGAACGAGAATACAGGTATGACCGCAGCCAGTTTACCCGACCCTACAATATATTCGCCTGTAGGATCAACGTCGACACCGTGCGGAGATTTTGGGCAAGGGATATAGTAGCATAGCCCCTCCAGCTCCTCTGCCTTCAATACGATCGTTTCTGTATTAAAAGATGTTTTTGCGGTATGTGATTTCTCGTCGTAAGTGTTATGGGCATACTTCAACCCGGTAACCTTTTTCCCTTTTCCGGCTTTCAAATACTCTTCGGCTTTTTTCCAGTTGACGGCCAATATAAAGTCTTTGTCATTTTTGGATGCATTGACCTCCAGCAATGTATTTGCCTGTTCGGTATTGTAGGTGGAGAAGAAGAACCAACCATGAGAAGTCCCTTTACCGGCTCGGCTCAGGTCATAGTTTACACCGGGTGTCTCAATCTGAAAAGCCAATTCCATGTTGCCATTATCCTTATTGACGCTGACAAAGCTCAATGTTCCGCGAAAATTCTTTTTAAAGGTATTGATAGGTACATCGCCCGACTCACCGTCCAGCGGAACCGAAAATCGCGTTCCTGCAACAACATATTCGGTATTTTCAGTAATGTACGGCGAAGAGTGGTTTCCACCGCTGTTGGGGAGTTCGAGTACTTCAGCCGTACGAAAAGTTGTCAGATCCACCCGGGCAATACGGGGGGTATTGTTGGCATTGACAAATACCCAGCGGCCGTCGTAGTTTCCATCGGTTTTCGAAAGCTGCACGTGGTGTAAATCATCCCAAGGTACATTGCCATGGGACGTTTCGAGCATCGGTTTAGTTTCTTCACTAAAACCCCAGCCCTTTTCGGGATCTAGTGAAAAAACGGGTATTACACGCAATAATCTGCCGGATGGAAGTCCATAAACGGAGAGCTGCCCACTAAATCCCCCGGATACGAAATTGTAGAATTCATCGTATTTCCCTGGGGCAACATATACCTTCTCAGCGGCATCACCACTCACGGCGGCTCCCGCTCCTTTGGGTTTACAGGCATGGAAAGTCGATAACATCGCGCTCGCCATTAGGCTCGTCAATATGTATTTTGTTAAAGTCATTCTATTCTTATTTTAAGGTTAATACCTATGCAGCTTTGTTGATTCTTATTCAGCTTTTATTATTTTACACCATCATTTTGTCGCATAAACTCCAATACCTTTCGGGCTTCCTCGTCCGTTAGATTTTGGTTAGGCATCCGGACCATGCATAGTTCAAGTTGCGCCTGTAATTCCGGATCCTTATCGATCATCGGATCAGGATTAGTGATAAAATTCATGATCCACTGTGGTTTTCTCCGTTGTGTCACACCTTTCCATCCTGGCCCGACTAGTTTCTCGTCGGTTAGCTTGTGGCAGGAAGCACATTTCAGGTCAACAATCAATTTTCCGGCTGCGGCCATTGGTGCATCCAAATGGTCAGCGATTTCCACTTTGTCAAATTTTCCCTCACCGCGGTGAGGATCATATCCACTGGCGTCATTTGCCGAAGCCCCAGATTCATTAACACTGTTGGCAAGGGTCTTTTTCTCGCCATTGTTTGAGGAACAGGAATAGATAAATAATCCCATCAAACAACATACAATTAGCTTTCTCATCTTATTTTGGTTTTGTGTTCAAACTTGATTGTGTTTTACTTAATCCAAAGGTATTATCGAAGCGTGTAGCCATTTTATGAGGCAAATCATAAAATGATTCCGGTGAGAACAAACCATCAATCAAAAACAATAAAACACTATATGTAAGCACATTAACACCATATTGATTTTCATCACTCATTCCCGTGATCTACATCAAGATCTATTTTGTGACACTACTATATCTTTACGCTGTGTAGTAAAAACTAACTTATATCGAACGATGATTCCAACCGCAATACTTCTCGAAAAGGGAGCGAGCAGCCTACATGCCGATATTGGTGAAATACTTTTTCATGAGGATAGCATGGCCACATTTTATTATCAGTTGTTAAGTGGGCGAGTTCGTCTTTCTAATTTCTTATCAGACGGTAGGGAGGTCCTCCACAATGTTATCTGTGCCAATGAGGGCTTTGGAGAAGTAGCGATATTGGACAATGGCGTTTATACAGTGACGGCAATTACCGACAGTTCATGTACATTACTGAAGATCAGTTCGAAAAAATTCATCGAAATCATACATGAATATGGCAACCTACATCGTTTGGTATCACAAAAGATGGCGCGCGAACTACACTTTAAACTCTTTATGATCAAATTAATTTACAATCGTTCACCGGAGGAGATCCTCTCCAATCTGATCCAAAAGTTAAATGAAAGCAAGAGACTCGTTTGTCAGGAATGCAACCGACTTATGCTTACGCGCCAACAATTGGCTAATATGACCGGGTTAAGAGTAGAAACAATCATCCGGACAATGAAGCAAATGGACAAGGAAGATAAATTGAACATTATCCGCGGAAAAGTTTTTGTTCCGGCCGATGGTATTGATTGAAGCTTGAAACAACGATGTTTCAGCTATCGGAAAGAAATCAACGTATGAATAAAATCAGTAGCTATTTAAGTATCAGGAAATGGATCGTCATCACCCTATTCAATTTACTTATTGTAGGTATTTTCGGGTTGATTATGCGCTTAAAATTTTTATTTCCCATTCCTTGGATCGACCAGAAAAACCTCATGCATGCGCATTCGCATTTTGCTTTTTCCGCCTGGGTATCCCAAGCTCTTATGATTTTTCTCATAATGACCGTTCTGGGAATAAAAACCAATCAGATTTTGTGCAGGAAATATCAGCATATCCTATGGGCTAATTGGACGGTTTCGATAGGCATGCTTATTTCCTTTTCAGCTGCTGGCTATAACCTATGTTCGATTATATTATCCTTTTTATCGATACTTGTCTCTTATTGGTTCTGCTTTCAATTAGTGCGGGATCTTAAATCATCGACGCTTCCTCCGGCCATTTCGATCTTAATTAAGTCGGCACTATTTTTCAATATATTTAGTTCACTAGGGACCTATTTTCTGGCATATCTCAAAGTGAGCCACCAACTGGATCCATTAAAACAGCTTGCATCAGTCTATTTTTATCTTCATTTTCAGTATAATGGCTGGTTTTTCTTTGGCTGTATTGCTCTGTTTGCCAGTTGGCTGTATAAACGTACTGGTAAAATACCAATAAGTCCGCGTTTTTCGCTCGTGTATGTCATGACTGTTATACCAACCTATTTCTTATCTGTTCTATGGTGGAAGGGTTTACCCCTGTGGCTATATATTATTATAGTCATTACAGTCGGATTGCAATTTGTCCTGTGGGGAACATTAGCACAACGAGTCGTCCGACTGGTCCGAAGCAATATTTCACTCCGCTTAAGCCCCGATACATCTAAAATTTGGTTATGTGTCCTGTTTGCCATTTTTATCAAACTGATATTGCAAGGCATATCGGTCATACCTGCTCTGAGCCAACAAGCTTATGGATTTCGACCAATTGTTATTGCTTATCTTCACCTCGTCCTTTTGGTGGTAATATCACTCTTTTTAATTGGGTATGCTTTTCAGATTTGTATGTTAAAAATCGAAAAAGGCATTCACTATGGCGTTTATGGCTTACTTGTTGGAATCTTTTTGAATGAATTTGTGTTAATGTTGCAGGGGCTCGGTGGATTTATACATTATTCTATCAGGGGAACACATCATGTGCTGACGGTCGCTGCAGCTATTATTGTTGTCAGCCTCTACAGGATAACGCAAACCCAATTACGCAAATGATGCTATTAGCATAAGCCATGAGAGATGATCGATTATGAAATAGCTAGAAAATAAGCCACATCTCTCGACATGGCTCTACAACATTTATATATTTATTTGAGATGGCTCTTATTTATACGAATTGATCGATTTAGATACTTTCCAGTCATTACCTTCACGTACAAGAGTCACTAGGTCTGTTTTGGTAAAGTTTTCAAACGTCAACGTCACTTTGGCTACCATATAATCCGCCGACTCCTCAAGGATTTCGGTGCTTACCGCACAGTTCAGCTTCTCGCCTTTTTGTTTTTTCAAGGATTTAACAATAGCGTTACGGCTGTGATTCTGTGCATTGGAAGCTTGGATTTTTTGGTTGAAATCCTCGGAGAACAATTGTTCTACACCTGCAGATTCTCCTTCGGTAGTTACCGCGACATAGTGCTCTAAAGCGAAATCTGCTGTAGAAAGGTTAACGTTTGTTTTTGTTGCTTTTGCTCCTGGCCCTTCAGCTGCCATAGCGAATGTAGATACTGCGATTAGGGCTGCTGCTGCGAATGTTTTTACTAGCGTTTTCATAATGTCTTTTTAATAGTGTTAGTTCTGTTGTATTCTTACACCGATGTAGCTCAGGCTCTTTCGGAATTATCAGGCAAATCGGTTTCTTACACCAATGCCGACCCAACAGAGTTTACCGAAAAATTAAAGCAGTTTAACGTTCCCGAATTTGCCATTTTACTAACCGCCGGTTTTGCCGAAGATCAGAAAAACCACCAGTTTGAAGAGGTAACAAACGATCTGGAAAACCTTTTGGGAAGAAAACCTTTGGCATTGAAAGAAGCATTAAAAGAAATCTATAAGTTGTAACAGCCCATACGACTTCATTAATGGTAAAATCTTACACCACCACACTCAGCATTTGCCGAGTGTGGTGGTGTATTTTAGACTGTTTTTTTATTTTGTTAGTTTTGCATATATAATTCATCTGACGGATTGATTAAGAATATCCAATATTTCTTCCCAGGTCAAATGCACATAAAAACGATGCAAGATTTTGAGTACATAAAAACTGTTCCTGACGAACGGCTCTCCGGTTTTGTGGAGAGTTTCCTGCTATGTGCCAATCATACCGATGAAGATAAAGGAGTCATTATTTTTCCCGATGGAAGAGTGGACATTATGTTTAGTTGTACAGATCAGGAACCATTGGTAGCCGAATTATTTAATCTGGATAAAAAAGCAAGCCGGTATATTTTCAAAACGCAAACAAAGCTTTTTATGGTATGTCTTATCCTGCTCGGTGCCGAATACCGGCTCGGATACAACGGGACAGATTTTGGAAAAGATGAGATTCGGCTTCCCGCAGATCTTTGGGATATTTCTAAAGAAGACCTTACAAGCTTAGATAGCTTTGCAGAAAAGGTTTCGGAAAAACTTTTGGAAATATTCCCGAAAAAGATGGATGAAAAAAAGCAACAGCTTTTTGAGCTTATCTATTCGTCAGGTAGTAAGGCGTTATCAAGTACCCTCCTTACAGCAAGAAAAACTCAAATGGCTAAAATCGCTTTTGGAACGAATTTCTTAATGACACAACCAAAGAACACTCCGTAAAAAATCAATTTAATTTTGACGATGGACATTACAAACCTTCCCGAAGATCTATGGGAACATAACGAAACTCATACTTCGGATTTGCAAATTTTCAATTACGAAGTGTATAAGAACGGTTCTAGAAACAAGATTGGCCTGGATAAAAATGTATTCAGTTTCTTATTGGATGGTCAAAAAAACATTCACTTTTCTAATGATATCATTTCAATCAATGAAACACAATCGCTACTTATCACATCTAATAATGTTTTGGTTACCGAACTGGTAGGTGTAAGTTCATACCGTTGTTTACTCTTCTTCTTTTCTCACAAAAACATCACCGATTTTTTATTGAAACATTCCCATTCTTTCAGTCAGAATGCCTCAGATAAAAAGATAACGGATATACCTTATTTCCTTTTAGAGAAAGACAATTTTATCATCCATTATATTCATTCGCTCCAACAAATTTTCGGTTTGCAACAATCTATCTCTCAAAAGATTTTGGAACTGAAATTTGAAGAAATAATGCTTTATCTGGCGGATAAATATGGGACGGTATTTTTAGATTACTTACATTATTTACTAATCAATGAAAGAGAATTATCATTTAAAATGGTAATTGAAAAGAACCTTTATACGAACTTGAATATTGACGAAATAGCCTTTCTGTGCAATATGAGTGCCTCTACTTTTAAGAGAAAATTTATAAGTATATACCAGGAATCTCCAGGGAAATGGTTTCGGCAAAAACGGCTTAACAAGGCCAAAGAATTGTTACATAATAATCAAGTCACACCTTCCGAAATTTTTATGGACTTTGGCTATGGCAGCTTGTCAAATTTTAGTGCAGCCTTTAAAAATGAATTTGGGTATAGCCCCAACCACATCCACTCAAATTGACCTCTTTTCATAACTTATTGAACCAAACCAATAAACGAAGCAGCGCTGGTTTTTCTAATTTGGTCTGATGAAAGAATTGTTTAACTAAAAAATAAAAAAAATGAAAAAATTAGGATTGTTAGTTCGGTTGGAAGCAAAGGCCGGCCAAGAAAAAAACGTTGAAGATTTTATTACAGGAGCATTACCGCTTGCTCTTGAAGAAGCCGGTACCGTTACGTGGTATGCATTCCGTATTGATGCTTCTACCTTCGGTATTTACGATACTTTTTCAAACGAAGAAGGTAGAGAGGCACACCTTGGCGGTAAGATCGCAAAAGCATTAATGGAAAATGCACCAGACCTATTGGCAACACCTCCGTCTATTGAAAAATTGGACATTTTAGCTGCCAAATAGCCTAAGATAATACCATTATATTTAAGGGAGGATTTTGCAAAAACTCAGCAAAATCCTCCCTTAATTGTTCAGAAAAAATCTTCTCTTCCTCATTTTTTTAGATATCTAAAAAATCAACCCAAAAAAGCTTACGTCACGCTGCTGGTGTGACAACAGGATCAACCGTTTATATTGCTGGTGCTGGACCTGTGGGACGCTGCGCCGCAGAATCAGCAAAGCTTCTTGGAGCTTCCTGCGTTATTGTAGGAGATATGAACAAGGAGCGGTTGGAACTTGTCAAACAGGCGGGAATGGAAACTGTTGATCTTACCCTTGATGCCAGTGTAGCAGAACAGATCGAACAGATTCTCGGAGTACCAGAAGTGGATGCCGGTGTGGATGCCGTAGGTTATGAGGCGCATGGACATGGTGATGAAGACTACAAAATAGAAAATCCCAACGCAGTTATCAATGATCTTTTCGATGTTGTTCGCGTAAGCGGAGGTATAGGGACTCCAGGTATCTATACTCCTTCTGACCCAGGAGGACGTGATGAGAATGCTAAGCACGGTAAACTGACTGTCGACTGGGGAAAAGGTTGGCTTAAGTCATTTCATATTCAAACGGGAAT
Organism: Sphingobacterium sp. 40-24; assembly: GCF_001899705.1. Classification (NCBI taxonomy): domain Bacteria; kingdom Pseudomonadati; phylum Bacteroidota; class Sphingobacteriia; order Sphingobacteriales; family Sphingobacteriaceae; genus Sphingobacterium; species Sphingobacterium sp. 40-24. The sequence goes on along the minus strand of NZ_MKWH01000004.1, from coordinate 188,482 downwards.
GGCTCCAATTGGACGTTACAATTATCAAATTATGCAGGCCATTCTAAGGGGCCGTATCTCCATGAAAACGATCATGAACCCGCAGGTTATCAGCCTTGACGAAGCACCACAAGCCTATAAAGACTTTTCGGATGGTTCAAGCAAAAAGTTTATTATCGATCCACATGGCATGATAAAAAACCGTTCGTAAACTCACGTAGAGCGAAAATAAAAAGTAAAGGTGGGACATCGAATAAATGTCCCACCTTTTTTAAATTTCTCAGCTTAACCAATTACATACCTATTTAACGCGCACTTTGCGTTAATCAGTGTCTATATTGGCCCGGAGAAAGCCCCTCAAGCCTTTTAAAAATTTTAATGAAATGATTCACATTATTAAACCTGATGCGTAACAGGCTTCAGTCACAGTAACGGAACTGTCAGCCATTATTTTTTTGCATGGTCTATGCGCGTACGCAGAACAAATTCCAAAGGAGTTATGTCCAGTATATTTTTAAAATATTGATAAAAAGATGATTGGCTCAAACAGCATTCTCTTGCCAATTTTTCAACAGTTATTTTTTCCGTAAGGTGCTTATGCACGTAATTGATCGCCGGTTGAATTCTATTGTCATACATTGGTTGATTGCTGTTCACTGACAAACGGTTCTGGGTCTGAAGAAGCCTTAATAGAAGTACTTTAAGAGAGAGGTCCGCAATTGCCTCTTTTGCAAAACCTTCCTCCATACTAAGGTTAACAAGTTTATTGAGACTTGTTACAAGCTCCATGCTATTTTCGAATGCTGATGCGAAAAATCAAGTTTCCATTCAAAAGGTGCCTGACGATTTGAATTCCTCGGACATCACTTTTTCTCCTCTCATCATACTTGAAACTACCAATCCACCACTATATGAAAGTATTACATTGTCACTTTTATGAAATGTTTCAAATATGTTGAGCTCACAGTTCGGAAGATTAAAAGTCCTCCGGTGCTCCAGTCTGGAATCCAATTTAGAACCGTCGCTTAAATTTACGTGATTTATCGGATAAGATTTCATACTTAAGTCTTTATATATTTACTATTGACCAAATAAAATTTACTTAATCCCAATTTTCGCAGCCGCCAGATTTGATAGCAGGATGCCATACATTTCGGATCTGCACCTGTTAAATCCCTTTCTGGAAATAATACAGTAAGCCAGGAGGGATAAATTGACCAGAACGGCAAAGGAATTCGATAGGATGATCTGCCAATCCTCTTTCATGATTCCATACCAGACCCAGAGGGAAAGACCTGAAAGTAAAACAATAAGTATTAAGATTGAAATGTCATCCGCATTTCTGGTTCTTATTACCTTTATCAATTGGGGCATCATTGCAAATGAAGTTAAGACACCTGCAATGAGTCCAATTAAGTCTGTATTCATACGACATATTTATTTTGTTAATAGCGGACATCGCGTCCTTTAATTTTCATTTTTTAAACATAGGCAGCCAAATATTTAGCTGTTTTGCTTTGCTTATTCTTAGCTACTTCCGCGGGAGCTCCTTCAGCAATTATCTTTCCGCCATCTTTACCCGCACCGGGTCCCAGATCTATCACCCAGTCACTGGAGGCCACAACATGCATATCATGTTCAACCGTAATCACGGTATTTCCGGCATCAACCAAAAAATTCAGCTGACCTATCAACTTTTCCACATCAGACGGATGCAGTCCTGTCGTCGGTTCGTCCAAAACGTATAAAGTTTTCCCTTTTTGCGTACGCTGCAGTTCCGATGCCAATTTGATACGCTGTGCTTCTCCCCCAGATAATTCTGTGGCTGGCTGTCCAAGACGTATATAACCCAAACCGACCTGTCTGAGGACTTCAAGACTTTGCCTTAAAGACCTGTCGCTGCTGAAAAAATCCCAGGCCTGATCCACAGTCATGTCCAAAACTTCGGCAATATTTTTATCGTCATACTTTACTTCCAGTGTTTTGTCATTATATCGGGTTCCCTTACAGGTCGGACATGGTGTATAAACACTGGGAAGGAATAACAGTTCTACCATAACAAACCCTTCTCCTTTGCAGTGTGCACATCGTCCCTTGGCTACATTAAAAGAAAAACGTCCCACATCATATTTCCTTTTTTTAGCTAGCTCAGTTTCAGCAAATAATTGCCTTACCCTGTCAAACAGCCCCGTATAGGTTGCCAGATTTGAACGTGGTGTTCTGCCGATTGGCTTTTGGTCAACTCTTACCAGCCGCTTGATGTGTTCCATGCCGTTTGTGATAACACCTGAAGTATGAATATTGGTTTCCTGTGATAGTTCAGGCTGTTCATCGCTGCTTTCCTCCATATCCTGTCCCAAATAATCCGATATCAAGTCTACCAGCGCCTGACTTACCAGACTGCTTTTACCTGACCCTGAAGTACCTGTAATACTGGTGAGAACGCCCAAGGGAATTGACACATCCAGGTTTTGGATATTATTTCTGGTGATATTACTGGCTCGCAGCCAGTGCTCAGCTGTCCTGACAACCTCTTTGGTAACAGGAACCGGATCAATATAATGACGGGTTACCGACCGTTCTACAGATTGTAGTCCTTCCAGGGGACCGCTATATAATATTTCCCCGCCATTGGCTCCCGCCTGTGGCCCAACATCCACAACCCAGTCACAATGTCGGATAATATCAACCTCATGCTCTACGATAAACATTGAATTACCCGCATCTTTCAATTTTATCAAAACAGCCAACAAGGCTTCTGTATCTGCAGGATGAAGACCCGCTGACGGTTCATCCAGAACGTAAATTACGCCAAACAGATTAGAATGTACCTGTGTCGCCAGCCTTAACCGCTGTAATTCACCGGGAGAAATACTTGGCGTGCTCCGCTCCAGCGAAAGATAGCCCAGACCGAGATCAATCATGATTTTTAGCCGTGCAACAAGATCTACCGCAATATTTTGGGCAACGATAGCTTTCTCTGGATGTTTATCTTTATCATTAGATAAAAATCTACCCTCCGCATATGGAGTAAAAATGGCCATCAGCTGAGATAATGACTGATTGGAAAGATCAGCGATGTCGAATCCCTCAAATTTTACAGCCAAAGATTCCTTTTTTAATCTCTTTCCGTGACATTCCGAACATTCCGTATTCAGCATATACTGTGATACCCGCCTCTTCATCATCGGACTGTTGGTATTTGCAAATGTTTGCAGAACATAGCGTTTGGCACCGGTAAAAGTTCCCATATAGCTTGGCGGCAATTTCATTTTCACTGCGCGCTGTACCTCCGCTGCAGACAGCCCCGAATATACGGGTACTGTAGGTGTTTCATCGGTAAACAGGATCCAGTCCCGGTCTTTTTTCGGCAGATCCTTCCACGGCTTATCGACATCAAATCCTAAAGTCATCAAAATTTCCCGGAGATTTTGCCCTTGCCAAGCCGATGGCCAGGCAGCTACTGCCCGTTCACGTATTGTCAGGGAATCATCCGGTACCATCGATTTTTCTGTGACATCGTAGATGCGTCCGATACCATGGCATACAGGACATGCTCCTTCGGGCGTATTGGGAGAAAATCCTTCTGCATAGATGATAGACTGTTTGGGCGGATAATCCCCTGCCCGGGAATATAACATCCTCAATAAATTGGAAATAGTCGTTACACTTCCCACTGTAGAGCGGACGGTAGTACCTCCCCTGCTCTGTTGCAGGGCAACAGCCGGAGGCAGTCCATGAATGGCACTGACCTCAGGAACATTCATTTGATTAAATAAACGTCTTGCATAGGGTGACACTGACTCCAAGTATCTTCGCTGTGCTTCCGCATAGATCGTACCGAATGCAAGAGAAGATTTACCCGAACCCGATATCCCCGTAAATACGACAAGCTTATTTCTAGGAATATCGACATCAACATCTTTGAGATTGTGTTCCTTGGCTCCCCTGACACGTACAAAACCTTCGGAATTCTGTTCGCTTGGACTTTGATCTGAAAGGTCTCTCTTTTTAGAGCCTTCTGTATTTTTACCAAAAATTTTCATAAAACAATGCTTTAAGGTTACATAAGATAAAATCCCTGCGGCTCAATTGGATCTGGGATTTCCTTCTCATTGAATAGTTGACGGATATTGATCTCTATCGTTCGTGAAAGTGCGGTCATAGGCGTATCCGTAGGGCTGTTGCTGAAAGGACCCTGAAGCCTATGCGCTAGCATTTCCAAGAAAAAAAACATCATCGAAACCGAAATAAGAATGACAACCTGCAGCACAATGTTTAAGTGGAACGAGGATGACAGACTTAGAAAAACCGCAAACAAATAGATGGCGGCATGCAATATCTGACCAAATGTCGGTGGAAAAACGGTATTTTTAATCCGCTCTGCTCTTCCCATCGATGCTACAAGATCATTTAATGTTTTTTCAATCTGAAGCAGAGCAAATTCATTCAGCAGGTTTTCATCATAAAGTTTTTTCAAGCATCCATTCTGTAATTGACTGATCGCAAAGGGGACATTTGAATGTTCTCGTAGCTTTTTCATTTCCTCTCCGCTGAGCAAATCTTCTAGAACAGGCCAAATATCCAGCCGCCTAAATGCTCTTTCTAAGGCTCTACACCAGCCAATTTGATAATGGGAAATTTTAGCCACATCTACGTTTTCAGTTTTCACATAAAGCTGGAGCTGCAGGATCAGAGAACGGCTGTCATTTACGATTGCTCCCCAGATGGTATGGGCTTCCCACCACCGGTTATAGGACTGGTTGATTTTATACGATAACAGAATCGAGATCGCAATACCCAATGTTGTCGCTATGTGAATGGAAATATCCGGCGCATAATATGGTAATAGACCAAAAGTAACCCCCAGAAGGGCAACTGTAAACAATTGTACCTTAATTCCATTTAATAGAAATTTAAATGGAACTCTGCGGTTTATTATCATGGGACTTTCTATTTAACATTATTATTACTATACAATTCAAAACACTTGCGTCCAAAACGTTTAAAAAGTGGCGGTGTTTGGATATAGCAAAGTTGCTATATTTAAATCGCAAAATTATAACACACCGCCATGATAAATTTAAATGTTTTTAGTCAGATTTTATCTCTTATCGACCGCGAATTATTCAAAGATTTGGTTTCAAAGCACAAAAGTGACAAACATCAGGAAGGGATCAACAGCTGGACGCATCTAGTCAGTATGCTTTTCTGTCATTTTCCCTCGGCAGATTCGGTTCGTGATATTAGTAACGGTCTACGCAGCACCACTGGCAATGAGTACCACTTTTTGACCAATAATACGAAGTGGAAGGCTTCTTTGCTTGCAAACATCTACAAACAACGCTGGCATATCGAAGTCTTCTTCAAGCATCTAAAGCAGCGCTTAAAAGTATTGACATTCATAGGGACTTCTGAAAATGCAGTGATGATCCAGATCTGGACTTCACTCATTGGCATATTACTGTTAAAATACTTACAAAAAAAAGGCCAAATATGACTGGAACCTGTCCAATCTGGTCGCATTCATCAGAATGAATATCTTCGTGAAAATAAACATCTGGCAATGGATAGATGATCCCTTTCTCAGGCCCCCTATAAAAGGAAAAAAGGGACAGCTAAAGATCTTCGCAGATTGAAAAATAGGGGTCAATATCGAAATGATGAAAAAAGCTATGCTTGTACCACAGAAATCCGTTCCTAAAATTTATTTAGGACACATATGAATTCAAAATAAGAATTTCCGATTCCAATTTAATAAATATAGTTCCAAAACACCAAACGGAGGAAAGTGATCCACCCTAAATTAAAGGGTAAACCACTTTCTTCATCAAACTGGTCTAATTCTGATAGATATTGCCTTCAAAAGAAGCATTGTAAAGATCTTTTAGGTCCTGTAAAGTAGGTTTACGCGGATTGAAACCTGTACATGGATCTTCTAAAGCATTTTTGCTGATGAAATCCAGATTTTTCTCCCAGTCTTCACGGGAAATACCGAATGCTTTAAGTGAACCTATGTTGTTGACGGACGCTCTAAGTTTCTCAATTTCCTGAGCCAGCTCCTCTGCTGATGTCTTGCCAACAATTTTGGCCAGATCAGGGTATCTGTTTGTTGCTGTGTGATTGTAACGGATCACATTTGGAAGGAATATCGCGTTGGCTGCACCATGGGGAATACCATAAAGGGCACCAACTTGATGCGATAATGAGTGTACAATACCCAACCATGCATTATTAAAAGCTAAACCTCCCATAAATGAAGCATCGTGCATGTTTTGACGAGCCTTGATATTGCCCGGATTATTCACCGCTTCTTGCAGATTCTGAAAAACAATTTCCAGACCTCCTTTTGCCAGTACATCTGCATAGTTGTCTTCAATATTCGACACATAGGCTTCCACACAATGTGTCAAAGCATCCAGCCCCGTATTTGATGTGATGTGAGCCGGCATTGAAGCACATATTTCTCCATCTACAATTGCAATATCCGGAGTTAGCTCGTAAGAAACGATCGGATACTTCACCCCTTTTTCTCTATCAGTGATAACCGCCAGACCTGTTGTTTCTGTTCCGGTACCACTTGTAGAAGGGATCGCTACAAATTTAGCCTTCTGGCGTAATGTCGGAACAGTGAAAGGTTTTGTCATTGCCTCAAAATCGGCATCGGGATATTCATAGAAGACCCACATCATTTTTGCCGCATCGATTGCAGAACAGCCCCCAAGACCAACAATCCAGTCCGGTTCAAAATCACGCATCACTGCAGCTCCCTTAAGACTTGTTTCCGAAGACGGATCTTCTTCAACACCGTCAAAAACAGCAGTTTCAAGTCCTGCTTCGTTTAAATAGGAAAGTGCTCTATCTAAGGTCCCACTTCTTTTCATTGATTGTCCACCAGTTACAATGATCGCTTTCTTTCCTGAAAGGTTCTTTAATTCTGATAAACTTCCAGCTCCGTGAAATACTTCGCTGGCAACAAATAACTTGCTCATATTTTATTTTAAATTTCTTATACAAAAGTACTGCAATGACAGACGCTGATGTTATACATTGAATATTATATGATATACATTTGCTCCCTTATGAATAAACAACTGAAATTAAAACAAAAAGGCAGAAAACAACCATTATTCTATTCAAAATCAAATACTTTACACTGAGCACAACATTCATTTTTATACATTTAATCACTGACATACAGCATATAGCGTACTGTATTAAGTATAAAAAGCAGAAGTTTATTACTTCTGCTTTTTATACTCGGAGTAAAACCTATCCTGAATCAGCGCCAGGACTTATATTGATTGATCAACCCATTGGTAGATGAGTCGTGGCCCTGAACCTGGTGATCCTCCTGAAGTTCAGGTAAGATAGCATTAGCTAATTGTTTACCAAGTTCAACACCCCATTGATCAAAGCTGAAAATGTTCCAGATGACCCCTTGCACAAAAATTTTATGTTCATAAAGAGCGATCAGTTTACCCAATGATTTTGGCGTTATCTTTTTCAGCAAAAATGAATTTGTCGGACGGTTTCCCTGAAATACCTTGTATTTACGCTGCTGCTCGATTTCATCAGCCGATTTTCCTGATCCCTGCAATTCGGTTATCACTTCCTCCGCTGACTTTCCGTTCATCAGTGCTTCGGTCTGCGCAAAAAAATTGGACAATAGTATTTTATGATGTTCTCCCAGCGGATTTAAACTCTGAGCAGGCGCGATGAAATCCGAAGGTATCAGCTTAGTCCCCTGATGAAGTAACTGATAAAACGCATGTTGTCCATTGGTACCGGGTTCGCCCCAGACTATAGGTCCTGTCTGATAATCAACTACATGACCGTTACGGTCGATATATTTACCATTGCTCTCCATATCCCCCTGTTGAAAATAGGCCGCAAAACGGTGCAGGTATTGATCATACGCAAAAATACCCAAGGTCTCAGCACCATAAAAATTGATATACCAGATCCCCAAAAGAGCCATGATTACCGGAATGTTCTTTTCAAAGGGAACATGCTGAAAATGCTCGTCGGCCTCATGGGCACCCTCCAATAACGCCTGGAAATTATCATATCCTATTCCAAGACTGATGGATAGTCCTATTGAGGACCATAATGAATATCTGCCCCCTACCCAGTTCCAGAACACAAACATATTACGCGTATTGATTCCGAACTTTTCCACCTCAGCTTCATTCGTACTCAGCGCAACAAAATGTTTTTCGATATCTTTTATTTCAGCCCCCGCCTCAAGCAGCCAAGAACGCGCACTATGGGCATTGGCCATGGTTTCCTGGGTGGTAAATGTTTTGGAAGCAATAAGAAAAAGTGTAGTTTCAGGATTAACATGCTTAAAGACCTCAGAAATGTGCGTACCATCGACATTCGATACAAAATGCAGATTCAGAGGCGTTTTATATGCTTTTAAAGCCTCCGTTACCATGACGGGGCCGAGATCTGACCCACCGATCCCGATATTGACAACATCAGTTATCGCCTTTCCCGTATATCCGGTCCAGCTTCCCGAAAGTACATCCTGTGTGAAATTTTTCATCTGGTCCAGTACTTCATGAACCTGGGGTATGATATTCACTCCATCAACAGTAATTACCGCATTTTTTGGCTGGCGCAGTGCTGTATGCAGAACAGGCCTGCCCTCCGTTGCATTGATCTTGTCTCCAGCGAACATTTTATCAATCGCCTGGTCTAGTTTCACCTCTTTTGCCAGCTCCAGCAAAAGGTTCAGCGTCTCTCCAGTAATTCTGTTTTTTGAATAATCAAACAGTACATCGCCCCATTGCACTGAAAACGTGGAGAAGCGATGGGGATCTTCTATAAACAAATTGCGGATCTGCACATCTTTTATCATCTGGAAATGTGCCGTAAGCTTCTGAAAAGCCGCTGTATCTTTTAAATTAACCGTTGGTAACATATGTTTAAGATTTATGTTACAAACCTCGTTCAATTCTCCGGCGGTCACGCAACCAACTTATACCTATGTCTTATACATTTGCGCCAATTGCTGCTGCAGGTCCGTGGGTGTTTCATCAAGCTTAGCCTTAACAAACTTATTAAGTGCAGCGGGTGAGTTGAAGCCAAGTTCGAAAGCAATTTCTTTATGGGAATAGCTGGAGAGCAGCAACAGCTGCTTGATCTCATTCATGATCCTTGCGTGGATGGTTTCGATCGAGGTCAGCCCCGCGGTTTTCTTGGTGATCTCATTTAATTTTTTGGGTGAAATCAGCAATTTTTCCGCATACCAGCTTACTGTACGTTCTGTCTTGTAATACCGCTCCAGTAATTCTAAAAATTTCCCATAGAGTTTTGTATTTTCATTGGTCAGTTTATTCTTGTCCCACTTCGTGTGGACAAACTCGACCAGCTTAAGTAACGTTATCTTGATGTAAAACCGTGCCTGTTCTTTCTTTACCGATGTTAGGTCATGGTATAGTTTTTCTATCTGATCCAACAGCAACTCTACTTCCTTGGTCTCCGCTACGGGCAGTTCAATATGATTGAGTTTGACAGAAATGTTGTGATTGTAAATACTCAGCTCATTTTTAAGGATATCCGAACAGAACAGCACTTCATCAAACAGGATCATCTTGCCCTCAAAGTTGCTGCTGATCTGTTCTTTTGATGATAGCTGTCCAGGAAATATAACACAGATGTTATTTTCCGTCACATCGTACCGACGGTCCTCTACCTGCATTTTCATTTTGCCTTTTTTAACAAATAATAGACAAAAATGGTCTTTTGTATGCGGTTCCCTATATTCCTCCAGTGCATTCCTGTCCAATTCAAAAATATGAAAGGGCGTGATTGCCCTTTCAGAATTATGCTGAATATCTTTCAGATGATGTGTGATCATATTTATTTTTTATATTAAATATTGCCGTGCAAATATTTTGCTGCTTTTTTGTCTACCAAAAATAATAATTCTCCCTGAGATGGCGCAAGCAATTGTGCCGTGGAGTTGCTACATTTGACCGGAGACTTTTTTAAAGGAAAAATTTACAACTAAAAGAGTTAACAATTAAATTTGAGGCATGGGTAAGCGACCACGTTTTTTTGATTCAGAATTTAAAATCATGGCAGTAGAACTGTCGTACGCAAAAGGGACAGCAGCATCAGCAGCGAAAGAGCTGGGTATAAATGAGTCTATGCTGGGTAAGTGGCGAAGGGATTCCAGGTTCAATTCACGTATTGATGAGTTGAATCTGAGAATTGATCTCAATTCCAGTGACACTAGCAGGAATCTAGAACAGGAAAACAAGTTGTTGAGAAAGGCATTAAAAGATGCCACAATTGAAAGAGATATTTTAAAAAAGGCCATCAGCATCTTCTCCAAGGGAGACCGGAACGATATAGATTTATAGCAGATCATAAGGATAATTTTTCGGTTGGGAAGATGTGCAAAGTAATGCAAGTGAGCAGTAGCGGTTATTATGATTGGCAGAATAGAGATCAGGATATCTCCAAAATCAAAGCAAGGAAAGACCTTCAAAAAAAATAAAGGCCAGCTATGACTCCAGTGACAGTACATATGGCAGTCCAAGGATTACCAAGGATCTACAACGACAGGGTATACAGATTTCACGCCCATGTGTAGCGCGGATAATGAGAAAGGAAGGTATCCAGAGTATCATCCGCAAGAAATGGAAGATATCAACAACAGATTCGAAACATAAATTCCCGGTATGTGATAATATTCTGAACAGGGACTTTCATGCCGATCAGATAGGCACTAAATGGGTAAGCGATATTACTTATCTGAAAACAGGTGAGGGTTGGTTATATCTCACAGCTGTAATGGATCTCGCTGATAGAAAAATTATTGGATGGACACTTAGTGAAGGAATGTCAGCAGAGCAAACCTCTCTTGCGGAATTAGAGAGGGCTCTAAAAGCCAGAAAAGTAGAAAATGGTTTAATATTTCATTCAGATAGAGGTGTTCAGTATGCGTGCAATGACTTTAAAGACAAATTAAAAGCATTAAAGATCGATGTTGTTCAAAGTATGAGCAGAAAGGGTAACTGTTGGGACAATAGTGCAATGGAAAGCTTTTTCAAAACGGCTAAAAGTGAAAAATTCAACCGTTACAACTTTAAAACCAGGCAAGAGGCTAAGTTATGTGTGTTTAGGTATATTGAGGGTTGGTATAATAAAGGCAGATTACATTCAGCAATTGGATATAAGACACCTGGTGAGCTAGAATTGGAAATGGAAAAAGCTGCTTAAAAAGTCTCCGATTTACTATTGCAATTCCACGGTCTTCCTTGTTCTGCTGAACATAAGCTGTAAAATATTCCAGATCTTTACAATCCAGCTTACCATCCGCACTTAGTTCTTCCAACTTTTCAATCAATTTTGATTTTGGGGCACAGCTGTAAAAGAGGAGACCCAATGAAAGAGCCAGCGATGCCATTATTCCGTATTTGCTTATATTCATATTAGATTAATTTTATACTATCAGTCTACGTTGACAGCAAATCTAGCGGATGATTATGGGCTAATTCTACGGTTTCCCGTAAAGACTAAACTTAGGACTGATTAGATTTCGACAGGCACTCTACTTAACAAAAAAATAAAAGGCAGTAGGAGTCATTGTATCCTAAATTGTGTAGTTTTGGAGAAATTACAGCCAAAACGTATTTCTTATCCATATGAATTCAAATCTTCCAATAAATCGGTCAATATCCTGGCCATCCTTTTTAACTGTATTCGCCATTGTGATCGCTTTTCTTTATGGTTATGAGTATATCGCCAAAACAGATGATATATTTAATGGCGTAATGATCTTCTGCGTTATAGCGCTAGTGTTGCGAATTACTATTCCAAAAAGTCATCGAAAAGGGTTGAAAGCACTTAAACAAAATGACTTTGAAACAGCGATTGTACATTTTAAAGAGAGTGTTGATTATTTTACTAGAAACAGCTGGGTTGACCAGTATCGTGTCATTACAATTTTGAGTTCTTCAAAAATGAGCTATCGGGAAATGGCGCTCTGTAATATTGCATTCTGTTATGCGCAGACTGGGCAAGCCGAAAAAGCAAAGGCGCTCTACGAAGAGATCTTGGAAAAATATCCGGATAATGGAATCGCTTACTATGCGCTAAACTCAATCAATACCTTTTCAAATCAGGCTGATTAAATGATCGCGCATTTAGCTGGATCTCTCATAAGTCGGCTGTTACAAATGATCATAAAAACAAATAAGGGCTATCGGTGGATAGCCCTTTCTCATCATCTTATTGGTTAAAATATGGCACTAAATATCTTGAATGCATCAGATATCGTATTTTCGGCAAGTAACCCAACCTCGTTATTTACCTTGCTTTCACAAAAGTAGCACGATACCCCCAAGAGTCTTTACGGAAAACCGTAATCCAATATAAGAGATTATTTATATAAAACCTAATTCCTTGCAGTGTGCAACAAGCTGTTCATTTTTGATAAAACCTAGTACATCTTTCATGAGGTTGAGCCTTTTCTCGATACTACTCAGACTCGACGGGCGGATATCACGCTGCTGGAGATATTCGGGCATTTCTTTTTGGGACACGCCTTCATACAGGAGTTTAATGATATGCAGGTCAAACTGCGTAAACTCGTGCGAGTTCTGCTCCTGAATAAATTTTTTACTGTCCGGCGATTGGTACGTTCGGTTCTGATCAACAGCTTGCAATGCCTCGCGCAGATGTTGGCCATCGCGGCGCGCTTTGCGAACAAGGCCATCAATCTCGTTATTCTTGAACATATCATTGATCAGGGACGAACGGTCCTTGGCCGTCAGGACAATAACCTTAATGTCTGGTTGTACAATCTTGACAGCTTTGATCAGTGAAAGGCCATCCTTTATCTCCTGCGGACTATCATCATCTTCGAATTCGATATCCGTAATGAGTAGGTCATATGGTTCGCCATCGCGGATCGCATTTTTAATCCAGGTCAACGCATGGTCACAGTAATAAACGTATTTGGTATTGTGAATACCGAGGTCGTGCAGGGTTTTCTGCACAGAAATGTTGGCTATCTCGTGGTCTTCGGCAATCAGTACTTTCTTAAACATACATTATTGTCTTTTTATAATGGGATAGTGGTCGTGATATTGAGCCCTTTTCCCGGTTCATTCACAAAGGTAATTTCACCACCGAAGCTTTCAATACGGGAAACCGTATTCGATAACCCTTTTCCTTTCGGTTTTTCTTGTGGGATTCCTATACCATTATCCTTATAGAATATGTTAAGCTGTTGGTCTGTTATGTCAAAACGTATGACGACCTGTTCGGCCTGACTATGTTTCTTCATATTGACCATCAGCTCCTGAAGCACATGCTTCACTTCATCTTTAATACGTTTGCTAATATCGTCCCACTGTTCGGCATCATTACCGGCGATTAATATCTTCCGATGGTCAGCAGCAAAGGATTTGAGTAAGATGGCCAGTTGCTCGTTATAGGGTGTCTCTGTGATCGTTTCCTGTTCAACATCGTGGGAGATATCGCGTGACTGATGGTACATATTTTCCAGTTTATCGAGCACACCATCGCGATCGACATTTTCGTTATGTTCAATCTCCGACATCACCCGGTAAATGCCGTTGGCAACGACATCGTGAATCTTCTTGGAAAGATGAAGCTGTGTTTCTTTAACCCGGTTCTGTGCTTCGAGTTCTAGACGTTGCTTGCGTCGTTTATACCAAAGCGTTCCTCCACCAACAGCTAATAGGAGTAAAAAGAAACTTGCGCCGGTAATGGCTCGTTGTCGTATAAGACGGTTCTGCTTTTCGGCATTTTCTTTTTCCAGCCGCAGGTTATCGGCTTTATTTTTTTCAACTTCGTAGCGGATTAGGGCGAACTGGTTTTTGGCGGCGGCGCGGGCTTGCTGGATGCTGTCGCTTATTGTCTCAAATTGATTAAAATAAAAGGTAATTGAGTCTGACGAGCCTACCTTTATCATTCGTGAGAGGCCTTTCATCTGATCATCTCCACTCTTAAGTCGTCTCGCCATGGCTAGCTGTTTTCGAGCATAGAATAAGGAAGAGTCTGGATTAATCCTTTCATAATAGTCTGCTAAATGAGCTAGACTTGCATTCAGGCCCCATAAATCTTTTTTTTCCTCTCTAATCTTCAGGGCTGTTAAAAGACCTGAAACTGCTGAATAATTTGAATTTCTACGCCATCGGACGTAGCTTATATTCGACAAAGATCTTGCATACTCAGTTGGCAAAGCATGCACTTCATTTAATACACTATCTAAAATATCAATTGCTTTATCATATTCTTTAACATTCATATAGCTCATTGCTAAATTATTTTTATAAACTGATGTTGTCAATGAGTCGTCTGAAAAGTGAATAGCTTTTTTATAGAATAGAATTGCTTTCCTATAGTCACCAAGTTTATTAGTGCTGGCTCCCAAATTATTATAATCGGAACTTAAATATATACGATGTTTGGGGTTTTCGAAATTCAAAAAATTCAAGGCCTGTAAGGCGGTCTCCTGTGCTCCAAAATAATCTCCTAGATCCTTTTGCAAAATTGCCATGATAATTAAACAATTGCCTGTATTTATACTGTCTTTAGATTCAAGGAAAATATCTTTAGCCCGACTAAAATTTAAAAACGCACTATCGGAAACACCTTGTTCGAGATAATTGTATGCAATATCATAAAATGGATTTTCCACTGAAGGTTGTTTATCTATTTCTTTCTTGTAACAAGAGGAAAAAAATAACAGGGAGAGGAATATATAAAGAGGCTTCAAGATGGTTCATTTTTCTCGAAAATAATTAAAATTAACCATCAAAGCAATATATAAATTTAAAACGGGAGGTAACTAGATGCTACCTCCCGTTTGTGTATTTGTTATGGTTTTGGTGGCCGAGGTGGAATTGGCGTGCTCGTTTCCCCCCCGTTATCCCCCGGATCCACAGGAGGTGCATCTGCCGTTTGTACTGTTGACGTTCCTGCGCCAGGTTGTGAATTAGACGGTTGACCGATTCCAAATAGAAAATATAATATTAAACTCCACATGATTCAAAAAATTTAAAAAGTTGAAAAAATGAGTAGTCCCCGTGCACCATGCACGGGATTGCTACAAATGTTTTCAGAAGGCCTTCTGAATTTTTTGGGAAGTAAGAGTGTCAATCGCGGGAGGCAGAAGCTGCTTCCCAAACCGGCTAAAGACTACCGCGAGATCTTCTCATTGTGAAATCAGATTAGTATCTTAGTTTATATTTTAATCGATCTATCATCTGACTTCGAGAACAAAGTTATAGCAGTTAAAACCTTTTCTATCAAACCATTCCGGCAATTCTGAAAGGTCTGATAGAATTCTAGAGATTCCGCAAATTCCGATGTATTTAGTTTGAATGATCTTACGGGATTCCGTAAATTCCGATATAGAATTAGCTTATTTTTGATGCCATGCCAACAACATTTTCCCAATTTAAAGAAGAGGTTCTTGCCCTATATGAGGCGAAGAAAAAAAGACATGAGCTTGATGACTTACTGGCGAATCCATCGCCTGCGAATTTGAGAGATTATTGTTTAGTCAGACTATCCGAACAGCTCGCCTCTACCGACATTGATATTTTTCAGAAATTTTTCGATCCATATAAAAAAGAGAAAAATTTAGAAGAAGCTATATTTAACTTCAATCCAGGTTTTTTAAAAGCATCGCAGAAATTTATCCAAGGCAAAACTGAAAATCCTGATGACCTTCTTGTCAAATTAATCGCAATACTTGTAGACTATCAACCAAGACCATTTCAATATAGCTATGATCTAACCACCGGAAAGCCAGGAAGTCCTCCAACCGGAGGGCCAGGAAATCCTCCAACCGGAGGGCCAGGAAGTCCTCCGACCGGAGGGCCAGGAAATTCCCCAACCGGAGGGCCAGGAAGTCCTCCGACCGGAGGGCCAGGAAATTCCCCAACCGGAGGGCCAGGAAGTCCTCCGACCGGAGGGCGACTAATGGGGTTTTATAAAAACAACATGATTGCGCTAAGATTCTCTACCGTTTCAGGTCTAATAATCATTATATTTTATATAATATATTGTTTGACCCCAAAAGGATGCATGTATTGGGATGGTCATAGATATGTTGAAACAACATGTCAATCCTCTGTACCTTACCATCGAGTAATTGGTTTTAATAACAATCAATTCCATAGTTTCTTCAAAATAATGCGACCAGATACTTTAAGTAAGAAAGATGTTGGGTTTGTCTGGTACTCCAAAATTGACAATGAAGTTGAATTCTTTACCGGGCCAGGATTTCATCCTATTGAAACTAAAAAAGGGTTGAAACTTGCCACCGAATATATTATAGAAACTTATGCGGGAGTAAATGCTAAAATAGATCAAAACAAAAGACTTAGCATCACGGGGAAATAACAAAAAGATTACTCAATAAAAAAAGCCACATCTTATGACGTGGCCTTAAATAAACATATGATTCACTAGTGGTTTGTCTTTTATTAACGGCAAACCACTAGTTGTAAAATTCTATTTATACGAATTGATCGATTTGGAAACTTTCCAGTCATTGCCCACACGCTCCAAGGTAACGAGATCTCTCTTGGTAAAGTTTTCAAATTTCAAAGTCACTCTAGCCACCATATAGTCTGCAAATTCCTCGATGATATCTGTGCTTACTGTACAGTTTAGCTTTTCGCCTTTTTGTTTTTTCAGAGATTTAACCACTTCGCTACGGCTGTTAGACTGCGCACTGGTAGCTTGGATCTTTTGATTAAAATCAGCTGCAAATAACTGCTCTACTCCTGCTGATTCTCCCTCTGTAGTTACCGCTACGTAGTGTTCTAAAGCGAAATCTGCTGTAGAAAGGTTAATATTAGCTTTTGTTGCTTTTGCTCCAGGCCCTTCAGCTGCCATAGCGAAAGTAGATACTGCGATTAGGGCTGCTGCTGCGAATGTTTTTACTAGCGTTTTCATAATGTCTTTATTTTATTGTGTTAGTTTTTAGTTCTTATTTGTTGACTCAAAACTACGACACAATACGCCCCTAGCCTATGGGCTTTAGACTAACGATCGGGAAAACTCGGTGAATGACAGGAATGGGGAGGTAAAAATAAATTCGCATGACTTGTAATAATTTAAAGAAATGCGGCCAGTAGGTATACCAGCCCTATTTTCTTTAAATCACCGGATAACCTACGTTATACGAATTGTTGTTGGCATTGATTTGAATTGTCTGAAATGACAGAAGTCGGTCAGCCTTACCAAAGTTGTCGATTGATGGTGCTACAAATGTAGATAGTATTAGTTTTACAAAATCGCCGTCCGGAACAGCTGTAAGCGCTGCCGTATCCTCATTGAAATGAGCCTTAGTTGTTGCAGCAGTAAAATTCGAATTGATCGGCTTTCCTGCATCGATGTTAAATACACTTCGCAATTTAAACTTATAGTATATATCATCAATTGCTCCCGAACCCATTCCTTCTGATGCAGGCATAATTATAAAATCAACAATCGCTAATGTCGCGCCAATTGTGATCATTCCTGATGTTTTAGCTAATAACATGATATGAATTGTTCCGTTCGAAGTCCTCTCTTCCTGTTTAGCCATCAAACTTTTGATTCGGGCAATATTTATGCGGGCTATCACATGGCCATCTGACGATAGATAGCTTGAGCTCAATAACTCCTGTCTTTTCCGTTGAAATGAAATGCGACTTTGAGTAGGACTCACCACCGTTCGAGCTCTTGCATACATATCAGCAGTAATTGAATTCCCTTCATAAAATTTAATCCGCGATTGCGGCTCAACCAGAGAATAGGAATTAGAGTTGTTGTTACGGATACTTACATTCCCTAAATATTCAGCATCTGTGGTAAAATTTCCGTCAAACTTGATATCGGAAAACTCCACATCTATCTTCTGATCTTCGTGCGCTTGGAAGTTGTTACTATCAATAGCCAACCCCATGTAATTTGTTGCCGCTCCGAATTTAAAGTACAAATGGGCTTTGTAGGTTTTAATCTCAGGTTGATTATTACCCTCGAAATAATTTCCAGAAATTTTTCCGCCGGCTATTGGTCCGGAATACAAAAAAACTCCACCACTTTCAAATACGTTATCTACAATCCTAGCAACATTTACTGTAGGTTTTCCGTCGATATTTTTAAACCAGATTCCGGATATACAGCCTTCACACATATTATCTTTAAAAGTAAAGTTAAAGCATCGATCAGCATCAACTATCCGTTCAACCTGTTCAAATATATTACCCGTAATCGTAACAGATTGTAAATACCCGTTTTTATAAGCGTCTGTGTCATTGGGCCTCTTTTCTTTATAAGATTTGATAACATGTTTAACCCTAAAAAAAGAACACTTGGTTATAAATACATTATAAATCCGATCCCCATCTACAAATGTACCGGATAAAGGTGTCCCATCTATTATGTTTCCAATATCCGGGCCGGCATTTCTTACAACCAAATTATCGATAAAAACCTTGCCTGTGTACAAATTTCCTGTTGAACCGGGATTCAATAATGAAGACTGTGATGTTATCCAGCCGTCATTGACATTATTCGTTAAATGCACCGATCCGCCTTTGCCACTAATCCGATGCGAAGGATATCTTTGTAATGTTGCATCAGGCAGTCCCAAATAGGAATCTGCGAGTAATTGGCAGGTAATTTCTATACTCCTATAACCTGAATTAAAAATTTGCTGTATAAAAGGGGTGGAATCGGTATCTAATCCGGCTTTTGCACCAAAGTAAAGCGGATTAACCGCTTCTAGAAATTTATGTTCTAACTTAATTCCTGCAGTAGCAATGATACTCCCGCCGTCGTCTGAACCCGTTGTATCTGATAAACTGTAAACAATAGGACCTGGTGTATCTCCTGCTTGGTAATAGCCCAGAAGTTGTACGCCTAGATAAGTACCATCCTGTAATTCGGCAATTTCACATGCACATAAGTTGCGCAAATCTGCCATTGTCTTTTTGATTAGAAATTGTTTTGCCATAATGCTGTTGTTTTTAATTCCTACACAAACTTAGGCTTCATTCAAGGGCTATATGAGTGAAAAGCGTCCAATGTAAGCGGTAGAATACATCTACCGAAAAGTTGAGCCGATGCGTAACCATAAAACGTAAAAAAGCCACATCTCACGAGTGGCTTCTAAACTAAACTTAAACATATGATTCACTAGTGCTCTACCTATAGCTTCGCAGAGCACTAGTTCTTGAGATTTATTTATATGAATTAATTGATTTGGATACTTTCCAGTCATTAGCCACACGCTCCAAGGTAACTAAGTCCGTTTTGGTGAAGTTCTCAAATTTCAACGTTACTTTAGCTACCATATAATCTGCAGATTCTTCTAAAATATCAGTGCTAACTGTGCAGTTCAGCTTCTCTCCTTTTTGCTTTTTCAATAGTTTAACTACGGCACTACGGCTGTTAGACTGCGCATTGGTAGCTTGGATCTTTTGATTAAAATCAGCTGCGAATAACTGCTCTACTCCTGCTGATTCTCCTTCAGTCGTTACCGCAACATAGTGATCCAGTGCCAAGTCTGCTGTGGAAAGGTTAACGTTTGTTTTTGTTGCTTTTGCTCCAGGTCCTTCAGCTGCCATGGCAAATGTTGATACGGCGATTAGGGCTGCTGCTGCGAATGTTTTTACTAGCGTTTTCATAATGTCTTTATTTTATATTGTTAGTTTTTTATCTGTTCTTATTTGTTGACTCAAAACTACAACACAATAGCCTTCTAGCCTACAGGCTTTAGACCAACGATCGGGAAAACTCGGTAAATGGTGGGAATGGGGAGGTGAAAGTTATCGTTCGAATTAACGATTCAATGAACCTATAGACTCCCGGAGAGATAATTTATTTCAAAATTTCATTATCTTAGTGCATGTGGCCACCGATATCAATTGACAAAATAGAACTTCTTATTTTGCAAGCAGAACTGACAATGGATTATAAAGCTTTAAACCTTTGGAATCTCATCAAAGTAACTCCTCATAAGTGGCAAGAAAAATCATTTGGAGATGACAGTGGGGGCTTTTGGGTGGTTGCTTTATTTGGAAATCAAATAATTTACTATAATGACATCGAAGAAGGCTTTAATATATCATCGTTTGTAATCTACGGCGTTATTGATCAATACGATTGTAACCAATCTGAATTGACCTCCCCCATTAATTATTTAGTTTCACAGTTGAGTCAAATCCCTGACGAGATTATTTAGGGTAATAAACCGAACTAAAGAAATAGATAAATCATAAAAAGGCCGCATCTCTCGACGTGGCCTTAATAAATAGATGATTTACGAGATCAGCCTTGGTAAGAACTTCAAATTTCAATATTACCTTGGATTCACGGCTATTACCCTTAAATTCTTTATTAGGGAAAAAAGTACAATACATATCCACCATTATCCATTCCTTGCGAATCAAGCTGATTATATCTTTGTATCATAACTTTAAAACAATTTAAACATTAAAAAAATGAAAACAATTATTGCAACAATCAGCTTAGTGATGACTTTATTGAGCACTTCTCTTTTCGCTCAAGGGAAAAGAGTACCAGCTTCTGCCGGAAGAGCAGAATACATCGAAGTAGAAAAGGGAGTAAAGCTCCATGTAACCGACCTTGGCGAAGGTAAGCCTATCGTATTGATTCATGGTTGGCCATTGAGCGATGAAATGTACGAATACCAATACCAATATCTATCCCGCAGAGGATTCAGAGTGATTGGTATTACACTTCGTGGTTTTGGAAAATCAGATAAACCTTACGGAAAGTATGACTTTGATGTTTTTTCCGATGATATAAAAGTGGTTCTGGAAAAACTGGACATACAAAATGCTACGCTTGGAGGGTTTTCGCTAGGTGGCGCAGTGGTACTGCATTATGTGACAAAATATAACTCCGCCCATATAAGCAAGCTAGCGCTGTTTGGGGCAGCGGCACCATCGTGGAAACAGCGGGAAGGTTTTCCTGACGGATTGCCGGATGCAGCGGTACAAGGATTGATAAACGCAACCAAAACACAAAGACAGGATCTGATCGCAAGTTTCGGCGCAGGCTTCGTGGCGAAAGAAGGTAATATCTCTAAAAACGTAGAAAAATGGTTGGAAAATATCAACTTGCAGGCCTCTCCTTATGCCATGACAGAATCGATCACGGCACTCCGCGATTTGGACCTACGCCCCCAGCTTTCAAAAATCAATATCCCTGTGATCATATTTCAGGGAGTGTATGATAAAAACTGTCCGCTTGTTTGGGCCGAACAATTACAGAAAGGCATAAAAAATGCAACGCTTATCCGCTTTGAAAACAGCGGTCATGCCTTGTTTGTCGAAGAAATGGAAAAATTCAATACCGAGCTGGAGAAATTTGCAAAATCATGATGAATTGCAAAACGGGAGAGCAAGAATATTGTGTTCTCCTGTTTCTATTTGAACTGAGATTTGTATTTTTAACCCCATTAGTTGACCAATATGGCAAGTGAAAAAGTATTTCGAAACGACCTAAAAACCATAGGGCTTATATCGTTGCATGAAGATAATGTCGATTCCATTAATGGCGCGGGATATAAACAATACATAAAAGTACTGCTTCTTTCAAAGGGAGCTGAGTTACAGGTTGATCTTGCTGAATATTCCGTAAAACAGCCCTCCCTGTTCTTTGTAAGCCCCAATCAGCATCTGCATATAAAGAAGCTTGGAAAAGAAGAGGGACACTTCATCTTTTACAACCGCGACTTTTATTGTATCCAGATACATGATGAGGAAGTAGCCTGCAACGGATTGCTGTTCAGCAACATCTACAATATGCCGATGGTGGAATTGGACAAGGACGAAATTCCCTTCTTTAGCTATATTTTCGGACAGATGACGGATGAGTTCGGATTGAACGATACCTCGCTGGAAGAGATGCTCCGTACCTATCTTAAACAATTGTTCATCAAATCCGCACGTTTGTGGAAAAAGCAAAATCTCGATAAAGAACTTAACGAACAGAACAGCGACCTGGAGTTTTTCAGGAAATTTACCTTGTTGGTTGACGAACATTATAAAGAAAAGCACCATGTTGCCGATTATGCCGAACTGCTGTTTATGGCTCCAAAAACAATTAGCCATAAATTTAAAAGACTCAACCTGCCACAGCCCAATGATGTGATCAAGAACAGAATTCTGTTAGAAGCAAAACGGCTGCTGGTACATACCAATCTGACGGCAAAAGAGGTTGGCTATGAACTGGGATATGAAGATCCAGCATACTTCAGCAGGCTATTTGTGCAGAAATCAGGTGAAACGCCGTCAGCATTCCGGGCAAAATTTCTTGCCATAAATTAAATTCAGTCGTTGTTGTTCCAATACAAAATTCAATATGATAAGCAGATTCTTTACTTACTTATTTTTTTCTCTTTTTATCCCGATGGCTCTTCGCGCGCAAATTCCAGAAAGCCGGTCCATGTCAGCATTGGCAGAACGAATACAACCGGCACCGGATGAAGTTTTCAACAAATTTCGCGAAGCAGGGATGCAGCCTGTGGATCATGTACTGACAGCCAAAGAAAAAGACAAGGTCGCAAAGGCTTTTAGTATGCTGTCGCCGCTGCACAGTAAAATTCTGAAGCAACATCTGCACAGTATAAGTTTCATGGATAATATGCCCAATACGGCACTTACATCACCGGTTGAAACAGCCGATTCAAGCCAAAAATTCAACATTACTTTTCGTGCAGAAATTATTAACGAAACTGTTTCCCAATGGGCCACATGGAAGGAGAATTCATACTACAAATTCCCTGAAGACAGCGGACTGAAGGTAACGATAGATGCCGGCGAGTTGGACGCTATGGTGTACGTATTGCTTCACGAGGCAACGCATGTGGTGGATGCGGTACTGGCTCTTACACCTCACTACGGCGAGGACGATACAGTTGCGGCACCTACAGCATTTACCCGGGGTATCTGGCATGCCGCGAATGTGCCCGAGAAAGCGTTCATCAGCCCTTTGCTGGCAACCACACGCTTCCGGAGCGGGAAGCAGGTGCCGGTTTCTGATGCACCGAAAATATACAAAGAGCTTCAAAAAACGCCCTTCGCTTCACTTTACAGTACAGCTGCATGGTTTGAAGACCTCGCTGAGCTGGTGGCTATCTATCATGTGACAGCAAAGCTAAACCAGCCGTTTCGGGTATCCGTAAAACAGAACAGCAAAGAAATCATGAGTTTTGAACCGATGAAGAGTAAGCTAGTGAAAAAGAGGCTGCAGCAGCTGAAGGTATTTTATGATTAGCGGTCCTTCGTGATTAATCCCGAGTTGTAAGCTCTGGTTGATAATCAAAGGATGTTGCAAATATTTACTAGTCCAACCTGTACTTCACTACGAGCGTAAGTCTTTTGAATTAAAACTGCAGTTAGTAAAAAATTATAAAACTATTTGCAAATGGCAATTGTTCTTATAATACAAAGCGGCTCCAAGCTATCTTTCGAAGGAAAGGTTCAACATAAAAATTGGCGTCGTACAGTGAAAATCCAATAGTCTTTAAAAACATTGGATGACGAAACAAAAAAGAGGAAACGATAGGAAACATAAAAATTACTGTACAAATAAACGCTAAGAGAAAGGGTCTGATGAGAATCAGGCCCTTTTGACGTAAAAACGCCAGATTTCACGGCCTGGCTTCTAAACTAAACTTAAATAGATGATTCACTAGTGGTTTGTCTTTTATTACTGGCAAACCACCAGTTGTAAAGTTCTATTTATACGAATTGATTGATTTGGATACTTTCCAGTCATCACCCACACGCTCCAAGGTGACAAGATCTGTTTTGGTGAAGTGCTCAAATTTCAAGGTCACTTTAGCGACCATATAGTCTGCGGATTCTTCTAAAATATCTGTGCTTACTGTACAGTTCAGCTTCTCCCCTTTTTGCTTTTTCAATAGTTTAACTACGGCACTACGGCTGTTAGACTGTGCATTGGAAGCTTGGATCTTTTGATTGAAATCTTCTGTGAATAACTGCACTACTCCTGCCGATTCGCCCGCAGTCGTTACTGCAACATAGTGCTCTAAAGCGAAATCTGCTGTGTAAAGGTTAACTTTTGCTGATTTTGAACCGTGGCCTTCAGCTGCCATAGCGAAAGTTGATACGGCGATTAAAGCTGCTACTGCGAATATTTTTACTATTGCTTTCATAATGTCTTTTTTTATAGTGTTAGTTTTTCATCTAAATAATTTGCTCTTCAATTGTGATGAAGCTTGAGCATTTCCATCGATGCTCATGATGGTTTTTGTTCTTATTTGTTGACTCAAAACTACAACACAATAGGTCCCTAGCCTATGGGCTTTAGACTAACGATCAGGAAAACTCGGTAAATAGCGGAAATGGGGAGGTAAATCTAAATAGGATGACGACTGATGTCAATACACCATCAACGACAGACAACAATGTACTGTTTCGTGTAAAAGCAGACATTAACAGTGAATTTACTCAATAGCTACTTACCAAACTCTTTCGATAATGAAAATAAGCCGTTGATCCTAGCGACAACATGTTCTCGCAGCCCCATATTGACGGCACCAAGACGTTATTGGCAAAAAATCAGGGTGATATATTCGGCCAAAGTAAGGGAGATATTCGTATGGGTTACACCAGACTATTGGTGCAAAACCGACCATTTACTATTGACCATTTCACCCCCTTTTTTTGCTGTAAATCCCCTCGAATTATCCAATTCATTGTAACGATAATTGTACCTAACATAACTCAATTTATAACCAAAATTCTTATTAATGAAAAGATGGAAGAAGATTAAATCTCGTCTAGGAATTTTTATATTTCTAATGACGGCAGCTTGTTGTGCAGCTATGGCTCAACAAGTTCGTGTACAAGGAAAAGTCTCCTCGGAAAATGACGGTACAGCGGTATCAGGCGTCACAGTAAGTGTCTTGGGGGGCACTATGCGCGTATCTACGGATGGAAATGGAAACTATGTACTTAATACTAACAAAACTGCGACATTAGTATTTAGTAGTGTCGGCTACGCACGTCAGGAAATTCTCCTGACCGGGAAAAAACCAGATGCCAACAATACCATCACTTTAGACATCCAAATTAAACTAAACGAAAATGTTATCGACGATGTCGTTGTCACGGGTTTTGGTCAACGCGAAAAAAGAGCTTCCGTAGTCGGCTCCGTAACCACGATTAACCCGAAAGAATTAAAAGGCCCGACGAGCAACCTAACCACTATGCTCGCCGGAAGGGTTGCCGGTATGATTGCCTTTCAACGCAGTGGTGAGCCTGGATCTGATAATGCAAATTTCTTTATTCGGGGACTTGGAAGTTTTGGTACCGGAAAACAGGACCCATTGATTCTCATCGATAACATCGAATCTTCACCGACCGATATGGCCCGCTTACAGCCCGATGATATTGCGAGCTTTTCTGTCCTTCGCGATGCCAATGCGGCCGCCATGTATGGTGCCCGGGGTGCAAACGGCGTCGTTCTGATCACCACAAAACTGGGTAAAGAAGGGGCTACCAAATTTGAATTCCGTACGGAAAGTAATGTTTCTACCAATACCCGCAATTTTAAATTTGCAGACAACATCCGCTACATGGAAATGGCCAACGAGGCCTACCTGACAAGGCCCGCTGATGCGGCCAGTGGACAGGGGCTCCCGTATTGGCAGACCAAAATTGACCATACAAGAGCCGGAGACAATCCGCTGCTCTACCCGAATAATAATTGGATTGACCAGCTTATAAAAGACTACACCATAAACCAACGTAATAACTTAAATATCAGCGGCGGTGGAGCAAAAGCAAAGTACTACCTATCCGGTACATATAACATCGACAATGGTATTTTAAAGATGAACGGAATCAACAATTTCAATAACAATATCAAGTTAAAAAATTACTCCGTCCGTTCAAATGTTGATATCAACTTTACCCCTACGACAACAGGTATCGTACGTGTATATGCTCAGTTTGACGATTACAATGGACCGATCGGCAGCACAGACGAAAATGGAAGCCGTATCAATGGTGGAGCTGCGACCTTCAGACGCGCCATCTGGTCAAATCCTGTGATGTTCCCGGCGATCTATCCGTCTTCGTATATGCCATACATGAATCACCCTTTATTTGGTAATGCACTAAATAGGAATGGTGGTTTATTTGTAAACCCTTACGCCGAAATGGTACGTGGTTACCAAGAATTTAATACCTCGACGATCATGCCACAGATTCAGATTAACCAAAATCTGAATGCATTGATCCCAGGGCTGAGCCTTACGGCAATGACTTATCTAAAACGTTATGCTTACTTTGAAGTAAGCCGCAAATATAATCCTTTCTATTACACAGCATCTGCTGATGCGACTGGCGATCTAAGCCTCCGGGTCATGAATGATGGTTCACTGGGATCGATTGGAACTGTTGGTACCGAATACCTCGATTATTCGGAGTCTGCAAAAGAAGTAAATTCGATGTTTTATGCGCATGCGATTGCCAGCTACAACCATGCTTTTGGTAAGCATAATGTAGGGGCTACAGTGATCGGTTTAGTTCAAAATTCATTGAGTGGGAATGCCGGAAACTTGCAATTGTCGCTGCCTTCACGCAATATCGGTCTTTCTGGTCGCTTTTCGTACAATTTTGATGATCGTTATATCGCCGAGTTCAACTTTGGTTACAATGGTTCAGAACGTTTTGCCAAAAATCGACGTTTAGGATTTTTTCCTTCCTTTGGGCTTAGCTACAATATATCCAATGAATCATTTTTCGAACCTGTCAAAGATGTCATTTCAAAACTAAAAATCCGTGCTACACATGGTTTTGCTGGTAACGATCAAATCGGCCGTTCGCAAGATCGTTTTTTCTATTTATCTGATGTCGACATGAATGCCTTTCAGATTGGATTTGGTGAGCTTTCGGGATATACCAGACCAACCATCGCCATACGTCGTTATGCCAATCAGGACATCACATGGGAGCGATCGCGCCAAACAAACTTAGGACTCGAACTCGGCCTCTTTAAAGACCTCGAGTTAAATGTAGATGTATACAAACAGATCCGGAGCAATATTCTCACCGGCCGATCATATATACCGAGTACAATGGGCCTTCGCGCCGCCATTGTCGCCAATACGAATAAAGCCGAAAGTAAAGGGGTAGATGTGACGTTAAATTATAATAAAAACTTTGGCGACAGCTGGTACATTCAGGGACGTGGAACGATGACTTATGCCGTAAGCAAGAAACTGATTGTGGATGAACCCGCATACAAAGAAGCCAGTCGCTATACAGTAGGTACTTCGGCGTCCCAAGAGTTTGGTTACATCGCTGAACGACTTTTTGTGGACGATCAGGAGGTACTGAATTCTCCGGTTCAATTCGGAAAACCGGGCTTAGATTACCTGGGTGGAGACATCAAATACCGTGACGTAAATGGCGATGGACAGATCACAGATTTAGACCGCGTCGCGATCGGATACCCTACCACGCCAGAAATGATCTATGGCTTTGGCGGTACTGTGGGTGGAAAGGGCTTAGACTTCAGCTTTTACTTTCAGGGATCTGCACGCTCTTCCTTTTTCATTAATCCCGAAAATATTTCGCCCTTCTATTTAAATGGTGGTTCGCAAAACGGCCTTCTACAGGTCATTGCCGATAGTTATTGGAGTGAAGAAAATCGAAATCTATACGCCTTTTGGCCTCGTCTAAGTGAAAACATTATAGCGAATAATAACCAAAGAAGTACCTGGTGGATGCGTAGTGGTGCTTTCCTTCGATTGAAAACAGTGGAAGTAGGTTACACGTTTAAGGAAAGTTTGATGAAACGCCTCAAAGCAAAAAACCTTCGGGTATACGCCAATGGAATGAATTTATTTGCCTTAAGCTCTTTTAAAATGTGGGATGTCGAGATGGGTGGAAAAGGAATAGGCTATCCGATTCAGGCCGTATATAACATAGGCTTACAACTGAGCTTTTAATGTGAACTACAATTAAGAAATCATGAAAAATAAAAATATGAAAAAGACAGCAACCTATATCGCATGCCTCTTGTTTAGTGCTTTTGGAGTTTCTGCCTGTAAAGATTATATCGATGTCGTTCCGGACAACGTGGCGACAATTGACAATGCCTTTTCCTTACGAAATGAAGCTGAAAAATTTCTCTTCACCTGCTACTCGTGGTTACCAAATAATTCGGATGCCCAAAGCAATACTGGATTTCTTGCCGGCGATGAGGTATGGCTACCTGTTGCCCAGCGGGAAATCTATCCGGCGAATAACTGGCGTATCGCCCGCGGCGGGCAGAATGTCAATCAACCACTTGTAGACTCCTGGAGAAGTGGTTTATGGATCGCTATCCGAGATTGCAATATCTTTTTAGAAAATGTTTCTGATCTGTCCAAGGTACCTGATCTCTCAATCGATGATCGTTCGCGATGGATTGGAGAAGTATTGTTTCTAAAAGCTTATTACCACTATTTGTTATTTCGCCAATATGGACCAATTCCCGTTGTCGAAAAAAACATCTCACTTGACGCAGATCAGTCTGCTGTACGGGTAGAACAGCGTCCTGTCGATGAGGTGGTCAATTACATTGTTTCTTTGCTGGACTCTGCTGCACAAAAATCTGTTCCTTTAATTATCCCCAATAAGGCCGCGGAACTTGGACGGGTGACCAAACCCATCATTCAGGCTGTAAAGGCTGAGGTATTGCTGACTGCCGCAAGTCCCCTATTCAATGGAAATACAGATTATCAGTCCATGCGCAATAGCAAAGGCGAACAGCTGTTTAATCCAACTTATGAGGCCTCAAAATGGACGAAGGCCGCGGAAGCTGCAAAAGCGGCAATTGAATCTGCCGATGCTGCGGGCATCCGCTTCTTCCCTTTCAATAAGGCCGAATATGGACAGTTTAAAATGAGCGATGCAACCGCACAGGTGCTGGGCATCAACTTGGGCTTTAATGAGCGTTGGTCTGCTGAACACATCTGGGCAAACCCCAATTACCAGGCATGGAATATACAGCGGGATGCGATGCCCCTCTTAACCCCGGAAGCAGTGGTCGGTACGGCAAGACAACACCTCAGCGCACCGCTGAAAATTGCAGAAATGTTTTACACAAAAAATGGTGTCCCCATCAATGAGGATAAAACCCTCGATTTTAACGACAAGTCGAGTCTACGCGCGGCTACCGCTGCAGATCGGTATTATATCAAAGAAGGGTATACTACAGCGCGTCTAAACTTCGACCGCGAGCCCCGATTTTATGCTGACCTGGGTTTTGACGGCGGCATCTGGTTCAAGTTTGATACCAAAAGCCTATCGGATGAGGATACGTATTATGTACAGGCGAAGCTAAATCAGCCGGCTGGTGCCAATAACCATGGGTGGATCAATGAAACTGGATACTTCCTTAAAAAATTAGTGAATTGGGAACAAGCTTTCAGTAGCAATGGTGTCAGTTATAAATCCTACCCTTGGCCAGATATGCGCCTAAGCGATATTTATCTGATGTATGCTGAGGCGTTGAATGAAGCCAATGGTCCTTCAGCTGATGTTTACGCGTATTTAGACCGCATACGCGAACGTGCTGGAATCCCCGGTGTCCTAACGTCTTGGAGCCAGTATTCGTCAAACCCAGACAAGCCTACAACCAAAGAAGGTCTTCGCGAAATTATCCAACGGGAGCGCATGATCGAATTGGCCTTTGAAGGAAAACGTTATTGGGATCTAAGGCGCTGGAAACTGGCCGTTAAATATTTCAATCAGAACATTACCGGATGGAGCGTAAATCAGGAGATCAGTCCAGATTATTACCAGATAAGAACATTGTTTCAGCAGACATTTGTGGCCCCTAGAGATTATTTCTGGCCAATTGCCCAAGGTGAATTAACCGTAAATCCTTCGTTGACACAAAATTTAGGCTGGTAGTCCTTTCAATTTTATCCTTAAAGTCATAAAGAAATGAACATAAACAGAAAATTGATACAGACCATATTTTTGTTCTGCATCTTATTCCAAAACTGTAAAGAAGAAATTCAAGTCGCTCCTGTTGTCAACAGTACTACACCGGGGCAAGTCAGTAATGTGAAGGTAGAAAACCTGGCTGGGGCCGCACGTATTACCTATACCTTACCAAAAGATCAGGATCTATTGTATGTCAAAGCCGTCTATCAATTAAAATCAGGTAAAGAAATGGAGGTGAAATCCTCCTACTATAACAACACACTTCTCGTGGAAGGTTTTGCAGATACAAATCCGCATTCGATCAAGCTCTATGCCGTAAATAGAAGTGAAATCAGTTCGGCGCCTATCGAAGTCTCCGTAACGCCTTTAGAAAATCCCATCTGGAATACCTTTCGGAGTCTGGAGGCCATTCCAGCTTTTGGTGGCATTCGGATCACTGCCGAAAACGAGACCGAGAAAAATCTCACCGTGATGGTGATGGTCGATTCGTTGGGTGAATGGGTACCTTCTGTAGACAACATCTATACTTCCGCTAAACAGATTTCACGTACCATCCGTGGGTTTGCACCAAATCCCAAACAGTTTGCGATTACCGTGAGAGACAAATACATGAATTTTACCGATACGCTTGTGACGACTTTGACCCCGCTGTTTGAACAGGCACTTCCCAAATCAAGGTATACTGCGGTTACATTACCCACCGACGCCAAACAACAATATACTTCTACCGGGTTATCCAAGATGTGGGACGGAGACAATTGGAACTGGCCCAATATATCTTTGACTGACGTCACTGTCAATGGTCCACAATGGGTCACATTTGATACCGGTAAGTTGGCCAAAATGAGCCGGATTGTGATCTGGGACTATCCAGAATACACCAACAGTGGCCGTATGTATTATTACGGTGGGAACGTGCGATTTTTTGAAATATGGGGTTCGGACAACCCACCTTCAGACGGGAGCTGGAACAACTGGACACGCTTAGGTACCTTCGAAAGCAAAAAGCCTTCTGGACTACCCATGGGGCAACAAACAGATGAGGACTATCAACTTGCCAATTCGGGTTTAAGCTTTGACTTTGATATCAGTGCACCGAAGGTCCGCTATCTACGCATCAAAACCATTAAAAATTGGCAGGGATCGTCCTTTATGTCCATCGCCGAATTACAGGTTTATGGCGATCCACGTTAGTACAACTTGTTTATTATCAATTAGACTATTATGAAAGTAGCACATATTAAAACATTCTTTATCATGTCTATGCTTAGCATGGCCATGCTTTCTTTCCTTTGCTGTTCAAAAAGTGATGATTATAAAAAGTACCTGGAAGGCGGTGAAATTTCCTACACCGGAAAAATTGATTCCGTAAAGGTCTTCTCTGGTAAAGAGCGCGTCTATATCACTGGATTATTTATGGCCGACCCCAAGGTAGATCGTCTCAAAATATACTGGGATAATCGGCAAGATTCGACTGAGTTAAAAATCAATCGTACGGCTGGCGTAGACACCTTAAAAATTTCACTGAAAATAAGTGAAGGAGTACATAATTTTGAACTTATCACCTACGATGCCCAAGGCAATAAGTCGCTAAGCGTTTTTAAAACTGGCGTATCTTATGGCGAACGGTTCAGCTCGGGACTTATCAACAGACCAATGTATGCTGTTGACTACTTTGCTGGCGATCAAAAAACCACCGTCAATTGGGGGGGAATCGATCTGACAAGTGGTGCTCAGTTTACAGAAGTTGAGTATACCAATACCTCAGGGAAATTAGTTGTTCAAAGAGACTCTATCAAGTTAGGTAAAAGTATTCTATCGGATTTTCTCCCTGGCAAACCACTCCGCTATCGTACATTATTTGTGCCGGATTCTTTAAGTATAGATACATTCTACACGAACTATTCCGCAAATATATCGCCCAAGGAGGTTTATCTAAAAAACATGAACTTTCCTTTCGAGACTTCTGCCATGGGCGGTGATCGCTGGGGCACTCCGGCGGTGTGGCTTGTAAATGATGCGGCAAAGAACTTCAAGACAGCAGATGGAAAATATTATGGTGGAATTGAGATTCGGGATAAAAAAGCCTGTTTATCTTTGGAAGCAGGTTGGTGGCAATGGGCCTCACCCTCACCCAACTTAGCGCCAATTGTAAATGGTAAGATTTATCAAACGACCAACCTACAGCCCGGAAAATATCGTTTTACAGTCTCAAAGATTGACAAAGGCAGCGCCGGTGTCGTTCACCTCATCGCCGCAAAAGGCAATGCCTTGCCCGATCAATCAGCCTTGAATACATCCTTAGGCTTTCAAACCCTATCTGGAAGCAGTGCAATATTCGAATTTACCGTAACAGAAGCGGGACCTGTAACCTTGGGTTTTCTCGGAAACATGAATGGAACCGCATCAGACGGCTCTTATTTTAAAGTCTCTGGCAATATGATCTTTGAAAAATTATAAGCAAAATAGATGAATAGATTAGTTTTTTATGTCATTTTTACAGCCTGCACTTTAGCAGGCTGTAAAAAGGCTACTCCCGAAAGCAGTATAGTAACGCCTACAGAAAAAACAGATGATATCGCACTTGCTACGCTTGGTAAATTGGCTTTTTCCAATATCACGACTACAGGTGCTATGATTACAGGAAAAGTGCTAAACAAAGGTGGTGCACTTGTTACCAGTCGTGGCGTCTGCTGGAACAAAGACCCGAATCCGACAATCGACAACAATCCGATGGAAGCAACTTCCAGTAAAGGTTCTGGTGAATTTACTGTGGCACTAACAGCCCTTGCCCCCTCACAAACCTATTACATTAGACCTTACGCCAAAAATAAGGGCGGAATTGCTTATGGCGAACAACAGGTATTGACCACTGCCGATATCCAATCGGTTACATTCGGGACGAACCCCATCTTTATTGTAGGATCATCAATTGCTTACTACGATGTCAATATTATCAGCAGTGGTGGTGGCGCTGTGACTGAACGAGGGCTATGCTGGGGCCTACAGGAAAAACCGACGGTCACTGATCATAAGGTTATGAATGCTGCAACTGGCACAGGCAAATTTCGAATCGGCATGCTCAATCTTACCCCCAGTACAAATTATCATTTACGCGCTTATGCGATCAATGAAACAGGTGTAAGCTACGGACCCGACATTTCCTTCCATACAATCGCCAAGGGCAAAGTAACCTATACATTCAATAAAGTCGACAATCCAACAGCGCAACAACTTGCTGCATACCAACGATTGCAAGTTGCTCTGGACAGTGCCGTCTGGTATGCCAATAATTATACTTCGGCCACCAAACACGTTTACCTCAACTACGACCCCGGGGTTCCGACAGCCGACGCGAATAACGAGGGCTGGATGCGATTTGGTGCCAGCGAGGGCTACCAAAATATCCGTACCATGTTGCATGAGATGAACCATACCCTCGGTACCGGGACGACAAGCTGGTGGTCACAAGCGATTATCAATGGCAAATATAGTCTGGCAAATGCCAACAATATGTTAAAAATGATCAATTCAGACGAATCAGCCGTTATAAATGGCGATAGCATGCACTGGTGGCCCTATGGTTTAAATCAAAATTCAGAAGTCAGTTCAAGCTGGGATTACGTATACAATTGCCTGATCATAGAAGCTATGCGGAAAGACGGCATGACTAGTCACAGTGGCGCTTACTAGCGGATAACTGAGCCACAAAAAAAGAGAAGAAAAACAGCAGTATGTTAAATAGCTGCTGTTTTTTTTCTCTTTTGCATTTTAAATGCCTCAGGTGATTAACCGATACTAGTAGGTACGCTTCCCAGATGGCTGTAGCGCTTGCGGTATTCTGAGGGCGAACAACCAAAAATTTTGGAAAAATGCTGCCTAAAATGTTTGATATCTTTGAAACCAACTTGATAAGCGGTTTCATTAATGTTAGTCTTGTTTTCTATAAGTAATTGCGCAGCCCGACGCATCCGAATAGATCGGATAAATTCGTTGGCAGATTTGCCTGAGATAGATTTTATCCGCCTATACATATTGGAATGACTCATCCCGAGCTCTTCGGCAAGCATCTTTACCGTAAAATTTTCATTCAACAAGTGCTTTTCAACCACGGCTATTGCCCGTTGCAAAAAATCTTTAAAAGCTGCCGGAACTTTATGGTCTTTGGACTGCAAGGTAATTTCACTATAAAAATAGGTATGTAATCTATTTTTATTTTCAATTAGACTTTCTACACGTGCCATGAGTAGCTCCCTGTCAAAAGGTTTGACGATATAGTCATCTGCACCAACTTCTATACCGTTTAATTTAACATCAAAAGACGAACTTGCTGTTAACAAGATAATAGGTACATGACTTCGTTTTATGCTGCTCTTCATCTGTTTGCAGAGATCAATTCCGGAAGTTCCGCTCATCATTACATCACTAATGACAATACTTGGTTCTAATTTTTCTAAAATGGCTGATGCCGTTTCAGCACTATTTGCTTTGACAACCTGATATTTGTCGGAAAAAATACGAGCAATATAATTTAGCATATCTTCACTGTCGTCGACGATCAATATTTTCTCCTGCAAATCATTTTCATACAATTCATCAAGTGCCTGACTTTGCACGGAATAAGTTGAAGCTGAAGGTTCGGGCTGCTCTCCTGCTACAGCACTACGATATCCAGTAGCCGTTTGTTGTAATTCGACGCTACCCACAATAGCTGATGAACTGACCTGGGTAATGGGTAACGAAATTGAAAAAGTTGCTCCAGCTCGCGGATTCGCAAAATATTCCAATCTACCTTGATGCAGATTAATGAATTTTTTCACAAAAAACAGTCCGATTCCAAAACCATCAGCACTGTGATTAAATAAACTAAAATTGCGTTTAAAAGGTTTAAATATTTCTTCCGTTAGCTGAGTTGGATAGCCCTGTCCCGAATCAATGATAGCACACCTTAGTTCCTCGTCTGTACGACTCACTTTAATACAGACAGATCCGCCATTGGCCGTATATTTAAGTGCATTTTGAAGTAAATTGATAAAACAAATTTCCAATTTTTCATAGTCTGCATTTAAGATTAGTCTTTCAATATCAGTCTCAAATGCGTAACTGATATTTCGAGAATTGGCCAATTGCCTAAAAGAATCAAACGTTCCCCGTAAAACCGGTATGATATCAAATACTGTATAAGCAAGCTCATCAAAATTTCCATCAGATTTTCTAAACAAAAGAAGTTTATCTGCAAGATTTAACAATCGCTTGGAATGATTGTAAACAGACAGCAGTTCCTCTGACTCGCCCATATTTTTTTTTGATTTGTTGACAATGTCTTTGATGGGATTTACAATGAGCGTCAATGGAGTCCTAATTTCATGGACGATATGGGTAAAAAACGTCAGCTTATCTTCGAGTAACTCGTGCTCTTTTTCCCGCTCAAATTCGGCTGTCTTTAACTTAAATAGCAATAGATCCTTATTCTCCCGATACCCATTGTAAAGATAGATGACCGCAACGATCAGCAAAAGATATCCTATATATGCCCATATGCTTCGATACCAAGGGGGCAAAACTACCACATCGATAATACGTTCTGCTTGATTCCATTGGCCATTTGCGTTACTCGATCGGATATGCAATTTATACTTGCCTTCCCTGAGATTCGAATAATAAGCAGTCCGCTGTTTATTGACGTAATTCCAATCTTTGTCCCAACCTTCCAAATAATAAGCGTAGTCGATCCTATCCGAAAAACTATAATCCAATGCTGCAAAGGAAAAAGATAAAATAGCCTTTTCATATGGTATTTTTAAGCTTTGAACAGCGTTCAAAGAGATTTGCTTATACGCTTCACTTTGCCCGTATGGCACATTCCCAATGCTCAATCGGGTCAATTTCAACGCGGGAAACCTGGCCTTAAAAAATATATCCTGCGGCCTGAATAAATTGAACCCACGGATACCACCAAAAACCAACAGATCGTCCCGTAATTTAATGGCAGCGTTATAATTAAATTGATTGCTCTGGAGACCGTCTGACTGATAGAAGTTTTGAAATGTTTTTTTTTGTACATCCATTTTGGAGAGTCCATCAAGTGAAGACATCCACATATTACCCTGTGCATCCTGTAAGCCATTCAACAAGGTATTGCTAACAAGGCCATCCTTTTCGGTATAGCGTCTATAGTTCATCGAGCTTAGATTCAGATGTAAAAGTCCACCACCCTCTGTGCCAAGCCAAAGAAAATCGCTTTCTGTTTGTTGGATAAAACGAATTGGGCTTCCAATGTGATAGCTATTGTATTTCATCGTACGCAAGTCTAGTCGGAATAAGGCGCTCCACGATCCCATCCACAATACAGTATCCTTGTCTTCAAAAAAAGTTAACACATCATTTATCGGCAAACTGAGGTGTTTAAACTGATCTGCGATGGTATCCAAGCAATAGACATTTCCACTGGCGAGTGTTGATGCCCAAAGCGTCCCCCTACTGTCTTTAAATAAACGCCATACAGCATTATTGACATATTGAGTGTTAGGATAATAACAGGGGTAATGTTTTACCTGGCCAGTTTTGGTATTTAATTTGACAATTCCCGTATCATAACTACCAATCCACAACTGGTCATTTTGATGTTGGATTAATGAGGTTATAAAAGCGGGTTTAACATCCTTATGCGCTGAATAGGGATAATGGACCAAGCTACCTTTCGATATACTCCATTTGTATAATCCATCCCCATCGGTTCCGATCCATATATGATTTTGATCGGCTTGCTCGAACGATAAAATAAAGTCGGCAGTATTTACCCGCTCGCTTTTGGGATTAAGTTTAAATGTTTGAAATCTTCTTTTTACCGGATCTACAATATTAATACCCCCTCTTAATGTGCCAATCCAAAGTCGATCATCTTTATCTTCCAGTACTGCAAAAATAGACTGACTGGTTAGTTGCTGTTGGTCAAACCCAATATTATCTTCAAACGTTCGCGTAATAATATTAAATTTCTGTATGCCATTACCGTCTGTACATATCCACAGCTTTTTGTCTTTTCCAAAATAAAGGTTAACGATAGACTTCCGGTCAGTATTGTGATTATAAGTTGTGAAAGCACCTGTTTCTACATGATAACAACTAATTGTTTGGTTGCTGGCGAACCAAATATCTCCTGTAGGTGCTACAGCCATCGTTGTCGACTGGAAATCAACTTTTTTTACGTTTGAAAAAAGGTGTTTTTTACTATCGTAATAAGCCAAACCAACATGGTCTATGAATGCCCAGACGCCTGCATCAGCAGCTTTGCAAATCGCTGAAACACGATAATCATTTTGATTTTGGCCAGCATCTTTTAAAGGTATCTTTTGGACGATACTTCCACCTCTTGTTTCTTCAACTTTAAATAGCCCTTTGGATCCGCCATGCAGAAATAACTGGCCTTGATTATCCTTTTCTATCTGATGGATCGGAAAATTCAGCAGTTTATTTCCTCCATCCGAGTATACTAAAACTTGTTTACATTGTGTGCGATTGGGATCTATCACTGCTAACCCACTTTTCGTTGCTACATATAGCTGTCCCGAAGCACTTTCGGCAACAGCTGTTACACGATTGTCAGGAAGGGTATTCTTAGACAATGGGTCGTTTTTAAAAACTTTAAATTCGTACCCATCGTAACGATTTAGGCCATTTGATGTCCCAAACCACATAAATCCATCCCTATCCTGAAAGATCGCGGTAACAAAATCATTTGAAAGCCCTTTATGGATACCCAAATAAGCAATAGACGACTGACACCATAACACATGAATAGGCAAAAATAATCCCAGGAGGATCAAGTAGAGATTTTTCATAAAAAGTTTATAATTGTGTTTATGACACTTAAATTACGAAAAGCCTATCGATCAACAAACTGAAATACAATATTTATTATCCAACGATCGTATGCTTATTATGATTAATGCGGTTAATCTCTTTGCGACTAAGTTTATTACATTCGAGAGGACAATTGGGGAGCCCACAGAAGCGCTGGAATGGCTAATTAAAATTAATCAGTGCAAGAATATCATTCCCTAAAGATTTGCTCAAATTGCCTTTTTCATCTAAGATCGACAGCAAACCAATTTGTGCTACGTATTCTTTCCCATGGTAGTTATCGCAAAGCTCTTTCTTTTTCTGGGTATTAGCATGAGGATACAGCAACATCCCTCCTACGGCATTCCAATAATCCAAATAAACGTAGATCTGTCGTAGATCTTGCGTGGATATCATATCATAGCTATAGTTCTTCCATTTGGTATCAATGACAAACTGTTTTCCACTGATTCGATGTTTTAATAGGATATCTGGTCGAAGGGTCTTATCGCGCCAAAATTGCTTGCTCTCCTGTCCTCGTACTTCCCAATATTTCGAACAGTTCGCCAACTGCGCAAGCACATACTTCTCCCAGAGCTCATTCATATTGAAAAGCAGCGCCAGCATATTTTCAGTTCCCGCTTTGACATTGGGGGCATAGTTTAAAATAATCAATCGTGCTAATTCAATTGCTGTCCGATAAGATTCCGTTTTACGGCTATAAGATAGCCTATCAAATAATTGCTGGTCGGCCCAGATCTCTTTGACTTCTGGAAAATTCAATTGCACCGTCTTGCACCGTCCATAACGATAGCTCCCATGCGACAGGCGAGCAACTATTTCCAAGCCTAGCTGGAGAATCTGATGCAGCACATGGTCACCGCCATATACTTGATGGGTATTGTAAAAACGCTCTTTATGAACGAGATTACGCTGAATATGCCCTGCAAACTCCAGTTTTCCTTTGAGCGCAACGGTATTTTTAGTTTCCTGATAATATTGTTTCACCAGTCCGTGATGCAGCAATTCTTCTACCGCTGTTAAATACCAATCAAAATAGATATCCAACAGATGGATCTGCTGTTTGTCAACAAAAGCCTCCCCAACTGCTGTAATCTTTATCCGCTCCGTTTCGAGAAGCATTTCGATCAATACGTCGCGCCAATTGACGGTAGATGCAGTCCGCTGGATCTTGGGAAGGATTTCAATGACAAGATCGTCCACCTGAACAATCCCGACATAGCTTTTGAATCGGATACCCTGATAGACAGGCGCAAAGTATTTACCCTGATGTAGATCATTGTATTTGAGCAGCACATGGAAGTAAATCTCCACAAATCGCAGACTTTCTCCTGCCTGAGTCTTGTAGGACTGATTGAGATACAAGGTATCATGCTCATAGACTTGAAGGACATGCTGCATATGATTATCCGATCAATTGATTCAAGGCATCAATAATATTTTCTTCTGGTACCTCGAGTACATTCAGCTTTGGTTTATACTGCGGCTTCCGTATTTTATCGAAATCCGGAAAGAGATCTCCAGAAAAGTTGTCATTTTCGATTTCAACAAAACCTGGTCCCAGCACCAAAGCAATTTTCTCCTCATCCCGATAAAAATATTCTTTGAGTAAGGGTACGATGCAATTGTTAAAAGCATGCGTGAGATCGCGCGTTGACTGCACATTAATCAGATAAGAATGTCCAATTTGATGGTCTTTGTCCAAAAGCACCTTGATGCGATTGTTGATTCTACTGAGGACATGTTGCAGATTGATATTTTCGATGATGATATCGCCGAGCAGTTCGGTATTGGGCATCATCTCCACAAAGGCAAACCGACGGCGCAAAGCAGTATCCAAAGCTTCCACCGAACGGTCGGCTGTATTCATGGTACCGATGAGATACAGATTGGATGGTACCGAAAATTTCTGCTTGCTATAAGGAAGGATAACTTCAAGTGCTTCATCCCGTCCTGCACGTTTGGATTCCTCAATCAACGTAATCAGTTCACCAAATATGGCGGATACGTTGCCCCGATTGATTTCATCGATAATTAAAACCACAGGCTTTCCTTGAATATCCTGATTGGCCATCGTCTTTTGAAATACCCCGGAATTAAACTTACCGACCAGTTCGGCACTGGCAGATGTCTCTTCACTCGAGTGCAGCTCGAGATAGGTATTGTATGCCGCATGGGCACAGGCAATCTTAAACAAACCGCTTTCTACTTCATAGATAAGCTGCTTTCTTCCATCGTCGGTTTCATGAAAACGGGGTTTGATTCCTTCCACAAAATCCTCATAGCTCATGCTCTGATGAAAAGTTGTAAAAAGGATCTGTCCTCGGTCCACATAACGCTGGTAACGCGATTTCAGTGAAGTCCTATCCTCAAGGGACAGTTCCGTTTCGCTTTTTCCTTCGATTATGGAAAGAGCCAAGTTGATGCTATTATAGGTTTTTCCCGTACCTGGAGGACCATACAAAATTTGGTTGAGCTGTATAGGCATACTGTTTGCAAATGTCTCGGTACTGACAGATTTTTCCTCACTCCCTATTTCTTTAATGATAGCGTGGTGTTTTTCGACACGTTGGTTCAGCTTATTGATCAGACTGACAAACTCCTGAGGTGTAACGCGATGCGCTGTAAACCGTTGGATAGATTGCTTGACACTTAAGATACCTTGATCGACGATAGCGATAATATCGGCCAACTGGCCATCAATATCCTGGCACATCGCTTCCAAAGAGACATAGTTTTCTTTGAGGCCAGCGATTCGAATCGTATACATTTTTGCAGTTTCATTGATTTTCCGTGCCAGCTTATACTTTTCCACCAAAGGCTCTTTAATTGTCTTGATTAAGTTTAGCACCGCACGATTTTGATCATCTTTGGGATCTTGGGTTTGAGTAAATTCAAAATAGTACGTATAAGTAGACTCCCCCAACACGAATATTAGGCTCATCGCATCGCCAGAAGAACCCGGGAAATTGACAGGAATTGACCAAAAGGTAGTTGCAAAATAGCCCGAACGCTGGGTTCCGATAAAGTAATCGGTTTCGGAATTCTTTGTGGCACTTTGTCTCACTGTAAACGTAAAATTGTTGTCTGCCTGATGTTTGGACATCAGCCAATCAAAAACACTTTTTTCGTATGCTTCGTAACTTAACATATATGGTACTGGCTTGCTATCTCGGTATTCCTACCGTGTTAAATAATTTTCTTGAAAATCTAATTTGATCGCTGTAGACACAGCTCTTAAGGATTGGACAGCTGCCTGTCCTTGGAACAAAGATACGATTAATACTTCTGTTTTTGTCGATATACTTTTGGTTCATGCGCTGACAACACATTGATTAAACCATCAGCATACAAAAAGATAAAATGCTGAACATTTTCTTTACTAACAATATGATAACTATTTTTTACTATCCAATCAATCAAATCAGATTTTCCCACCGTAAATAAGGACCAATTTCCTGTAATACCATAATCGTCAATTATTTTTAAAGAACTGTTTTCATTTTGATTTTGATAATAAAGTGCATGAAATCCAAAATCGAAGACAAGGTTAGGTTCAATATTCTCTATTTCAAAACTTATCTGCAGTCTATTCTCTTGATCATCTGATAAACTTATTAAATAAAGGTCTCCTTTAATCATTTCAACGGGATGCCATTTTTTTAATATGTTGCTCTTTTTCATATGTAAATTTAGTGGTGTTCAATGGCTCATAAAAATGGGTAAGCATTCCTTGAGCAAATCCGAGCTTCGTCTTTTTACTCCATTTCAGAATTCTGCTTGCCAGAAAACTTCGATTTCATTACCGCTTATGATGTCGATAATATTATTTACATTAACTATAGAATAGTGTTTCAGATCCCAATCTGAAAACATTTCTTGACTTTCTCTACGAAACCAATCTAAATAGTTTGAATTATCAGATACCACTAAACCTCTATAACCTGGGTGCTCATAGAGACTTCTCGATCTTGCACCTTCATCTGTCACTTGATAAGACATTACACCTTTAAATTTTAAGATTAATATTCGGTCATCTTTCATTTCAGCCAGATGAATCTCTATGTTGCCACCGTTGTCCGTTAAATGAACAAAATAAATATCATTTGGTGGAGGAGATACTGGATCCCATTTTATAAAATTGTTCATAACTATTGATACCTGAATTTTGTTCCTTTTAATTTATTAACGGGTTAACTCACTAACGTTTTCACCTCTTCCTTACTTAACCAGCGAAATGTAGCAGGTTCATCCGAAAGCACCTCAATTGCATTTTCTAAATTATAAATAACGAAATGTTCAATATTTTTTCTTTCTAAAATATTATAGCTGCCCTCAATAACTGAATCCAAATAAGCGGAGCATGTAGATCTCGCAAATCCTCGAAAATCGTCGTTCTCGTTAACCATCTTCATTAGCGCCAAGTCGATCGTAACTTTATACGAAACAAAATACTCAAATTTTATTTCGAGAATTTGAGTGTGGTCAACTAAGTTTTTTAAAAGAATAACTATTTCACTGTATTCCACATACATTTTATAAAAAAATAAATCTTGAGGAAGGGATAAATCAATAGCCCATTTTTCATATTTATCTTTCATCGTGTACTATCTAAATTTTGTTTCTATTACTTTTCTTCCAAATTCAATATCGGGCGCTGATGTTAGTCCTACAGGGTCAACTTAACTACCTATCCAAATTTTCAATTTCTTTTTTGAAATTAGCTAATAGAGAATAAAATCGAGTTTTCAATAGCTCACTTTTTCTTTTATTATCCATAACAATTTCATTAAAATAGATCGCATCAACCCAAATATTTAAATTATTAGTATTCGTTTCGAGCATGAAATCATAGGCCTTTTCAATATCTGATAATTCGAAACTTGAATATATATCCTCAGATTTGGATAATTGCATAGCGCTCAATAATAACTGACTTGACTTGAATCCATTTTATAGCAATTATTCAATTTATCAAAATTTTCCAGGAACGACAGTTCGTTACCAACTTCACGTTGAAGTTGATCTAATGCTTGGGCTAAAGAATCTTCAAAACTTTTTAACGCTAGTAGGTGCTTTTTAATATCCATTACTTATTCTTTTTTACACCCAATAATCTAAGTTATTGACCTCTGTATTACTATAATGTAGCGACCACACTCCATTTGCATGAAATCTCAGCACGAATGGTGAATGCCTAAAGTTAATTTAAAAGTTCCATACTTGTATATCACAAAAAAAGCCACATCTCCCGACCTGGCTTTTAAAATAAACTTAAATAGATAATTCTCTAGTGGCCTGTCCTCCACCCGAACTGACAGACCACTAACTATTTGATTTTATTTGTACGAATTGACTGATTTGGAAACTTTCCAGCTGTTACCCTCGCGCGCTAAGGTGACCAGGTCAGTCTTGGTAAAGTTTTCAAATTTCAAGGTTACTTTAGCGACCATATAGTCTGCTGACTCTTCAAGGATATCGGTGCTTACGGTGCAGTTCAGCTTCTCTCCTTTTTGCTTTTTCAAGAATTTAACGATTTCGCTACGGCCATGACTTTGTGCATTGGACGCTTGAATCTTTTGGTTAAAATCTTCAGCAAATAGCTGCTCTACACCTGCTGATTCTCCCTCGGTAGTTACCGCAACATAGTGATCAAGTGCCAAGTCTGCTGTAGATAGATTAACGTTTGCTTTTGTAGCTTTTGCGCCCGGTCCTTCAGCTGCCATTGCGAATGTTGATATGACGATTAGGGCTGCTGCTGCGAATGTTTTTACTAATGCTATCATAATGTCTTTTTTATAGTGTTAGTATTTTGTTCTTATTTGTTGACTCAAAACTACAACACAATCGGCCCCCAGCCTACGGACTTTAGACCAACGCTCAGG
Organism: Sphingobacterium sp. 40-24; assembly: GCF_001899705.1. Classification (NCBI taxonomy): domain Bacteria; kingdom Pseudomonadati; phylum Bacteroidota; class Sphingobacteriia; order Sphingobacteriales; family Sphingobacteriaceae; genus Sphingobacterium; species Sphingobacterium sp. 40-24. The sequence continues at coordinate 144,759 of NZ_MKWH01000004.1, read as the reverse complement.
AAAACTCGGTGAATGGCGGGAATTGGGAGGCGAAAATATGTAGGATTACCATCTCTAATTTTTGAACAGCTTTCAGTTTACTGAGCAAACTAAATATCAACTAAATAAGAGCGAATATTAGATCAACTCTCACGAATACGAATCCCTCAGCCCAGTCAAATTTCTTGTGATTACTTTTAGTGTCAGATAATTAAAACATGCCCAAAAAGGCATACATTATTTAACAAATAAAACTTAAAAACAATGAAAAAGTTATTGATGAGTTTGGTAGCCCTAGCTGCGCTATCAAGCGCGGCCTTCGCCGGCACTGGAGCAAAAGCCGCCAAAGAAAATGTAGAAGTGAAAACAAGTACTTCGTCAACAGCCGAAAACGCCAACAAAGTTGAAGTTGCCGAATCAACAAAGGAAAACAACGCAAAGTTTCTGAGAAAGTGTGTTTACACGTTAACAGTCTACAATAGCAGTGGCGAAGTAATTGACACTTTCACTTCGCAAACCTATGTTGAAAATTCCTGTTCAGGATTCTTCGACAACTGTAGAACGATTTACCGGCATATGCTTGCCCACGGTGAATTAGGAATATAGTCTGCAAACTATATTTCATTCGAATTATAAGTACTGAAACATAAGCGAGGCTTAGGCCTCGCTTTTTCTTACCCAACTATCCTATAAAAATAACGTTCATTCTTTCATCACTCAACTTTCTTTCGGAATATGTTAATCGGCAACAATCAATAATTCAAACAACAGATATCGTTTGAAGACTTTTAATAGCACAATTTGAATGTAATCCGATGTTTTGTTATCTGAGAAATTTATTGAAGAAAAAAATCATCAATTAAACAATTAACAAAATAAATAATTTACACAGGATTTCATTGTTTAGCTACGCTAAAAAACATTTATGAAAGAAAATATAGCCATAAAAGAAAGAAAAATAATTATATCTTTGGCTACTTATTAGCCAAGTAAAAAGAAATGAAAAGTACTCTTGTTAGCGGGTTCAACCAATTGCAGTGGAAAACACTCAGTCTGTATTTTCTAGCTTTAATGATTTGCTTTAGCTGTAAAAAGACTGAACAAACCACTCCTCTAGTAGATAATCCCTTAAAATTGGAAACCATCGGAGTTGATGCGGCAAACAAAAAGACCATCGTTTTTGCAGGACGTGTATTGTATCTCAATAGTGAAAAAATAAAAGACCACGGATTTTTACTCAAATCAGGTTTCGGAGCTTCGGCAATTGAAAAAAAATATGCCTTAGGTGATGCTGTTCAAATTGGGAAAGTACAAACAAAGATTGAAACGCCAGCTGAAGTCCTAGAAACTGGTGTGGGAACGTATCGATTTTACATAGAAACCGATAAAAACACCTATTTCGGAGAAACTGTCCGGTTTCAGCTATCAAATTTCCTCGTAGATTATCAAATGGGCTTAAGCGCAACTGCGGGCGAAACAATTACAGTAAATGGTGATTTTAAGGATTTCAACAAGGAAAGCTATAAACTTAGCTACGACTTCAACAACCCTAAAGAGGTTGCTTATAACATCGACGCCACCAAGAGGAAAATTACGTTCGCTGTACCAGCTGGTTACCGTCATGGTGTAGATCTCAGCTTCTCTCTAACTCCTATCCAACCCGAAACAAACTTTAATAGCAGTATCGGTCTTGCATCTGTTAGGATATTGGGTACACTAGCTCCTCCCACGTCATATAACTATAATTATGACGATTACCTGCGCCTATCGGGAACTGGACTTCCTCCAGATCGTCCTTCATCATTTTACGTTATTATCGGCGACAAGCTGTTCCCCTACTCTCAGGAACTATTGCTAAGCGATATGATTTATGATCAACCCAAAACAGCCTACCGCATAGGGTATTATAATGGCCGGGATACAGTCATCTTCGATAAGAAAATTACCCTTAACATTCCGAAACCGACAGATTTGTCCATCCGTCAGTCTCATGTTCATCCGGGAAGGTCGATTTCCGTAACGGGTATTATCCCGTATAAATATAGCTTCATGCCTCTAATGAGCGTAGGCGGTAAAAGTGCCCGGTATAGTTGGACCTGGAACGGCGATGATAAAATAACTATCGGAGATATCCCGGATGGAACTTATCCATTCATTATGGAAGGTCCTTTTGCCAAATTTGAAAGTAAAGAAAAAATTGTTGTTCAATCGTTAAAAGTAACTGATGCGGGTTCATCGAAGGGCTATTATGGTACATCAGTAAAAATACTGGGTAATTTCATACGCGGTGACGAGTATATTGCAAGACTTGGGGATCAGGGGGACCAAAATTTGCAGGTCGCCAATGGTAGCGCCGTACTCGAAATCCCGAATATTAAGCCTGGTAAAGTAAAGATCACCGTGTTATACAATGACGACCATGGCAAGCAGCATACTGTCGCTACCGACCATCAGATTGAAGTACTCGCTCCTATCTTTGACGATTTTTATCCAAAATCGGGTAAGCCTGGCGACGTCATCACATTAAAAGGTAAAGGACTGGGCTACTGCGCAATTTACATGGGTGACGTTAGGTTAATCTCCGTAGGTGGTACAGTAGACGAACCGCAGGTTTTTATACCAAGGAATATTTTCTTCAAAGGAAAAGTACGCATCAGTGCACAATACCAAAGTGATTGGATCGAATGCAAGGAGACATTTGAATTATTATAATCGAAAAATTTATGAAAATGTATACAGTGGGGGTAACAAAATTAATAATATCAATTTTGATATTATTTTGCCTATTCATCTCCTGCAAGAAGGAAAATAAGACGGAGGCTCCGACCAACATCACAGTAAGCGCCGTCACGGGAAGCTTTGAAAAAATGACGCAATCGTCGATTGTCCTCCATGGGGCCGTAGGCGATGTAACCATGCTCCCTAATATTATAGAATACGGTTTTGTTTTGAGTACAAATGGAAATACAGGATATGCAAAGCCCGAATCCGAAATTGTATTGGGTAAAAAGTTATCCGAAAAAGATGTTGTTTTCACCTATAAACCTGAAGACAATTTTGACATGAATACGATCTATACCTATGCGTTCTATGTCAAGACCAAAAATGGCTTTTATAAAGGCACATCAAATTCATTTCAACTGGATGGCATGCAGGTAGAATCGCCTTCGGAAATCTTAGGTATGCCCGGCGAACAAGTGAGCCTCAAGGGTCGATTTTCGATGTTGGACGACAGCTATAAATTATATGGCATGCTGGACAGAAGCCAGCAAATAGCCTATCAAATCGCTGCAGATGGCTCAAGTCTAACATTTAAAATCCCAGATGTAGAAGGCTCTCAGCATGGAAAAAAACTAAGAATAGAGCTACAGAAAAATTCAACAGGAGGGAGTTTCAACAGACAGCTAGTCCAAATCAGCTTATTGGGCAAGCTGATTCCTCCAGCCATAGAATCCTACGGTTTTACAGATATGATACATTTTTATGGATCCTGCTTACCCGGATATGGAGGGAACGACAAATCATTCCAGATTATTATCGGCAACATCACAATCCCTTATACGCGTGAAATTGCCATTAAAGATCTGAAAGGTCTAGTAGGGAAAAGCTTTAAAATAGGCTACAAAAATGGCCGGGACTCCGTGCTATTTGCAATAGATTACAGCATCCAGGCGCCCAATGCTGCTGACATGTTTTTTGTCAATCCTGTAGCCCACCCGAATACCCACGCTATCGTCAATGGCTTTTCATTCTATTCATTCTTTGATATGTACCAAACAAAATATTATGTTGGGAAATATCAGGTTAATGAGATGGAGGTTAATGGAGACTATCCATCAGGAGCCATTTCAATACCGCTCAAGAATATCCCAGAAGGCCAATATAAATTGCGTCTGGACAATGGATTTTTTAATATTGAAAGCACAAAAACGATACAGATCAAGAAATTTGACTGGACTGCCATTGATAAAAAGGAGGCCTATGTTGGCGACTACCTAACACTCACCGGAAATTTTATCAAAGGGTTTGAATACACGATTTATGGAGACGATTTCTTTAAATTGCCAGTTGTATGCGCCGAAGACGGTAAATTAACTTTCCAGGTACAGACCTTCTTTGAGGAGACTGAATCGCTACATATTGTATACAATGAACTGTCCGAAACCGGATGGCATTTGTACACGCATGAGAAGGCATTACCATTTAAAAGTTTAGGTATGACCTTCGATAGCTTATCCCCCAAAATGGGATTACCGGGCTCTATTGTGCAGCTCAAGGGAAAAGGAATTGGTTTGGCACATATGATCCGGGTTGGCGATACACAGGTGTATCCACTTGTAAAAAGCGTGGATGAAGTTACGATTGCCATTCCTGTTTTTCTCACAAAAGGTAAAGTGAGAATCTCCGCCTCAACCTGGCGTAATACTGTGCTATTATCACCGGACTACTTCGAAGTCCAATAATGTAATTATGATGAAAAGTTTAATCCACCAGTTGCTAATATCCCTGGCAATAGTCACAACAACGTGGGCATGTAAGAAAACGGAAGAAGTCGTGGTCGTCCACACGCCCATGAAAGTGATTGCCAATGCTCCCACAGAAGTAAAGGATTCGCAAATCACCATGCATGGTGAAATAGAAAACACAAACGATGAAGAAATTTTAGATGTAGGCTTTATATTATCCGAAATTACAAAAACCGGGAGTAGCTTATTACAGGAAATCTCGGCTGGTAAACAAAAACTGACAGCAGGCAAAACTGTAGATTTTACCTTAAACGTAAAAGAGCCTTTTGACCTAGATTTAATTTATCAGTATGTATTTTATGTCAAGACTGCCAAAGGTTTCTACAAAAGCCCGGCTGTTCGTTTTAATGTCGACAATATTAGCGTAACAGATACCAAACCTATCTTAGTTTACCTTGGAGAGACAATTATATTGAAAGGAAACTTTAAGCAATTTAAGGATAACTACTATTTAATTGCCAATAGTGATCCACAGCAACGGTTGGCATTTACACTAAAAGACAACAAGACAACATTGGCGGTAACCCTGCCGAAAGGAGGATACTATCATGGAAATTCAGTGGGCATTACACTTCAGAAACCAATCAACGGCAGTCAATTTGTAAGTTCCAAACAACTGATAGAAACAAAGATTGTTGCTAAAATCACAGAACCAAGTAAATACAGCTTTGCATATAATGAAGGTATCCAGATCAACGGTATTGGATTGCCCCAATATAATGCGGATAACCTTTACCTTCTGATTAATGACCAACGCATACCATTTGCAAACTACCTACTGTTCAGACAATTAGTAGAACTAAAAAGCGGATCTTTCCGATTGGGATATACCAATGGTCGCGATAGTGTTTATCTAGCGAAAGAAATCCAGTTAGAGCAACCACCAGCAGATGATTTCGAATTAGCAACCACGCAAACGCATCCCGGCTGCAGGATAGAGACCAAAGGAATTAATTTTTATAAATATTTCGGTGATGAAATCAACAAGTTATTTATAGGCAGTTCGGCAGCGTCCGGTTTTATCGGAAGTAACGGATACAGTGCCCATGTCACTGTACCTAACAATCTACCAGAAGGAAAATACCCTATAACGTTGACAAGTGGCCTATCGACAGTGACCAGTAAGCAACATCTCGAAGTGAAGAAGTTACATTGGAATACGATTAATCAAAACACTTTTTTTGCCGGTGATACTGCCCGCCTAACAGGAAACTTTTACAATACCGTCGGCTACAACCTAGAATTTGTGGGTGGCCCCATACTATATAGTTTTGAGATGAAAAACGATCTTGTTAGTTTCAAAATACCGCAACTGACTCCCGGCAAGTATAAAATAAAGACATTTTATTATGGATTCTACAATAGCGAAAAATACTATGCTCCTGAAGAGAAGACCATTGAAATTGAAATGCCTATAATCACTGATTTCAGCCCACACACAGTTACCAGCGAATATGCTATCACGTTGCAGGGCAAGGGCCTTTCTGACGACTTTAAATTTTACTTTGGAGACCAAGAAGTAAATGCTTTCATTTCAGATGCCGAAAATAAGCGGATAATCTATATCCCTTACGATATAAAACCTGGTAAATATAAGGTCTGGATGAGTACTAAATATGGAAAAGTTGAAGCAAAAACATTGCTGGAAATCAAATAACAAAAAATCATGAAGCAGCAAATTATCAAATTGACTTTTACAATGCTTTTGTTTTTCGTTCTTGCATCGTGTAAGAAAGAGGAAAAGATAATTGATAAAACACCGATAACAATAGCGACCTTAGAAGCTGGCGATCTTAGAAACAACCATGCGATTTTATATGGCGAAATCCATTATCTAAATGATGAAGAGATACTGGACTACGGCTTTAAGATTGCATTGAGAGAAGAAACAACCTTCCGTACTATATCTTTGGGAAAACAGGCAAAAGTTGGTATCCTCAGTTATGACCTACAATCGACGTTTAAAATCGGTGAAGTCTATCGCTATATATTCTATGTAAAGACTGACCAGAATACATACGAGGGAAACCCCGTTCTCTTTACTGTAAATGATATCTGGGTAGATAATTCCAAACTCCAATATGCGAGTCCAGGCGACGTCATCACGATTAAAGGCCGTTTTAAGCAGGTGGATGATTCATTTAAGCTCTCCATCATTAGTAACTATTCTGGAGAAAATAGTGACGTTCCTTTTACTTTAGATAAGGAAAAAGAATCGCTAACGTTTACTATGTCGACGAAGAATGTATACCATGGGGAAGATGCTCGCGTGGTGTTATCAAAAAAAATAGATTATCAGAGTCTTCAGCAATATTTATTGAGTTATAAAATTGCAGCGCGGTTGTTGCCACCAAGTCCAGGCACCCATTATTATACAGATCCAATTAAGCTGAATGCGATCGGCTTATCGCCCCACAGATCTCACGACTTTAAAATTATCTTAGGTGATAAAGTCGTACGATATGAAGATAATTATTATGCACCCTACATACCACTTAATGGACATTCCTATAAATTAGGCTACATCTGGGGGCAGGATACGGTTTATCTCAAAGAGACATGGGACCTTGAGGTTCCCAATATGAAAACAGCAACGCTGAAGTATAAAATAGTGCACCCTTTTGGGCATACGGAACTTGAAGGCCTTGATTTCTTTAAATATCTGGTCAATAGCACGTATAAATTAGCGATAGGAAAGTATCAGGGAGAGCTTGCCATGACCAATTTTGAAAAAGATATTCCGGTACATGTTGGCGATATTCCGGAAGGAAAATATCCGATAGCGATCAATAGCAATGTATATGGCGATCTGAAAATCAACGACCAGTTGACCGTTCAAAATCTTCGTATTACGGCTGTAGACCCAGGGACAGGGTATTATGAAGACCCTATCCGGATAAAGGGAAATTTCCTACCCAACCAGGAGTATGTTATCAAACTGGGTGAATTTGAGATATATTATGGCCTACCAAAAAATGGTGAGCTCGAATTTCCATGTTCATTTACACTTGTAAAAGGAGATAACAACATTCAAATCGGCTATGCAAAGTATGGCGGCAGTTTTTTTGAGGTGGACCGTAAAGTCATAAAGGTAAACGGATTAAGTATAGACAGCTTTTATCCGACCAAAGGTGCTCCTGGAGATATTGTTAAGTTAAAGGTACGAGGTGCCAAGACAAATTATTATCGGATTGAGGTCGGCGGAGTTGAGGTTAGCCCAATATCGGTCAAACCTGGAGAAATGGAATTTATGGTGCCAACAGTCAACCGAAGGGGAAAAACAAAAATAAGAATTCTGATTAATAGTCAAACCTTCGAATCAAACGACTATTTCGAAGTTCTATAGCATCATTAAAACAATGCGTAATATGAATATGTCCTTAGCATTAGTTTAGGATTAACAAATAGGAAAATGAAGTGTCTAGCAGAAACGGATAGGATATCAAAAAAATAATCCGACTTCATAATGTAATACCGCTACAGCTGCTAAAGAATTATTATGATAAAATGGAATATAGTAGGTATGCTTTTGTTAATAGATGTACGACAAATCCAAATGTGAAATGGAACTCTTTGATAAAACTTTAGATTTAAGCCATAGGGGAAGAAGCCTTTTTTTACTGTTTTTTGCCACTGTACTGTTAACAATCCATGTCAGTTGTTCCGGTCAGCCGAGTCGACACGACACTGCTAGTGACTCAATTAGAATTATAGCAAAGAATGCTGATGAATCCCAGGTATTCCCTAAAAGAATAACGCTTGGAAGTCCTGTTTCCAAGGAAATAGGATTATTAAAAAAAGTAGTTCTTGAGAATAAGAATGTAGATACGAAAGAAGAGTATGAAAACAGCTCATTTTCGGGGGTAAAATATTTTTTCGACCCTAAAAACTATATCATTTTAAAGGTCAACACAGACTATCCAGCAATTTTATTAGAAAAATACAATTATAATGCTAATCTTGACTTGACGAAAAACTATCATCAGTTCTATCAACACCCAATGGTTGGTTTTATGCAAAACCATCAAATTTATATAGGTGTAAATGCAAATTCAGCTTATGAAAACCACAGCCTGTTTCCTATAAAATTTAACGAGCATAATCACAGTCTCGTTGAAAAAATCGATGACAGACAAGTCAATAACTATCAATTAATAAATAAAGTTGCTATTGATAGCTTGGAATTAAAGAACGGTTCCAATAGAGTTTATTTTAATAACGACTGGAACCTTTTAAAAGAACCCAAGCCTAAAAATGAATTTTATGAAAAGGTAGCACGCTTAAAAAATTCACTTAAAGCTGCTGCTCAAAAAAGGGATATTAATCCCGAAGATATTGATTTATCCATCTCAATGGTAATCGATAAGGATGGAAAAGTTAATCAACTGGACGCTTATTTGGAATACTCAATTCCGGAGAAACAATCTATTCGCATAGAAGATGCGGTATTAAAATCCTTTTTACAATCTTTAAAGATTGATCTTATCAACAATTATTCGTTTTTTATTCCAGCTCAGAATAAAGATAAAAATCAAGTGAGCGCATACTTTTTAACCCGATTAAATATTGGATTACCTTATCGAAATTTTAAATAACGAAACAAAAGGGCATAAATCCGAAAAAGCCACATCGCTCGACGTGGCTTCACAACATATATATTTATAGGGAATAAGCATTATTGGTAGGAATGAATTGACCTGGACACCTTCCAATCGCCATTATCGTAAACCAAAGTCACGAGGTCTGTCATGCTAAAGCTGTCAAATTTCATTGCAATTTTTGCAATCATATAATCTACTGATTTTTCTACGATCTTGATATTTACTTTGCAATTTAGCTTTTCTCCGTGTTGATTTTTCAACGATTTAATCACAGCGCTACGACCATAGGTCAATATGCTGTTAGCCTGTATCTTTTGGTTGAAATCGTCCGTAAACAACTGCTCCACGCCTACCGATTCCCCCTTGGTGGTGACTGCAAGATAGTGATCCAGTGCTAAGCCTGCCGTGGAAAGGTTAATGTTTGTCTTTTCTGATTTGTCTCCCCATCTTTCAGCTGCCATGGTGAATGTGGACAAGGCGATTAAAGCTATTGCAGTGCAATTTCTTACGAATGATTTCATGATATCTTTATTTTATTGTGTTAGTTATCGTGTTTCTACTTGTGGGTCCAAAACTTCTGTTTAATATGCATTTACCCCATGGTCTTTAGACCAGTGATCGAAGAAACTCGGTGAATTGTCATTTACCTACAAGAGATTTCGATCCGGAAGCATGCCGAAGAAATTTAGGATACATTTCGATAACCACATGCCAAACACTATACCAGTCGGCCAAAGGCGTATATTTATGCTTTCTGGGCCTTAAAATGGCCTTTTATTAATCTTCTTTTAAAAAGCAAATGTGCGCTTGCGAACAGTTTACAAACGTATTGTCCGCATCCGTACAATGGATAAAGCGTTAAATAGAGACCGTATCAATTACGCAAACACGGCATTTACAGAAGCAAAAAAGGAATGAGAAGGAAGGGATAACGAACATAAAAAAGCCCGAGAACAATCGGGCTTTTCCAAACGGCAAGTGCTACAAGGCCATTGCTATTCGGTATAAATGGACAAACATCCTCAAATCTGTCTTACGGACAAATCTACAACGTGTTACTTCAGTTTCTGTAAGCGCTCTTTCGCCGCGGGCACAATATCATCGTTTTTATCATAATTGTCAATCACACTTTTCAAGGTACTCTTCGCCTGGAAGGTATTGCCTTTGCGCGCATAGGCATCAGCAAGCAGTAGGAAACTCTTGGCAACCCAGTATTCCTGTGCTTCCCGATTGTTGATCACATCAAAGGCTGTTTCCAGCGCCTTATCATATTCTTTGTTATCATACTGCATTAGTGCCACGCGATAGCGCGCCTCTGCTCCGACTGCCGACTGGCTCTTCAACGCGGCCAGGTTAAATTCTTTCATGGCAGCCGCTACATTCTTTTCTTTTAGCAAGGCTTTTCCACTGTATAGGTGCGCTTTCGCAATTTCTTCCTCGGTTGCACCGTTGTAATTCTTGATCAGGCTTACGTACTTGGCCATTTGCTCCATATCGCCGAGTTCGAAGTAACACACCATCAGGTTCGTTACTGCGTAGCCATAGTTCTTTTTATATTCTTCGTTGAGCTCCAATTTTTTGAGGTGTACAATGGCCTCGTTGTATTCCTTGAGGTCCAGGTACAGCGCAGCCACCGTCAGCAAGGTATTCTCTGAATACTTGCTCGTCCAGTCGTTCAGGATGATATTCAGATCATGCAGTGCTTCCTGTGGATGCCCAGTACGGTACGAACTCACGCCACGGATGTAACGGGCGAATTTTTCTTGTTTGGGTTTTGGAAATTTATCGAAATAAGCATTGATCGCTTCTACAGCGGCTCCGTATTCTCCCCTGGCGAATAGAGACTGTGCGGCCTGAAAAGCCATATTATCCAATTCCGCAGGACTCAGATTACTGACATTGGTACCCACGGCATAACGGATATAGCTTGAAGCATCCCCCTGATCGAGGTAGATGTTTTCAATGAAACGCATGGCCTGCTCTGCCTCAGCAGTTCGGGTATACTTCTCCACCACCTTCTCGAAAGTCGCTTTCGCCGCTTCGGGCTCATCGTTATTGTACTGCACGAGCCCTATGGTCATTAAGGCACGGGGAATATAACTGCTACGGGGGTACTTTTCGACCATTGCTTGCAGCCCTTCGATAGCGCGGCCATAATCACCCATCGTGAAATAAGTGTAGGGAATTTCAAAGGCCGCATCATCTGCATAGTTCGAAGATGGAAATTGTTTCAGTACGGACCGCAGCGTACTGAGCTTGGTTTCATTGTCGCCTTGTAGACCAAATAAAATACCACGCTGGAAGAAGGCATAATCCTGGTTTGGCGCTTTGCTATTAATCAGCTGGTCGTAGTACTTGTTTGCCCGACCATAATCGCGCAGACACAAATACGAATCACCTAGACGTGCAATAACATCATACCGTATATTTTGATCCACGGTATTTCCTCCGGCAGTCAGAAAGCGTTCAAAATATTTGGCCGCCAACTCAAAACGGTTGTTTCGGTATGCCGCGTACGCCAGCCCGTAATTTGCATAATTATAGACATCAGTATTCCGAGCGACGGGCAGGCTTAGAAACTCGGAGAAGTTTTCTACAGCTTCACCAAATTTGCGCACTTCATACATGGCTTCTGCTTTCCAATAGGTCGCAAGAGCCGCCATTTCAGCATTGACCGGAAACTTTTCTGATCGCATAAACATAGATATGCTATTTTCGAAAGCACGCTCATTATAAAACTCCAATCCGCGGTAGTAGGTTACCTTTTGATAGATCGCATTGACTTCCCGACCGCGCTCTTTTAACGATTCCAGCATACTGACACCAGCATGGAAATTGGTCGTCCCCCGTAGAATTTCAGCGGATAGTGTTTCCGCACTTTCCTTTCTTTTTGAACCCGGATCGACAGGTTTCACTTCCTGGGCGATATATTTCTCGAGGACTTTTTGCGCAGCCTGGGTGGAGTCCATTGCAAACAAGATTTTGGCATAGTTAAATAGCGCATCGGCCTTCACTTGTCGGTCCAAATCCAGCTTTGTAGCTTTGACAAAAGCATTTCGTGCAGCTTGCTTGTCGCCCGTCTCCAGTGCGATATGACCTAAGGTCATGATGGCCCCTTGATAAAAGGCATCCGAAGGTTTTATGGCCTCCAACATACCGCTCGCTCTTTTGTATTCGCCGGCTCCGTAAGCCAGGTAGCTGATGCGATAATTATCGATATTGCTTTGTGAAGCGTCTGGATGCCGTTGCATCAATTCGTGGTAATAGGCCTGTTTATATTTTTGCTGTGCTAAATAGGTGGCAGTGGCAATCTGGCGCAATTCGGTTTCAATAGCATCGCGGTTGATAAGCGTCATATCCGGGCTGCGGCGCACCTTAACGGCATCAGCAAGCATAGGCCGGTAGTCACGTACGACATCAATGGAATCCATGGTTTGAACTTCACCAGCGCCAGCTTGCACACTATGCTGTTGTGGTTTCTCTTTCTTATCTTTCTGCTGTTTCCCCACTTCCTGCGCATAGCCTGTAAGCAGTAAAGCCGAAAGCGTTCCCGTAAAAAGGTATTTAAGATAGTTGTAGCTCATTCTTTCTTTCAATATCATTGTTCGTCCGTATTTCTGAGTTTTTCCAAACGTTCTTACGCCAAGGAGGCTGTAGTGCAATATTTATCTAAACAAATAGCCAAAACTAAAGAATTCTAGCCACATTCAGTAAATTATCAGCCTGAAAACAGACGCATTAGGTAATTTTTACCTTACCGTTGTTTGATTTTTACGATTTAGAATAACATAAGCTATTCCCAATGCGTCCTCGGCAACCGAGTTGATTACAATAATGAAGCCACTTTCTATAAATCCAAGAGATAATCGCATGGGCGACCTCAACGGCCAATACTGCCCGCATCTTGGCCTAGATGTACATTTTTTCTACTTCTAAAAAATAGTTCTTTGATCGGAATAAAGTTCTGAGGCAGGGAAAAAATCAGTAAAAAAGCGAGTGTTTAATAGGGCCATTTCAATAGGTGCTTATTTTCCCAATAGGATAAATAAAAAAACATATTCTTATTATTATGACAATATATTATATTTAGGTATATAAATATAAACATATGTTTAAACCATTTCTTATTCTCTTCCTAATTTTCATTTCCTGCCACGTGAAAGCTCAAAAAAGCAGTTCTTATTTTTATTTAAAGAATACCGCAGATAGTTTAATTTTTGAAAAGAAGACACCTGAAGCTTATTTGTTATATCGAAAAATGGTCAAGATTAGTGATATAGATCCGTTTATTGATATAGAATTGGTAAAATTAGCACTAAAAGTAAAAGACAGTAAAACAGCGGAAAAATATTTAAAGCAATCTATTTTAAACGGTGCTTCTTTAGGGATGTTAGAGGTTGACAGTAATGTAAATAGTTTTTTAAAACATCATACCAATTGGAGAAAAACCTACGATTTACTTCGTCAAAAACATCTAAGCAAAATAGCTCATTTGGAGGACCGCATAACTTTACTTAATATGTTGGAAAAGGATCAGGGATTGCGTTCCTTATTGGGAGTTATTGAATACAAAAAAGCTGATTCTCTTATTTTCGCTAGTGACACGGCTAATATGGCCGTGATAAAGGAGATTATAGCGAGAACAGAGTTTCCAAATCTCGAAACTGTTGGCATGGATGGCATAAACGCTATCTTTATATTATTATTACATACTTTAAACAATGGGATTGAGGATGCCAAAAATATTGAAATTTTGACACCATTGATGAAAAAAGCGGTTATAGACCTCAAGTATCCACCTTTCAACATGGCTTTAGTTATCGATAGACACCGGGCCATAATCCGTCAAAAACAGATTTATGGATCATACTGGGAAATGGGTAAACAAAACAAAAGAATTGTTACACCGATTGAGAACATTGATGAGGTAGATGTACGAAGAAAAGAAATTGGGCTACCACCGCTAAGTCTTTTAAGGAACCAAAGAGGGTATGAATTACCTGTGGATTATAAAAACTAAGTGATAATTTCAATTCAGCCAAAAAAAACATCACCTTGATTTAATCTGCCTTTTCATAAAAAAAATCGCAGGTATCATCTACAACAATGACAATACTATTTCCCCGTTTTTTTATGACTAATTCACACGAAGCAGTACCTCCAGAATAACGCAAAACCAATCGCGTATCAAATACGCCGTATGCTACATGGTATTCTCCATTGCCAAAAAAAGAACTTCGATATTTATTGTTATCCAACAAGGTTAGCTCATCATCTCTATCCGGCAGCTCTGCACCTGCAAAGCATTCGTGATATTTGAAGTCATATTTCCCTAATACCATCGAATGCGTAATCAATCTTGAATAAATAATAGCTGTAGCGATTAAAAACATGATAAGTAAGAATGGCCAACTTCTAGTTTTCTTCATTCCTTTAAATAAAGATATTATTGTTCTTTGGATTTACGATTAAATTTAGAGTTAAAACTTAAAAGAACAAATTTACAATCATAAAAATCTGTGATCATACAAAAAGCCACATCGCAGGATGTGGCTTCTAAACTAAATTTATAAACATGTGATTCACTAGAGCTCGGCTTTTGCTATGACTGAGCTGGCCTCAAATTATGAGCTACTATTTATACGAATTGATCGATTTGGACACTTTCCAGTCATTTCCTTCACGGACAAAGGTTACTAGATCGGTCTTGGTGAAATCTTCAAATTTCAAGGTCATTCTGGCCACCATATAATCGGCTGATGTTTCAAGGATCTCCGTACTTACCCTACAGTTTAGTTTCTCACCTTTTTGTTTTTTCAATGATTTTACCACTTCACTACGGCTATTTGACTTCAAGTTTGCTGTTTGAACCTTTTGATTAAAATCTTCAGCAAACAATTGTTCTACACCAGCCGATTCTCCTTCAGCCATGACAGCAACATAGTGCTCTAAAGCAAAGTCTGCGGTTGACAAGTTAACAGTTGTTTTTGCTGTTTTTGATCCTGGGCCCTCAGCTGCCATTGCACATGTTGAAATTGCGATTAAGGCTGCTGCTGCGATTGTTTTTACTAGCGTTTTCATAATATCCTTATTTTGTCGTGTAAGTTTTTCTGTTCTTATTTCTTAATTCAAAACTACGGTTCACTAGAGCTCTAACCGACAGATTTTAGACTAGTTCCCCACAAAATTCGGTGAATGACTGAGATCAAAAGGTGAACGTCAAAATACATTAAGAACATAAGATCCATTTTATTAACTCCGTGCCAAATACTATACCAGCTGTCCCTGTGCGTTCAATAACGTCCCCCATGACCTGTTAAAGCACATTTCGTATCTTTTCAAAAAAAAATAGCTGTACGAATGCGAACAGTTTAAAACAATATCGTTCACATGCGTACACTATATTAAATGCTGGCAAAAAGATGAACTGAAGCCATAAGAGATAGATAAAAGCTACGAGCATCGATACAATAAAGCAAGGTCAAATTCTCTTAATTTTTGCCTTGTTGTCTATCGTTATTGCCTGTTTAGGGCTATTCGGTGTAATCACATTCGCTATTCAATTGCGGATAAAGGAAATTGGTATACGTAAAACATTAGGCGCAACATTAAGCAACCTCGTTTATCTACTATGCTCTGATATGGTTAAACTGGTCGGTATAGCACTGTTGATTGCACTGCCGCTCGGATGGTTATTGATGAATCAGTGGCTGCAAGAGTTCGCTTATCGCATTTCGGTCAGCTGGTGGATACTTGCTCTCGCAGGGATTATTGCACTGGTAATTGCTATTCTAACCCTATGTACCAGAGCAATAGCCGCTGCAAAAGCTAATCCGGTCGACAGCTTAAAAGCGGAGTAAAAATTTGAAAACAACCTCATTCTCAATCACGCCATTCTAATACCCGTATGGCTGTCGCGGGAGCATCAGCTAGACCCTCAGCATCCTTTTGCACTGTAGGCTGCACAAATAAAGCAATTTTACGTTTCTTTTGCCACAACTGGGTATCATATGTAGGTTCCCAGGCTCCTACAGACTGATCACAAAGATCAATAATATTATTAGCCTCTTGCTGCATCCCATTCAACCTCAGTATCGAAGGTCGGTAACCGCGCTCTTGATCCCGAAAGACCAGCGTCAACATTGTTTTATGATCTTTTCCGCGAACCAATAGCTGCGGCCTGGCAATTGGAATATCCTTTGTTCCACCACCACTCAGCGTAAAGGGTGTTTTTCTAAAATCAAAAGACCGGATCTTCCATTCACCCTCTTGTAAATAGATGACCTTGTATTGTGGGATCTCTGATCCTGCGTCACGCCAGTAACTGGCGATAAAAGGATTCCCTTTTTCATCCGCAGCGATAGAGGTTTGATTAATCAATTCGTGCTGTTGTGGGATACGGGCTGCGTATTCAACGGTAGATTCTTTCATAGGCAGCTCGTACTGCATTCCATTACTCTTTTGCCAGGTTAATCCGCCATCGTTTGAACATGCATAAGCCATATCATGATTGCTTTCCACATTGGTACTTTCCCGCCACACCCAAGAAAGATGTATCGTTCCCCGACGATCCACATAACTTTGCCAATAGGCATTTCTCCGCCCCTCGCCATCAATCAGATTGCTATGCATCCGCTCCCACTTCTGTTGTTTACTGTCGTACCTATTAACCACAAGATTACCATGACCGGATCCGCCATCACGATATAAAAACAGCAACTCACCACTGGGCAACTTTAAGAATTCAGGATAGGTCACCTTTGATTCATTTTGTCCCAGCATGGCTTGCTCATAACCTAGCACAAGACTATTGGGGTGAAGGGTACGTGCATATCTCAACTTGCTGTCATGCTGATCCCAGCAAACGTGGAGATATCCTGCCTTATCCACCATAATACTGATCACATTATGGGCATCCTTCACATGCCCAGTATAACCCGAACGTCGCAACTTCCAGACCTTGCCAGAAAGTAACCGCTGACCTAGAACTACATATCCAGCTTCGTCATAATAAGCGATATATTGGTATTTACCATTGCTGGTTAATGAATTTTTACGAAATACGGTTGTGTTGACCGTGTTCTTTGCCCACCCATTTCCGACAAGCGTATTCTTAATTTTCTGCCCTTGTGCATTGTAAATAAACAAGAGGCACGCGCAAGCGAGCATCCCTACTCTTATTAGTTGATTTAGATATTGCTTCATTGAATTTTTTATACATTTGCTGATTCCGCCAAGTCCTTTTGAAAGGAGTCTTATCACCGGAATTTGGGGTTATTGAATGGCTTTGCTCTGATCTTTATGCCAGTCCTGTCCTGACCAGATACGCCGTGCACTCCAGTCGCTCGCTTCACTTGTCCAAAAAGAATCTCCGTCGGGTAATCCCAAAGGCAAAAAAATTACTGAACATAAATAGGGGCTTCCCTGATTATTGTACGGATCGCCCAAGCCCGGCTGATTACCATACATACCCAATGTCAACCAGCCCTTTTCATACGTATTAGGGTTTTCGGTCGATTTTCTCAGTACCGCAGACAGTGCAGCCTTCACCTGTCCTTCGCTAAGCTCCACAGGGAGCCGTTTCTTGAAAGCCATATCGGCGAGATGATGGAAAGCTGCCGCACGATAGATTACAGACCTTCCCGTCGGAGGGAAGCTGCCATCGGCATTGATCATCCGCTCCTGAATTAGGGCATAGCGCGCATTGCGGAGCTTGATTTTTGCAAACATCCCATCATAGTTTTTAGTTTTCAGCTGTATGAAATCCATAATTCCGGCCAGGAAGGGATGGATAACATAACTATTATAGTAATCAAACGCATAATGCGGACCATCCATATACATTCCATCGCCAACATACCACTGTTCCAATTGCTGCAGCGCATAATCAACGCGCATCACGTCCCAATCATCCGCATACTTCGCTAAAAAAACTTCATTCATCGCTGAAAAGAGCAACCAGTTTGAATAAGCCGGCCGAAATTGGCGGGTAATTTTTATGGATGCTACCAAATTCTTTTTTGTCTGATTGTCGATATGATCCCACAGCCAAGGACTTCGCATAAATCCCAAAGCGATAAATGAGGCATCAACAAGTTGTTGACCACCAAGATCAAAACGCATAAAATCCCGCGCATTGCTGTCCAAAGCATTTTTAAGTGCTTGAACAGTCCATGCTCTATACTGATCGCGTAACTTTATCTCTTCAGCCGAACCGCCATCCAAAGAAAGCCAGGGCGCTATGCCTGACAATACCCTTCCCAAGACTTCAACATATTGTACTTTGATGCGCTGTTCCTTATTATCCACGTGTATAGAAGTCATTTGTGGCATAGTTAACCGTAGGCTATCATGGGCCAGACTGCGGAGGACAGGACGCAGCATCTGATCCATTTCTTTAAGCCAAAAAGCTCTATCCGCCTCCTTTGCTGATACAGGTTTCTCCTTCAAGCCCTGTCCAAGGGCAGAATGGCCTGTCAGAAAAATGACCAAGAACAATAAAATCTTATTTTTCATTTTCAAATCCAATCTATTTTTGAGCTAAATAACGATACATTTCCGAGCCGGCTAATAAAAACGCACCTACACCAAAAGGAGCTGTAGAGTTGGTATCCACCACCTGTCCGGGGATAGCTTTTTCACCGATCGGTTGTACGTACCCAACTCTGCCATCGGGTTGTAAAGCGACCTCACTAAGATATTTCCAGCCTTTAACCGCAGCATTTTTAAATTTAAAATCGCTTAGCAATCCATTATTTATTCCCCAGAGAAGTCCATAAGTAAAAAAAGCGGTTCCGCTTGTTTCCCTGCCGGGTGCATGTTCGGAATCTAACATGCTTCGAGTCCAGAATCCCTCCTGCTGTTGACAACTCATGATAGCGGCTGCCATTTCCTTAAAACGCTCCTGATAGTAGGTATAATGTTTATCCTCCTCAGGTAGATCTTGAAGAACCTTCGCAAATGCCGCGAAAACCCAGCCATCGCCCCGGGCCCAAAAATCCTTTTTGCCGTGTAAGCTCTGGTGTTTCGGGAAAACATATTTTGCATCACGGTAATACAATTTCGCTTCCTGATCAAACATGATACTATCGGCATATTGCAAATAAGTATACATCTTATCCAGATAAAGTGAATTCCCTGTCAATTTGTACATTTTAGTCATCACCGGCATCACCATATACAAACCATCGGCCCACCACCAATAGTCCTGTTTATTGGAGTGGATCTGATATTCCATGACTTCTTGAGCACGTGCAATCTTTTCAGGGCTTGGCGATAAATGATAGAGATCGATATAGGTTTGGAAACAGATTTGCCAATCACCAAAAAGAACGTGTTCGTCTGTTTCCCCATAGTTGTATTTCCACAGTTGCGTATCGGTAGACTTGGCTCCTTTCCAATCATTGTATATCGCCCAATCCGTAGAATATTTTAAGTCTCCTGCTGATTTTGAAATCTTATAGAATTCCATATTTCCGGTATGATAAGCTGCCTGATCCCAAAACGCCCAAACTTCGGGCTTATGATGAGACTGCCAGTATTGGTTTGCCTTACTTAGCTGAGCTAGTACGGTCTTTTTGTTCAATTGCTGTCCAAATGAAAAATGTCCTACAAACAATAGACATAAGATTAAATTGATCCGCATATATTTAGATGTATCGTATTTTTTGATAAACTAGCACATAAGCTGCTTAAATTGGTTTGTACACTATTTTAATAGAGACACTTATTACTTTCATCCCGTCCTCTTTTTGCTTTATGAAGCAAAATCTTACTCGTAAAAACTGTTCGCCTTAAATAAACGTACAATATACACTTATTTTAAAAAACAATCGTATCTTTAACCATATAATCTTCAAATTGACTTTTTCTGATCACAAAAGTTGTTTACAAGATAATAACCTATGATAAGGAAGAATCGATAAATTATCTGATATCGGAAATACCATACTAACATCGCTGCTAACATGCCTAGTTTGAACAGACTCCTACATTCACGTCAGGCCTTGATCCTGATATTCGTTCTCATCCTTGTTCACACAAGCACGCTGACCCACGCGCAATTCCCCAAGGAGATGAATAAAGATTTATCCAATAGTTCGGTGAAATCTATATTTCAGGATAGTCAGGGCTTCATGTGGTTTGGTACCTACGACGGGCTAAACAGATTCGACGGTTATGATATAAAAACCTACAGAAATCAGCTAAATAACGAAAATAGCATTCCGCATAATTATATCTATTGTATAGCAGAAGACCATAATAAAAAATTATGGATAGGAACTGGTCAAGGAATTGGAGTCTACGACCGAAATTTTGATACTTTCACGCGTTTAAATTATATAGACCAAAAATCAAAACGGTCATATCATCTCAATGCCGATACGAAATCCATTCAAATCGATAGTGATAATAATATTTATATCGGCACAAACGGCTGGGGGCTATTTTACAAAAGTCATCAAGAAGCATATGCCATACAAATTGCTTTTAAAGATTATAAATCGAACCTATCCACCTTATACTACCACGTATCGGCCACGCATATTGACGCGACCGGCATGGTATGGGTTTTTATAGAGGGACGCGGTTTATACGCTTTCGACAAAAAAACTCAGCAGTTGAATCTTGTATCGAAGGCTATTACGAGTGCAACCTGTATGGCTAGCACAAACAGCGGTGAACTCTTTATTGGTAATTACGAGGGGCTATTTGTTTGGAAAATCAAAGACCATGTGCTTTCGTCCTTGTATCCACAGGAGCTTAAATCGAGCCAGATCAACATGCTGACGCTGGAGGGGCAAAACAAACTTTGGTTAGCCACCCAAAACAATGGCATTTTTATACTTAACCTATCTCATGGAAAAGCAGCAAATAAAAATGTTCTACAGCCCGTACAATTTTCACTGAATAGCAAAACCATTTATACGGTTTACATAGACTCCCAGCGTAAAATATGGATTGGCACCGGAAAGGGCGGCATTGAGACCATTGATAACAATGGCTATAAATTTAATTATTTACAGCAGAAACATTATGCGGGATTTAACTTAGCGCACAAATTTGTACGTTCTTTCGTTGAGTATGATAACAAGATCTGGATTGGTACCGAAGGTGATGGCCTTTATGTATGGGATAACAAGACCAATCAGGTTCAATCTTTTCAAAAAGGGCCAAAGCAATTGCCAGACAATACGATAAACCATCTTTTGACCGGAACTAACGGAGATCTATGGATCGCAACCGAAAGGGGCATTGCGCGTTATGCAAAAGGTTCGGGTTTAAAATATTATGTTTGCAGGACGCCAAATGGGGTCGTAAATAACAGTGTACAATTACTTTTTAAGGATCAGGATGAGAAGATCTGGGCAGCGACATTTTCTGAGGGAAGAGTGTATACATATAATCCGACAAGCGACCAATTTGAAGTCTTCAGCGAAGACATCTATGATATCAATTGCATGATTGACGATAAACAAGGCAATATCTGGATGGGGAATTACAATGAGATCATACAGCTAAACAAGAAGACACGAAAAAGCGCCAGGTATTTAATCGGAAAACCTGTTCGTGCCATTCGGCTCGGAAAAAATAACAGACTTTGGTTAGGAACAGAAGGTAAAGGGCTCTTGGCATTTGATAGCAAATCAAAAAAGATTGTCGAAAATTATTCCACAAATGAAGGTTTGAGTAACAATGCCGTACTTAATATTTTGGAAGATAAAACCGGGAAACTATGGTTAAGTACCTTTAATGGCCTCTCGAAGTTCGATCCTTCCACTAAAAAAATTGTACGATACGAAGAAACGGATGGGCTTCAAAGCAACGAGTTTTCTTATGGATCAGCATTTAAGCTCAAAGATGGCCATCTTCTTTTCGGAGGAAACAACGGCTTTAACATCTTTGATGCAGATAGTATCAAACTGAAAATTTATGAACCTGCCTTAGCAATCACAAGTCTTAAAATTAACAATAAAAAGATTGCCGAACTGAGCGACCGGGTCGATATTGGAAAAGATAATGCTATTCACAAATTGACCCTTCCCTACAATCAATCTACTTTTTCGCTGGAGTTTGCCGCCTTGGAGTTTGATTCGCCACAAAAGATAAAATATAGATACCGCTTGGAAGGTTTAGACAAGCAATGGAACGATGCCGGGTCTACCCGATCTATCAATTACAACGGTCTACATGAAGGAAATTATACCCTGCTTATTCAATCGACCGACTCGGAAGGCAATTGGACAAATAAGCAGATTAAGCTCGAGATTCAAATTCTCCCGCCTTGGTATAGAAGCTGGTGGGCTTACCTGCTTTACACGCTGGCTATGATCTATACGGGGCTATGGTATCTGCGCTATCGGAGGAGGCAAATCGCTTTAAATTATGAAATACAGCTTTCAAAATTCACCATCCAAAAGGAAAGAGAACTCAATGAAAAGAGGCACGCATTTTTTACCAATATATCGCATGAATTTAGAACACCGCTGACCTTAATTATTAATCCGATTAAAGATCTGCTGAAGACCAATAAAGAGTCTGAAGACAGGGCTTCCCTTCAGGTAGTACACAGGAACGCCAAAAGGCTTTTGAGCTTGGTGGACCAGCTGCTTGTATTTAGAAAAACAGAGGACGGTGCCGAACAGCTCAAAACCAGCATTTTCGACTGTCAAAGCTTTATGAGAGAAATATTTCTATATTTCGCTGCCCAGGCAAAATTACAAAAGATAAATTATCAGTTCCAGGAAAATTCCGATCCGGTCTTTGTCAATGCCGACAAAGAAAAAATTGAGATCATCTTATGCAATCTCATATCAAATGCCTTTAAATTTACGCCTTCCGATGGCGCTATTCATATTGCTCTATCGCAACAGGGTAGGGAATTAACCATTCAGATCAAGGATTCGGGAAAAGGTATCCCCGAACATCTTGGCGATAGAATATTCGACAAATATTTTTCGGATCCACTGACTGGCCCCAAAAAACAAACGGGATTCGGGATCGGCATGTATCTGGTCAAAACTTTTGTTGAAATGCACGCCGGAAAAATAAGTTATACGAGTTCAGCAACAGCGGGAACAACATTCGACCTCGTTTTGCCTATCGTGGCACAACAAATGCCGGCCGAAGAACCATTGGCAGATGTAGCGCACCGCAACGAGTCGGGGATTCAAATGCTATACGATGCACAAGTGGTGACAGAAACAGCTCCCACATTTCCAACGGCCATATCAAGCAAAAAATTCAGTATCTTATTGGTTGACGACGACGATGCGATCCGCAGCTATCTTACCGACATTTTTAAGGTAGAATATACGGTCTATGGTGCCCGTAATGGCGTTCAGGCATTAGCTATGATCAACGAAAAACAACCTGATCTGGTCATAAGTGATATTATCATGGAAGAGATGGATGGATTGTCACTCTGCAAAGCCGTAAAATCTAATGCTACGCTCAACCATATTCAAATCATCCTGCTTACTTCAAGTACTTCCGACGGCACGAAGTTAGCCGGAATTCAATATGGTGCCGATGATTATATCCACAAGCCATTTGATTCGGAAATATTGTTGCTTCGGGTCAAGACATTACTGCAGAACAAAAAGAACCTTCAGGACTTTTTCCTTAACGCTATCACATTACAGTCGAATGAGCTAAAGATATCGATCACAGACAAGCTATTTATAGAACGGTGCATTGAGATTATTGAAGAGAACCTACTGGAAGAATTGACTGTAATAAGCCTTGCCGAAAAAACGGGGATGAGTCATTCGTCACTTTATAAAAAAATTAAAACAATTTCAGGCAAATCGATCAATGAATTTATCAGGTCGGTACGACTCAAAAAAGCAGCAGAAATGCTTATTTTGACAGATTCGAAAATTAATGAAGTAGCTAACTTAACAGGTTTTTACGATCAGCGCTACTTTAGACAACAATTCAACAAATTGTTTGGCGATACACCATCCGACTATGTCAAAAAGTACCGAAAAGCATTTCAGAATGAATTCCATGTAGACCGGCCTTAGTCTGAATTGTTAAAAAGCAAATTAAGTCCTGTACAACAATCACGAGCTCTTTCTGCTGTACAGGACGCTATAATTATTCGACTGGTTTTATAACGAAGGAGAATGAATAATCTTTGTACGGCAATGTATATTCGTGAAGTGGCCATGCTCCCCAGCTATTGATTCCCCCTACGCCCATTTGTCTGAGGTCAATATTAACTTGCGTTTGTTTCCTTTTGACAAGGTCAGCTGCATGGCGTTGTTGTCGCTTGGGACCATCGTCCAAATCCTTATCAAAATAATGCAAAGCGCTCATACTGAAAGTAGAATCTGCCGTAAAAAACAATCCCTCACCTTGCTTATTTCTTATTTCCATCCACCTGACATCGGTCTTATTACCTGTCTCCTGTGGCATTACATAAGGAAAATACTGTTGATCGACGGTCTGTTTATAAATTCCGACATGCGATGCAAAATTACGGTCGATGTAGTTCTCCTGTGGTCCCCTACCGTAGTAATTAATGGCCTCAAATCCAGCAGGCATGATCCATTGCATGCCGAAACGTGGCAGAACAGCAACCTTTTTTGTGGTGTCAGCCGTGAATGATTGAGAAATGCGCATTTCACCCCGTTGATTAATGCAGTATTTCATTGCTAACTGTCCATATACCTGATGCATTTTGTAGGCCGCATAGACATAGACCAGGCTATCGATTAATTCGGATCTAATTTCAAGTAATTCAATAGAATCCGTAACCTGTTTCCAAGGTTTCAGTTTTTCAGGTGTATTTGCACCGAAATCGTTATCATTCGGTGCACGCCAATAATTATTCTTAAATAAAGCATGCTCATCCATTAAATCCCGTCCTTTGTAATGATATCTGGTCAGCCATCCTGATTTAAGGTCAAACTCCATCTGCAGCTGTTTTGCCGAGATAATCAGATTTCCATCTTTTCGCTCAGTCTTAATTTTCCCCTGTGCCACAATGGTTGTCTTAGGTTGAAAAACACCACCTAAAGACAACTGTTCGGTTGCAATAATATGCCCCATAGGAAGTAAGGGTTCGGCTTTTTTCAATCGATAAGTCAGATTCAGAAATTTCTCCCCACGTGCATCTGTTTGATAAGGGATAGACAGCACACCAGATTGTTGCGGCAACACATTCAAGTGACTGATTAAACCAGATTGGGCTTTCTTTCCGTCAACAATAAGCTCCCATTGAAGTTCAACATTGTCAAGCCCAGTAAAAAAACGTTCATTGTAAACCTGTATCTTTTTCTCCTTCATTAGGCTGCTATGGATATCTTGATATACTTTCTTCATTTCCCAGGCATGCGGATAGGGTGTCCTATTAGCATAAAAAATGCCTTTGGAAGCATAATTCCAGTCCGTTATGGCTTCCTTAGGCTCATAGTCTCCACCATAGGTATAAACCGTATCGCCTTTAGCGTTGATTTTAATAAAACATTGGTCCACAAAATCCCAGATATATCCGCCTTGGAATATTCCTTTATTTGCCCGAATGATGTCCCAATAATCCTTAAAGTTTCCTAATGAATTTCCCATGGCATGGGCATACTCACATTGAATAAAGGGCCTTTGGGGCTTAGGGTTGCGCGCTGCATAATTTTTCATCGCCGATGGGCTTGCATACATGGGAACAATCAGATCGGTATTCCAATCAAATCGTAATTCGCCATAATTATTCACAGCCCTTTCGTATTGTACAGGGCGACTTTTATCGAGCTCTTTCATCCGGAGGTAGGCCCGATAGAAATTGTAGCCATTTCCAGCTTCGTTGCCCATGCTCCAAATAATTACGCTGGGATGATTCCGGTCGCGCTGAATAAGACGTTCAACACGGGCAACATGTGCCTTTTCCCAGGTCGGCCTATTGGCCATCGTATAAGACAGGTCATAGCCCATGCCATGAGATTCGATATTAGCCTCATCAATCACATACAATCCATATTGATCACAGAGTTGCAACCAATATTCGGCATTGGGATAATGGCTGGTACGGACAGCATTGATATTGAACTTTTTCATGAGCTGTACATCACGCAACATATTTTCTTTGGAGATCACATGCCCTGTTACAGGATCTGTTTCATGCCTGTTTATTCCCTTGATAAGTATAGGCTGTCCATTCACGTGCAACTGACCTTCTTTGATCTCAACCCGACGGAAGCCCACTTGCTGGGGAACGACCTCGCTGAGTTTGCCCTCGTGGTCTATTAGCTTAACAGTCACCTGGTATAAATTTGGCATTTCGGCCGACCATAGTTCAGGATGGTCTATGGTCTGTTCAATATCCACTTCCTGTCCGTCGACTTTAACAGTTGCAATTGACACAAGCCGACCGTTTCTATGAAGTGTAACCTCTGCCATTAGATCCCCATGACTGGCCTGGTTAAAGATCAGCTTAGTATTTAACTTTCCTTCATCAAAAGAATCGTTGAGGGTCGGTGCCAACTGAATATCACGTAGATATATCGGTTGCCGTGCCAGCAGATAACAATCTCGCGTAATTCCACTGAGGCGCCACATGTCCTGATCCTCCAAATAATTTGCGACTCCCCAACGCATGACGCGCATTGCGATTAAATTTTTTCCTTTTCTCAAATATCTTGTTACATCAAACTCGGAAGGTAATTTGCTATCCTCCCCATACCCCACATATTGACCATTTACCCAAACAGATAGATTTGATTTGGCAGCCCCAATATGGAGGATAATAGGCTTGCCCTGCCAATCCTCGGGAATAACTACCTCACGGCGGTACACCGCCGTGGGGTTGAAATCCATCGGCACAATTGGTGGATTTGGTTTTCCGATCAAATAAGTGAATTCAAAACCGGAGGTAGTATACATCGGGAAACCGTATCCATTGAGTTCCCAGTTTGCAGGCACCTGAAAATTAGCCCAAAGATGATCATCATAAGTCAACGATTCAAAATTGGCCGGTAATTTTGACGGACTATCTGCCCATTTAAATTTCCAGGGTCCATTCAAACTTAAATAAGCGGAAGATTCACGCCAATCGCTATTGACGATCTGAGACGTATTCGGAAAGGTCACAAAATCTGTATGCATGGGCAGCCGATTTTCTTCGGTAATCGTTTCATCTAACCAAGGGATCCCTTTTCGGACAACAGTATCTTGCTGTTGCATTTTATTCCGCTCATAAGTCAAGGTAATACTGGATTGCGGATACCCCAAAGTGAAGACACAGCTATAGAGTAGAATAAGCACTAATTTATTCAGAGATTGCATTTTTTATTATTTATCGATTAATAAATCATTTCAAAAAAGATTGATTTGTTTAACTGAATCTAGGTTAAATACAGCTATATGATCGAACTAATGAAATACACTTAAATCCCACTGATCCTTCCAATTTATCTGTACTTTTTCATTCTGGAGATCAACCGGTAGCCAGATATATCTGCTATCCATAAGATCTTTGGGGTTCCAGCGGTCGGCCATAAAGATAAAGGCATCTGTTTTTCCTGCGACAGGAAGAATAAATGTGGATTGACCGCCATAAGTCAAAGCCGAATTTGGCCCTTGCATTGGATCCCCTAGGGATTTCCAGGGGCCAAAAAGACTCTTAGCGACATGGAGCTCTGCACGATTTGGAGCCCAGCCGGTGCATCCGCTGGTGATCAGATAATACTGATCTTTATGCTTGAATAAAGCTGGGGCTTCCCGATGATTCCGGAAGAGTAAGGAATCTTTTGCTGTCACATGCAGGTAATCATCGGTTAATTGAACCAGGCGTAAGGCATAGTTTTCGTCCGATGAATAGATTTGGTAAGCCCTGCCATCGGTGTCTACAAATAAACCCATATCGCGTGACATATTGTTATTTGGCCGGAAGCTGTGGACAAACTGAAACGGCCCAAGCGGAGAGTCACTGGTAGCAACGGCGGCCCTGGCTGCTGCATAGCCTTGCCCTTTCAACTCAAGATGGAACCACATCACATATTTCTTCAGCTGCTCATGATAGATAACCTTTGGCCGTTCCATAATACAGCCCCAGGCAATATCGCTTGTAGAATCTGCGCTAGGTGTGAGAGCCAATCCTTCAAACTTCCAGTTATACAAATCATTGGATGAGTACACATTGACGCCCTGGGATGTCGTTCCGCCACGTTTCTCACCATACCAATAATATTTTCCATTTTGATGAAGTACGCCGCCGCCATGGGCATTGATCACATCACCGGATTGGTCTTTCCATATTTCCCCTGGCGTAAAACTATTCATTTCAGCACGTTCTATTTTTTGATAGACCCGGATATAATCAATTTCATATTTAGCGGGAAGTAATTTATCAGCTATCGTGCCACCGTTTATTCCACCGAGGGCCAAATTTAACAGGAGATAATGTGGTTGGGTAAATGGATTGAATCCTGTACCGTCCCGATTGACCAATTGATCCATAGGGACGTGAAGCATTTCCATATCATCCACATAGAGCGTAATGGCATCTTCATCCCAAACCATGCGCCAGATATGAAATTGATCTGCCCAAGCCTTTCCGCCAAGATCTTTGACTGCTTTTGTCTTACCGAACCAATGTGCTTTCCACCGTTGGTCAGTGCCAGTTGCGATATTGGCTAATATATTGCCGCGATAATATTCCATGATATCTATTTCACCATTGGATGGCCATTCTTTGGTGGTGCCTAATGTCCAGAATGCAGGCCAAAGGCCCTCACCAACTGGGATACGCGCCCGGATTTCAAAAATCCCGTATTTCCAGCTCTGCTTGCCCAAAGTATTTATCGAAGCCGAAGTATAGGTTATCTTTTTACGGCTGGCAATCCAATCAGAGCTGCCCTGAATAAAACCCGGATGATTACGTTGTTCTTTTTTTGCTTCAATAACCAACAGGCCATTACGACAGGAAGCGTTTTCCTTTTGATACCACTGCTCTTCCCGGTTACGTTTGAAACCTTCTTCGTAACTCCATTTAGTCGTGTCGGGTGCACCATTATAATCAAATTCATCCGACCAGACCAATTTATACTGCGGTGGGATGGGCTGTTGACTATAGGCGATAAAACAACTTGACAGCAAACTAAGACAGACAGATAAAAGTTTTTTCATGATTTAGTTTAAGTTTCTTTGAGTTAACTGCTCGTGATGATCAGTAAACAAAAATATCCCCCTTTTCCTACGTAGTCAAGGGGGATATTGAGTCAAAAAGAGGGATATATTCGTATTTGTGTAATAATGAGATGACACATATCCCTTTTTATATTTCTACAAGCCGGTTGGGGCAGTTCCACTGATCAGTGACCATCCTGGATTTTGATAAATAACAGAGTTTTCTGCTGTTCCGTCATCCGAAGCCAACTGGAGATGCTCTGTGGCAATGGGTGCGAGGTAATGCGCCATGGCAAATTTTACACCGGTATAAGACAGGGCATTGCTTCGGATCTCCAATGGTCTGAGGTATTCACTCCGTGCGGGATCTGAAACGACAGATTTGTCATTGGTAGCACCATAAATCAATTGTTCGGGTGTATACCAATCTTTCATCGGCCCCCAGAGTTTAAAGCCTTCAAAATGGTCTGCTGTTGTAATCAGTTGATCCATAGCCCGCCAGCGCTTGAGATCCATCCAACGTAGACCTTCCGCCATGAGTTCGCTTCTGCGTTCGCGACGTATATTGTACAATGTAGGTGATATAAACTGTCCTGCAGAATACGCGCCCCAATCTTTCTTCTCTTTCTCCATTTGTGTTGCAGCAATGGTTGCATTGAAATCTTGGTCGACCTTAGCACGTGTACGCAATGAGCGCCAATAGGCCTGCGCCTTCGTATCTAAATTTTGATTCTTTTCGAAACAGGCCTCCATATAATTGAGGTAAGCTTCGGTAGCTCGGAAGGTAATACTACCCGTAAATCCCTGTCCGTTTAGCGTTTGTAAACCGTCGTATGAAATGCCTTTACGAATTGTATAACCTGTTGTGTAACGTCGTTCCCAATCGGTATCGTATACAGTCGGGGTGGGCTCTATGAGCGTGTAGTGAGTACCTTGTCCAATATTGACCAATACATTCTTTTGGCCTGGCTCTTTTAAAAACAATTGTAAACGACCATCGCGATTTTTCCGAACATCTGTGATGTAATCATCGCCCGCATAACCGCTGCCCGCGGCGTAAATAGGCAGTCCATTGGACATCAGGAAGCTTTCAACAAGGCCGCGTGTCAAACCAACCGCATAATTGCCACGCTGTGCATATACCGGTACATTGTGTGTCACCAAACTCTGGTTGTATTGTCGCCACAAAAGTACTTCGCCATAGCTGGACATATCCACGGCACCAAACATACTGAAGTAAGGATTCTCATTGTTGGCAGATTCTATTATTCCAGTGTTGCTCACCAGCGGCACATTGTCAGCAACCGCAGCTGCCGATTCCATGGCCTGCGTTAAAAAGTAGTCGATCTCTCCGGCAATACTTCCCGTCGGAAATGCATAATTGCTATTGTATGATTTTGCCGCACCAGGCCATCCTGGTCCTTTAGGGACGAATGCGGTTCCGCTAAAGTATTTGAGCCAGGTACCTTCGTACAAAGCTACTCGGGACTTGAACAGCTGAGCGACATTTTTTGAGATCCGCTGTTTCTTGCCATCGGGAGAACTTTGGCTCAGCAAGGTAATGGCCGAATCCAAGTCTGAAAGTATAAAACGCGCGACTTCATTTCTTGGTGAACGCTTGCTCGCTTCCACTAAAATACTCTTATCCTTATCCGACATCACATTGCGAATAATCGGAAAATCGCCCAAGGCCTGCAATTTCCCAAAGTAAACATAAGCGCGTAAAAAATAGGCTTCACCGATATAATGTGCTATGTTACTGGAATTTCCGAGAATACGATTTTCCTTCCATTTGGGAACCACCGTATTGATAAAATAATTCATCTGATAAATACTTGAAAAATCCCAGTCACCGCCGTTCGATCCAACGCGCCATTGGCCTGGAATAAACTTATTATCGAGTGTTGGAGTAGCCATATTGTCTGTATTTCCGTCGATGCCGAACGTGCCAAAGGACCAGTTGCCATGCGAAGGAAACAGTCCAGCATATTGATTTACGGTATAAGCAGCAAGTTGTGATTCCTCATCCAGATACGCTTCAGGTATGATGGACGAAGGGGGTGCAATATCCAAATATTTATTGCAGGAAGCTAGGCCTACCAAAGCGACAAGGCCCAATTGCATCAATCTAAAAATAGTACTATTGAATTTCATAATGAATCGACTTAAAATGTAACACTTAAACCTGCAGACCATACTTTTGTCAATGGATAAACCGTTCCGTTGCTTCCGCCATCAATAGTTTCGGGATCAAACATTCCCGCTACACTTGAGCCGGTCCAGATATTTTCTCCGGAAACGTATACACGCAAGCGCTCCACACCAAAACGTTTGGTTGTTTCTTTCGGTAAGGTATAGCCTAGCTGAATATTTTTTATGCGGATATAGGCTGCATTTTGCAAAAAGCGCGTCTGCGTCTGTTGATTTTTGGAGGTTCCAAAAACAGGACGTGCGTAATACGCATCAAGATTTTCGCCCAGGGGATTATCTGCAGTACGGAAATAATCAAGATGATCGACCAAGCCCGTTGACCACCATTTTGAAGTTGCTCCCCAAAAATAATAGCCACCTTGCCAATAGTCGCGTTTCATGACACCTTGCATGAAAACACTAAAATCAAAATTTTTGTAATCCGCATTCAGATTCAATCCAAAGGAGTAACGCGGCGTGCTGTTTCCAATCACACGACGATCACCAGGATCGGCCTCTGTATTGCTTCCACCATCTATTTTTCCGTCGCCATTCAAATCCGCATACATGATATCGCCTGCCCCCCATTGTGTTCCTAATGCATTTTGTCCACCATTGGGCAAGCTCGCCAGATGTTGACTCATCTGTTCCTCTGTCTTTGCGATACCAAGGGTTTGATATCCCCATATTTCACCTAACTTTTGGCCTTCCCGATAGTTTGATAATGACCCTATTGCGTTTGGATAGCGTGTTACTGTTGTGGTATAATCCGACAGGAGAAACTTTGCTCCATATGCGAAACCACTGGCTGTACGGTCATTCCAGCCCAGTGTAGCTTCAAACCCTCTTGTTTTTAAGTCGGTATTATTTGTTTGAGGAACCTGGGTTCCTAATGTATTAGGCAACTGTGGAGCTGGGCCGACCATATTAAATGTTTTCCGTTCGAAGACCTCAAAAGACCCAGAAAGACGGCTATTTAAAAAAGCAAAATCGACGCCTAAGTTTTTGGTATTGATGGATTCCCAGGTCAATAAGGCACTTACCAAGCCTGGAGCCGAAGCAGAATTTGGTCGAGCATTATTAATTAGCCAAGCGCCATTGGCTGTACCCGTTGGTTGCGTGACATAAGTCGGATACCAGACATCGGTATTTTGATTACCCAGTTCTCCGTAGGAAGCTCTTAATTTCAGCATATTAATAAATGGTGCCGACTCTGCAATAAAGTTTTCTTTGGCGATGTTCCATCCTGCAGAAACTGAAGGAAACCAGCCCCAGCGGCTATCGCTGCGGAAGCGTGATGAACCGTCATAACGCAAATTAGCTTCCAATAGGTATTTTTCTGCATAATTGTAATTCAATCGGCCGAAGAAACCCGCTGTTGCCCATTTTTGATATTCGCCAGATACAGAAGGCACTACTGCTTTTCCATTGATGTCTGTGCCGGAGGTCAGATTCAATACCGGTTGATCCGGGATAATGATTCCGTCGCGTTGCACACCGAGATTGCGATAGGCCGTGTGTTCAATCTGACCACCGACCATAACTTTAACATGATGGTCGCCCCAGCTCTTATCGTAATCAGAAAAGATATTAATGTTATAGTAGTTTTCCTTTAAACCAAATTCGTACACATTGGATGAGTTTTTATACAGATACGGATCACCATTCACGTCATGGTTGTAAAGACGCTGCGAGTCCCAATGACGAAATTGAGTTGTGGTTCTATAGTTAAAATTACCAGTTGTACGCCATCCTTTAATAGGTTCGAGGATGAGTTGTAACTGTTGGTAAATGTAATCCTTACTTGATTTATCCTGTCCGCCTTCTTTCATGGCAAGTGCAGGTGAGGGAGAACTGAACAAGTATCCATTTGGATCATACAGAGGCAGCGTTGGCCAGCCCTGTCTGCCTAAATCATCATAAAAACTATTGGTCAATGCAGCCGGACGGTCGTAGTCTTCACGCACCAACCTAGCGTTGTAATTTACCTGAAAGATGTCAGATACTTTAGAATTGATTTTAGCCGCAACAGAGTAACGGTCGTAATGATCCGTATTGAAGGCCATCAACCCTTGTTGTTTCATAATATTACCTGAAAGGTAATAAGTTGTTTTTTCGGTTCCACCATTGAGGCTTAGGTTGTGCTCCTGAGCAAAAGCCTGATCCCGATACATGACATCGAACCAATCGTTGTTGTCGTTACCATAGGCATATCCTTCAGCCCAATACAATTTATTGTTTGGATCGACTATCGTCGAATTTTTCAGGCTTCCGTTTTGATAATCCAGGATGCGCTGCAGATGCTCCGCGGAGAAATGTGGTGAACCACCTGCGTTGACTTCGGCCTGATTAAAGTATTGAGCAAAAGTGTAAGAGTCCATCATCTTCGGCATTAATGTTGGGGCATTCATACGAAAGCTATTATTATAATTTACCGATGTACGTCCAGCCTTTCCAGATTTTGTAGTAACTAAAATAACCCCAAAGGCAGCTCTAGAGCCGTAAATTGAAGCCGCTCCAGCATCTTTTAATACAGATACGCTTTCAATATCCTGTGGATTTAGTGCCGCCAAAGACCCTTCAGAACCATCGATTAAAATCAGTGGTGCCGAAGAAGAGGTTCCGATGGTGCCCGTCCCCCGGATATTAATGGATGGATTGGTTTCCATCGTTCCCGAGTTTTGGGAAATATTTAGTCCTGGTGCCAGTCCTTGCAGTGCCTGGATCGCATTTCTTACCGGCCTATTTTCTAGTTGCTTGGCATCCACCACCGCAACCGAACCGGTCAGGTTTGTTTTTTTCTGCGAACCGAAACCGACCACCACCACTTCATCCAAAACATCTCCTTCGGAAGCATCAAGTTGCACGTTAAGCTCGTAGTTCCCTTGGCTGATCTGTTTGAGCTGACTGAATTCAAAGCGCTGTTTCGCATAGCCTAGAAAGGTAAATTCTAATGCCGTGACTGTGGCAGCACTGATCGTATATTTTCCCTGTGTATCTGTTTGTGCTTGCACTGTGGAACCGATATTTTTGACGGTCACTCCGGCCAGTGGCCTATTATTTTCGGTAACCTGGCCCCGTACAGTTATTGACTGCGCATAAGTCTGCTGTAAGCTTAAAAGTAAAAAGCAGATACAACAAAGCCAGCACGGTGTGAATACTATTTTTCTTTTCATAAGTAAAACTGTTTAGTAATTAAAATATTTTGATGAAGCGTAGTACGGCAATATGAGGTAGCATTATTGCGTTTCATTGGGAATTCAAGGATCAAACAATCCACTTTTGATTAGTAAATTCATCATAATTAAACTTGGTTATTTAGCTGTTTTTGAGTTTTAGCCAGCTTACTTTTCCTACACCTATTTTTTATATGATTTGGAGCGGGTATTCAGCTAATCAGGCAAACACTCTTGGTTATTTAATATTGCCAACACCATAAAATGTCGTATTGACACTTGCAATATTATCAAAAACGTTACAACGGAAGGGGGGTAAAATCTTCTTATTTTAAGGGGCAAATTCGTCAAATCAGGCTTTTTGCCCTCAAAAAAAAGCCGCATCCCCCGACGCGGCTAAACAACCTATATATTTAATTATAGTGAATGACTAAAATGAAAATTGAACTTCAAAATGCATAAAGAACATAAGATCAATTTTGTTAGCTCCGTGCCAAATACCATACCATAGGGTCCTCTAGTTCATTTATACCTTCTGAAGCGCATTATAGCCTAATTTAGGATCTGCTTCAAAAAATGAAATGTACGTATGCGAACAGTTATTATTCGAATTGTTCACATACGAACAGCACATTAGAAATGAAATAGAAGATTAGTACGCCCAGAGGCGCTCCCTGATGCGAAGCTGTACCGAACATGCCCCAAACGAAAGCCGAGCGATTCCGCATTACAAACTCATTCCCAAGGTAAACGCGACGCCTTTAGATTCCAGATCTACATTTCCGTAACCTATCCCTGTCAAAGGCATTTTAACAAAAGGTTTTACGCCAATATTAATTTTATCGTTAATTTTCTTCTCAATGGAGATCGAGAAATCGGCAACACCAAAGATATGCTGGTTCTCTCCATTCACTTCATAGACGGCACTTTTCTGAGATCCGCCATAGCTACCTCCACCTTCGTAGTCGAAGGTATATTTTTCCTTTAGCATAAAATAGCTCGAAAGTCCCGCACTAACATTGAACTTGACTTTTTTACTTTTCAAAACCGTATAACTCGCTGTCAGTGGTACATCAAGAACATCACATACAGCGCTCACATTGCTCGGCAATTGTGCCATTTCCGGTGGATTTGATGGCGCATAAAATTTATACGCTGACGTATAATTCTTTTTAGCGTAGGTAGCACCCACAGACACACGCAGTGCTTTTGTGAGAGGATAGGAATAGGCCAAACCGATATTTTCACTAAGGGAGGATTTACCTGCCCCCCGCACGCTTGTCAGATCTGGCCCGGCCAAGAAACTAACAACCGACCGCTCTCTTTCCTGCGCATTGGATCCCATACTTTCTTTAGGCTGATAAATGGCTGCCAGACGCTCCCCTGTCCCTTCAACCGGTTCTTCTCTTAAGTTGAAATGAGGCAATCTTTGATTGTTATATTCCATGCTTGGAATTGTGAATACAGTATTTAGTTTTCTTTCTTGCCCGATTATCGGATTTGAATCGGCTATCTTCCCCAAGCGGATATCTTGCAGTACGATGGTTTCATTTGAAATCTGGAACACATTATTCGCACGTTTGTTCGGCTGAAATGCAATCCAATCTTGATCCCGTTTGGTTTCGTCTGGCGAATACTCCTTAGGTTGAACAGTTTTGTTCTCCGGAACCTCCTTTTCAGGCGAAATACCTGCTGTATTTATTTCACCTGGTAAATTATTGGTTTTAAATAACGCGCTATTCCAAACAAAAAAGATCGTTAAAACTGCTGCAAGTGTAGCTACCAAGCTCGTTAAGACGACGATCTTTCGTCTCTTTACACGCCTTTCATTGTCCAATCGCGATTCTATATCTTGCCAATTTGATTCATCAAAGTCAAAGTTAGCATCACTTAAGCCCGACTTAAATAGCTCATCAATCTTATTCTTATCCTTTTCCATCATCTTTTCTCCTCCGTTTTACCAAATTTTACCCCTTGAACTTCCACCATTTCCGCCAGTCTACCACGTGCTTTATGCAGATTAGATTTTGATGTTCCAATGGCAATTCCCAGCATGCCACTAATTTCTTCGTGTCCATAACCATCGATCGCATAGAGATTGAACACTGTCCTGTAGGCAGGTGGAAGCTGCTGTACCATCGCCAATAAATCTTCATAGTTTAACTTTTGACTGATGCTATCATCCTCAATAATGGTATGCTCATACATGGATACATCTACCAAGATGCCCTGTTTAATCTTTGCCCGATAAAAATCAATTGCAGTATTTGTCATGATTTTTTTGATCCATATGGAAAAAGGCTTCTGAAAATCATATTTGTTGATATTTTTAAAAACCTTGAAAAAGCCTTCATTTAAAATACTGATAGCATCTTCCCTGTTATTAGCGTAGCGCAGACATATCCCTAAAGACATAGCGTAGTAGATGGTGTAAAGATCTTTCTGGGCCCTGCGGTCCTCATCAATACATCCTTTAATAATATGGATAGATTTTTCGTCAACTTCTGTTATCGCCACTCGATATTGCTTCTTTCTTTTGATAAATATAGTATTAAGTCTTATACGAGAGGATAATCGAAAAGGTTGCCTCCAAAAAATATTTTTTTTCGACTCAATTTCCAAGCAACCTTTTCGCTGACCTGATCGTAATATCAAGACATTATTTTAAAACATACCATTATGAAATCAAACCAAAAACAAGTCAAATTAACTTTTATAGGTGGTCTATTGACCTTAACATTGTTTTCTGCATGTTCAAAAAGCGATGGTGAACCTGGCAATGTGGAAAATAAAAACAAGGGCGTGCAAATGTCTGCCAATACCCAATTTGGTAATATTCTGACCGATGCCGACGGTAAAACACTCTATTTCTTTTCGAATGATACAAAAGGAGCTTCGACCTGCAGCGGTAATTGTTTGGCCACTTGGCCGGTTTATTACAGCAGTGAAACAAGCACAGACCTAAAAATTGACAAAAGCCTGATCGGTGAAATAACACGTGAAGATGGCTCGAAACAAAACACATTTAAGGGCTGGCCGCTTTACTATTATGCAGGCGATAGTCAATCCGGTCAGGTGAAAGGAGATGCTGTCAATAAAATATGGTACGTGGCCAAACCTGATTATTTACTCATGGTTGCGAATGCGCAACTTATCGGACACGATACTAAAAACTATTTAGGCGACTATACCGAAGGAACCGGAAAAACAATTTACCTGACCGATGATAAGGGCAGAACGTTGTATGCCTTTAAACCCGACAAATTCAACAAAAACAATTATACTGCTGCAGATTTCAGTAATGATGCGATCTGGCCTATCTTTCAAAAAGAGACTGGAGCTCTGCCTTCGCTTGTTCGTACGGCTGACATCGCTGTCATTACCGTCTATGGAAAGAAACAATTAACGTTCAAAGGATGGCCCTTATATTACTTCGGCCAGGATACACAGCGTGGAGATAATAAAGGGATAAGTTTCCCACGCGTTGGCGTTTGGCCAATCGTAAACGACAACTCTGCCGTTGCCCCTGCTAACTAAACCAAACTAACTATTCAAACTTATGGCACAAAATCTAAAAACCGTAAATCCTTGCCTCAGAGCACATCGTTACTTAGTCATTTTATTCTTTACCTTAACGGTTCTCTCCTTCTCCGCCTGTACCAAAAAGCAGGCGCAAGAACTTACGAACAATCCGGATAACGGCACTGAACCTGTGACGGTACTAAATGTGTGTTACACGAATTTTTCTAAAGCACTCTTTGAAACGAAATGTAGTTCGTGCCACGCGACAGGACGTTCGGCAAGTGAACGATGGACGTTCAGTGGTTATATCTCCGTCAAAGACAATATTGCAAAGATTAATAATGCGGTACTGGTGACCAAATCCATGCCACTAGGCAGCTCACTCTCCGCAAAAGAAATAGAACTGCTGGATGCATGGATCAAAAGGAATTCACCTGAAAACTAATGTTAGGCATATGAAAAAAATCAACATGTACATAGCGCTCTTCATGATGCTCATCGCTATGACGACCTTTGCGCAGCAAAAGGCTTCTTTTGTTTCAAAAGAGACCAGCATCACCTTTTTTAGTAATGCGCCATTGGAAGACATCGAAGCCAAAAGTACCTTAGGCGCTTCGGCGATGAACCTTCAAACCGGAGATATCATCTTTCGGGTAAAAAATACATCTTTTCAATTTGACAAAAAGCTCATGCAGGAGCATTTCAATGAAAATTACATGGAAAGTGATCAATACCCCGTATCAGAATTTAAAGGCAAAGTCGACAACGCGGACAAATTAACAAAAGATGGCAGCTATACGCTGAACGTAAGAGGCACACTTCTGATCCATGGGGTTACTAAACCTTACAGTACAAAGGCAACATTTACTGTTACAGATGGCACGATAAAGGCGGTAGCAAATTTTCAGGTCAGACTTGCGGATCATAAAATTTCTATTCCTTCCATCGTTGGAAAAAAAATTGCTGAAGTAGTCAAAATCACCGTTGATGCGACCTACAAACCATAATACGAATTCATTACAAATGAGAAAAATACTACTTATACTCCTTTGCTTTCCTTTCGCAAAGTCATTTGCGCAGGAAGATCTCGATAAATTAATCCATATCGATGCACCCAAAAATGAAAAAGTCACGGCGACCTTTAAATCCGGCAATTTGATCAATCTTAAGACCACAGAAACAATTCATCGTAATGAAATGGACTTTAGAGTAGATCACCGCTTTGGCGATATCGCGGGCAGCGCGGGTGGAGGTAAAAATTTCTTTGGCCTCGATAATTCGACCGACATCCGAATAGGTTTTGATTATGGTTTATTCGATAACCTGAACATTGGAATCGCCCGCGCCAAGGGCGCAACGGCTGTTCGGCAGCTATTTGAGGGTAATGTGAAATACCGATTTATCGAACAAACCGTCGACAATAGCATACCTGTTTCCGTAGCTTTTTTTGGAAGCACTACCCTATCCGCGATGGAAGCTAGTACGGATAAGTCTTCAGCAGCAAGCTTTGAGAACTTCAATGACCGATTGAGTTATGTAACGCAGCTCATCATCGCCCGAAAATTCAGTTCAGATCTTTCGCTCGTTGTAGTTCCTTCTTATCTTCACCGAAATTATACGGCTTTTAATGATCAGAATGATGTATTCGCTATCGGTATCGGTGGGCGGGCTAAGGTTAGTAATCGAATTGCGCTAGTCGCAGACTATACATTGCCTTTCCGAAAAGCATCGAACAAGAAGTACCGTGAAGAAGTGGGTGGTCAACGTTACTATAATGCTTTGGGTGTCGGTCTAGAAATGGATACCGGAGGCCATATCTTCCACCTCAATTTTACCAATGCGACCGCAATACAAGAATCTCAGTTTATCAGCGAAACAAATAGCTCATGGGGCAAAGGGCAATTTCGCTGGGGATTTAGCATTGCGCGACGATTCAATTTTAACAAAAAATAAAAGGTATTGCGCTGTTGGGGATTTGTAACGAAAACAATCCGTACAAGGCAATAGGAATTCAACAAGCATAAAAGTTCATTGAGGAAATTGCTATCAAATTAAAAAAGCGGATAACAATGCTGTTATCCGCTTTTTATCACACAATACTAAACCTACAAATCGTTCAACCACTTATTTACCTCATCTTGTGTTTTACCGGTCTTCTTTTGAAGCTTACCTACCAATTCGTCTTCTTTGCCCTCAGCATACAATAGATCATCGTCGGTAAGGTCTGCATATTGTTGTTTTACTTTGCCTTTGATTTCGTTCCAACGGCCTTTCCATGTTAATTCGCTCATAATTACTTTGTTTTATTGTTTGTTAATAGAACAGTATCGCTCCGTAAATCGTTTAGAAAATAATGTTATAAAATGTTAAACTCACAACATTCACCTGGCAAACAGGCGCTTTCTATTTTTCGCAAGACTATTTCCGATTACAATTGGCCGTCCATGCCTTGCCGTCTTTTGTATAACCAATTGTCAATTTACCGGCATCAATACGGATAAATCCCGTACCTGCTGAGCCGATATTAACTAAGACGTTATCCTTTTTTTCAAAATCTACTCCATTGAGATTAGGAATGCCATTTCCAAAAGCAAAATTATAGGTATCGCCAACTTTTGTTACAGTAACCGTTCCTTCTCCCGAGGCAACATCGTTATCATTGTTGTTCATGTCATCAAAGCCAATAGTGCCTTCATATTTTCCAACAAAAAGATCGTTATCAGCCGGATCATCATCTTTGCTACATGATGTAAAGCCTACTAATACTGTTAAAATAAGCATACCTAGTCCCAGTGTTTGAATTAATTTTTTCATACGTCGATGTGTTAATGTGAATAATTTATGTATTACAGCAGGGTAAAATTCAAACTTTGTGCCAGTCCAAATACAAGATTCGAAACATACGTATCAAAACGCCCAAGAAGAGGTATAAATACAGTCTAAGGGTATTAATACAATCCGACCAAGACGAAACGCCCAATTGAGAGTCTATAACCGTACATCGAAGATCATTCAGAAAACAAATCTCATCCACTAAGAAAAGAGGCAAAATATTTTTTAAAAAACTTGGAGCGAAAGCGCATTATCGCTAAATTCATTTATTCCAAGCCTACACTATGGAAATCAATTATGCGTCTATTGTCCGAAGATTTGAGGAATACTTTGACCTATGGAGTTCCAAAGTATACCAATATGCGCTCAACAAAACCAAATCTTCTTATCTAGCCGAAGAAACTGTGCAGCGTGTATTTATCAAACTCTGGAAAAATATGCGTGACAAAAATATTGATTCCAGCATAGAATCCCAGATATTCTGTATCACCCGAACAGTAGTGATTGATTTGGTCAAAGCAGAGTATAATCGAAAGAAACTTTTGGATCACGATCAGACAGTTGTCTTGCGGCATAGTCCTCATGATGATTTTTATGCCAAACAACTTTCATCCACACTCCATGAAATTGTCGATAAATTACCAAAGAAACGCAGGGAGATCTTTATGCTAAGCCGGTTTTCCAATCTTTCGCATCAAGAAATTGCTAAAAAGCTAGCCATATCGACGAAAACCGTAGAAAACCAACTAACGCTAGCACTAAAAACCATTCGCAAGGCTTTATTGTTCAGTATACTGGTGCAAATTATTTTTTAATTTCTTTGGGGGCTACCTCATTTTCGATCGTAATCTTATTAGATGAAGATTACAAAAGAATTGATCGACGATTACCTAAGCGGTAAAGCCAATGCGGAAGAAATTGCGGCCATAGAAAACGCGCTAGCTAATAACGAGTTTTATTGGGAGGATCTTATGCCAGAGGCGGAATGGCAAGAATATGAGGTGAATTCGGATTTTAAAAACCAAAAAGAAATAAAAGCGCATATTTTCAAAAAAATAGGGCAAAAAAACAAGGATCGATTTAACTGGTTAAAATATGCTGCCATTATTATCTTCATTGGAATCGGAGCTTGGCTGGGGTTAACCCAAATCGATTCTCCTAAACATACCACCGCATACCGTAGCGCGAAGAAAGTCCAGCCCACATCGCAGGAGCAACCAAGTAATTTATATTATATCAATTCAGGTAATACCATTCAACAAATTGCAGTTCCAGACGGATCTACGATCGAACTATACCCCAATTCTGAAGTAAAATTCTGTTCAGATTTCACATGGATTAGCTCGCGAGAAATTCTATTAAAAGGCAAAGCCAAATTTACTGTGGCAAAGGATAAGACCAAGCCCTTCCGAGTTCATTCGGCAGGTTTGACAACAACGGCACTTGGCACCGTTTTCAGCGTCGACGAAGAGGGTACCGCGATTACGAAGATAAAACTATATGAAGGTCGTATTGAAGTCAAAAGCGATACGAGTTACCGAAATGAACAATCCTTAAATCTGCAGTTTTTACCCAATGAGGAAATCAGCATTGACCGGAAACAGCAACAGATTATTGCTGAGACCCGAATCAATGCTTCTCAATCCAGTAAACGGGGATCTTATCTAAAAACATCGGAACAATTGATCTTTAAAAACCTCCCCTTACAAGATGTGCTTCATATCATCAGCCATAATTATGCAGTGCGGCTGAGTTTTGATCCCAAAGATATTCAAGATAAATATTATAGTGGAACGTATAAAAATACAGCGTCAGCCTACATCAGTATGTTGACTGATATTCAAGCACTTCATAGCATAACCATCCATGTACAAACCGAATAAAATTCACTTAATTAACCCACAAATTATGCACATTTATTTACCTTCCAAGCATAGTATCCTGACTATGCTATTGTTGAGATCCAACATTCGAGCCGACGTAAACTGGGCACTGCGTCTTGGCCTCATGGGGCTTTTGTCAACAAGCTATCTTCTTGCTAATGCCCAACAAAATGCTTCTATTAATGGAGTAATCAAAGATGAAACTGGGAAGCCCATTCCTTCGGCGACGGTTACCATACGTAATGCGACGAGCGGAATGAAAAAAACAACAACCAGCAGGCCTGACGGAACTTTTTCACTCGACCAAATTCCCGCTGGACAGGGCTACCAGATCAGCGTATCGTCTATCGGTTTTAAAAGCAGAGAACTTTTGGATTACACCATTACAGAAAGAGACAAGCTAGCGATCAATATCAGTTTGGAATCGAGTGCGCAAAACCTACAGGAGGTTGTCGTTACAGCGCTTGGTATCAAACGCGAAAAAAAAGCGCTCGGTTATACGGTCGCTGAACTCAAAGGCGACGAGCTGACGCAGGGCAAGGAAACCAATGTGGCGAATGCTCTATCGGGTAAAGTTGCCGGCGTGCAGGTGAGCCGCGCGGCATCCGGTGCCGGAGGTTCATCCAAGGTCGTGATACGTGGTAACAACTCACTTATCGGTAATAGCCAGCCGCTCTATGTTGTTGATGGAGTACCGATTGATAATCAAAACATTTCATCTCCAAACCAATCTGGGGGAACCGATTATGGTGACGGAATCGGAAACATCAATCCCGAAGACATCGAAACCATGTCGGTATTGAAAGGCCCAAACGCTGCAGCCCTCTATGGTCAGCGAGGAAGTAACGGCGTTATCTTGATCACAACTAAATCTGGGAAAGCTGGTAAAACCCGCTTTAGTTATGGTACAGATTTTTCATTGGGCAATGGCTTGGTTTTACCTGATTTTCAGAATGTCTATGGCCAAGGCTTGAATGGTACATTTACACACTTCAGAAAAGATGACGGCACAATTGTCTCCATGAGTGAGGCCCTGAAAAATGGCTACAGTGGTATGCCTAAAATGAGTGCTGGACGTGACCGTACAACACGGGCTAGCTGGGGTGCAAAAATGGAAGGTCAGACTTATGAAGACGCTTATGGCAACATCTTACAGTTAACACCAAAGCCAGATACCTACTCGTCATTTTTTCAAACAGAGAAACAGTTTGTCAACAACCTTAGTATCGATGGCGGAACCGACAAAGTAAACTACCGTTTTTCATTTGCCAATACAGATGTAAAGGGGTATATCCCCACCAATACGTTAAAGAGAAACAATTTCGGTTTACGTACCCAAGCCAAAATAACCGATAAATTTCATATCGACATCAAGGCCAACTATATCGCCCAAAAGGGACAGAACCGGCCTACATTGGCCGATGCTGCAGACAACCCGGCTTACCTATTCATCAGCCAGCCGCGAAGCTTGGGCAACGACATCATGGCCCAGTATAAATGGACCGCACAGGAGATTAGTAGACAGCTCGGATTTTCTGGATTGACGGAAGGATTGGAGAAAACATATGCAACCAATAGTTCTACTGCCAACCCCTTTTGGACCATTCATGAAAACCACAACGAAGACCGGCGGGACCGTATTATAGGCTTGCTCCGTCTAAGTTACGACTTCGCTCCTTGGCTTAAGGTTACAGCGACTGGAGGGACCGACTTCTATACCGATCAACGGTTCCGCTACCGCCCCATTAATACCTACCAGAGTCTAAACCGAAAAGGCGACATCCGAGAAGAGGTCATCAGAGC
The DNA here is from genome assembly GCF_001899705.1 of Sphingobacterium sp. 40-24. Classification (NCBI taxonomy): domain Bacteria; kingdom Pseudomonadati; phylum Bacteroidota; class Sphingobacteriia; order Sphingobacteriales; family Sphingobacteriaceae; genus Sphingobacterium; species Sphingobacterium sp. 40-24. The sequence continues at coordinate 100,120 of NZ_MKWH01000004.1, read as the reverse complement.
CCGCGAAGACAATTTTGATGTTTTGGCCAGTTCTAACTTTAAATTGACCGACGATATTAAACTCAGTGCCAACTTAGGGGCCAGCCATCAAAGTAGGTATTTGCGTATGACCGGCAACTCGGGCAATCAATTTATTGTTCCCAATCTCTTTGTAATCAATAACACCACGACAAATAGTTACATATTTGACCTGATCGAGTCCAAGATTAATTCGGCTTATCTATCGGGTCAATTCAGTTACAAAGACTATTGGTTTGTTGATTTCTCCGCCCGTAACGACTGGTCTTCGACTCTTTCAAAGGAAAATAATTCGTTCTTTTATCCTTCGGTAAGCTCCAGTTTGGTCTTATCGGATGCTTTCAAATGGCAGTCTGAAGCCCTGTCTTTTGCTAAAATCAGGGCCTCTTGGGCACAAGCAGGGAGTTCAGGAAACCCTTATCAGCTGACAGGAGCCTATAGTCTCAACCAGTACACCCACGGTGGTGTACCGATGGCTTCGTATACAGAAATTATTCCTGATCCGAATTTGAAAAACGAATTGACCACGTCGATCGAAGCTGGGGCAGATCTGCGATTTCTGAAAAACAGACTTTCGTTCTCTTTTACCTACTATCAGGCCAAGACAAAGAATCAGATTCTGGACGTACCAATCGCCCCTTCCAGTCTCTATGTAAAAAACAGGATCAACGCTGGAGAAATTAGCAACAGAGGTATTGAATTTGTCTTGGGAGCAACACCAATCAAAAGCGAATCGGGTTTTGAATGGAATACCACCTTCAATTACAACCGCAACCGAAATAAAGTAGAATCACTCTATCCCGGGGTAGAAAGCTTCTTGCTTGCTACAGACCGCGGGATAAATGTGGTTGCGGAGGTCGGAAAACCATTTGGCCAGCTCATTGGGACACAATTTGCATGGATCAAAGATGAGCAGGGAAATAGATTGATCGATCCTACGACTGGGCTGCCTTTGCGCTCAGCTGGGCGTGTAGAAACTGATCTTGGCAATGCGCAACCCGACTGGCTGGGAGGTTTTGCCAATACCTTTAAATATAAAGGTTTCAATCTATATGCGCTTGTCGACATCCGCCAGGGCGGTGTGATCTTCTCCCAGTCCAACCGTGAGCAGATTATTTATGGTACTTCTAAAAAGACCTTAGAAGGACGTGATGGCAGCTACATTGCCGAGGGGATCGTGGGACAAAAAGATGGATCAGGCAATTGGACAAGCACAGGAACAAAAAATAGTAAGCAGGTCGCCGCACAAGATTATTGGAACATGGTTGCGAGTGACAAAGAGGTCATGGTATCCGAAGAAATGATCAATGATATGAGCTATATTGCCATGCGCGAAATCAGTCTTTCGTATTCTTTCCCGAAGAAACTGATGCCGCATAAACTCGTCAGCTCGCTAAAATTGGGCGTGTATGGACGTAACCTCTTTTACTTTCAGCGGAAAACGGATGGATTTTCACCAGAAGCTTCTGCTTTCAACGTAAACAATAGCTCCATCGGTATAGAATCAACGTCCCTTCCAATGATGCGCACATTCGGTATTAACCTCACTGTTGGCCTGTAAACCTATTATCATGAAAAAGAAACTATTTAAAAATACATTCATCGTCGGACTTTTTTCTGTGGCTGGACTAGGTTCCTGTACCAAAGATTTCGAACGAATCAACACGCCCCCAACATCTGTCACCACTGTAGATCCTTCCTTACTGATAGCCCGCGTTCTACGTGATGGTACTTTTCAGGAGTCTGGAGAACTACCCAACAACAAGTTCGGCTCTTGGATCCAACATTGGGCGGGGGGGCCGGTAGTACCTGTATCTCGATATTTTGAAGGACCCGAAAATCTTATTTGGTCACAGCATTACACCTTGCTCCGCAATATCGTTCAGATTAAACAGGAATTGAGCGGCAAGGAAGACAATGCAGAAGGCAGGAGTAAACTGGCTATTGCCGAACTTTATGAAGCCTACCTCTATCAACGCCTTACAGACTTGTTTGGGGATATCCCCTACTCCGAGATTACAAAATCCACTAAGGAAATTAACCGTACACCCAAATTTGACAAGCAAGAAGATATCTATCCGGCACTCATTCAAAAAGTCGATGCTGCTATTGCGAGGCTGACCAGCGGAGACCTGTCTTACGGCTCCTCAGATTTCTTTTACAAAGGCAGCATTGACAAATGGAAAAAATTTGGCAATTCGCTCAAATTAAAGCTCGGCATACGCTTGCGGTACGCCAATCCTTCTTTGGCGCAGAAAACGGTTACCGAAGCCATGACCTCCACAGTAGGTCTATTCAGTAGCAACAGTGACAACGCGGCTGTGCCGACTTACAACGATGCTCAAGCTGAAAACCAAAACCCTATCCTGCGTCAAATGACAACAGGAAGTGCCGATCTATGTTATCTTGCCAATACATTAGTCGATAAACTAAAAGAATACAACGACCCTAGGCTTCTACTACTTGCCGAACCAGTCAATGTCAATGGTACGGCAACCTATCAAGGTATTGGGGTCTCGCTGACCGATAATCAACTATCCCAATTGATTCGAGCCAATTATTCAACAGCGAATAAATCAACTTGGTTTAGTCTTAGCTTTGCTCCAATTCCGAGTTATGCTTTTACTTATTCGGATATCTGTTTCTACAAAGCCGAAGCGGCTCTATTAGGCTGGGGAGCTACAAGTGCCAATGCCCAAACATTCTTTACAGAAGGGGTGAAAGCTGCGTTGGCGCTTCCGCCCTACAATATGGCGGCAATTCCAACTTCCTACGAACCTATATTAAGTTTAAACAGTCTGACTGACGAACAGAAGATGGAGAAAATAGCGACACAAAAGTGGATTCACCTATTTGGCAGAGATATGGAAGCATTTGCTGAGTGGCGACGTACGGGATATCCTCGATTAACCCCCGGTCCTAACCCAGGTTCCACCAACGGACAAATACCACGTCGGGCGATTTATTCCAGTGAAGAGGCTGAGCTGAACGCGTCGAATCTCAAGGAAGCTGCGGCACGAATGACAAATGGCGACTCCTTCCTATCGAAAGTTTGGTGGGACAAGAAATAAACGTACACCTGTAATCGGAATTATAAACAAAAGGAGCTGTTTACGATTATTCCGAGAATTACGAATACATAGAGAGCTGATGTTACTATCGGCTCCCTATTTATTTCGTCTAATCTAAAATTCGTCAGGTTGTCAACGTTGACCGAATAACCTATAAATTAAAGGTGCTATCGGATCCTTTTAAATAATTTTCACAGCACAGAATAGGCGACTGGATGATAAAAACTAGGTCAATTGCAGATCGTCAAGGCTAATATTCTCCTTCTTTAATGCGGTGATTTCATCTTCCAATTTCTTTAAATTTTCATTGATCAGCGTTACACTACTTTTTGGAAGAACCGTCTCCCGATCATTGGATTTGATGGATTGTGTTGTCACAATCAATTCCAAATCGTAGTCTGCCAGGTTGATTCCTTTGACGGGATAGTTAGCGAAGTTCCAAAGTTTAGGATACTCTTTTTTTTGCTGATTAAAAACGATCGTGTTGACCCGGGATTCACCTGGCTGGAGTACACTGTCAGATTCGCCAAAAACAGATTGCTCGTCGCTGATAATAGCTTGTGAAGACCGTTTTTTCAGTACATACGAAAAACCTTGACTTCCTGTTAGCGGCTGTTTGCCTATATACTTCATACTTACAATGATTCTTGGGACAGACTCGCCAAAAAAATCTTCGAGATCCAATTCAATAGGTTCCAATTGAAAGACGGCCAGGTCTTTTTTTACCCGTTCAAATTCAGATTTCTGCTTTTGCAAACTATCTATTTCTTGTTGAAGATGCACTATTTTCCGTTCCTGCTGCTTTTGAAGGATATCATCGGCCAGGTCCAATACAGCACCGTAAGATTTGCCATCGATCAGACCTAACGATATATGGTTTATTGATTCTTCATGATACTTTTCAGGTTCATTCATTTTGAGCCACATCGCTTCGGATAATGCCACTCGCAAGGCCTTTTCCAAGTTCGCTTTTTCTTTATCATTCAGCTTTGCTTCTACTTTTTTACGAGAACTATCAAAGGACGATTGATCATTTCCACTTAGTTTCTCGCTACAAGAGCTTAAAGACAATGTCAAGAATAGTCCTATAAATACGATTTTTATTACTTGTTTCATTTTAAACATATGTTATTTTCGGATGAATTTTTACTACCTTATTTTCTTTCACCATCTCAGGATGGTTTCGCTTATTTATTGATGAAATTTTACTTTTTCTTGAGTAAAAGATACAATTTATCGTAATCTTCCCAATCACCGAAACCTGCGAAATTTGGTTTTTCGCTCCATGAAACCATAGCTTTACAATCAAAACAGATCTTAGCGATCCCCATGCATTGCTTATTTTTATAGAACACAAGGATATCTCGAAATTCATAAATACAAGAGGTGTCGACATGATCTGTTCTTGTTTTTAAGAAAAATAGTGAGTCGACAGCACTATAGAGAGATTGATCCAGTGAGCTCCTAACATAGCCTATATTCTTCAAATGAGATAAAAGGGAAAGATCCAACTTATCATCTTCTAATACTGATAACAAAAGACACTCCTTCTCAGATTTATTCTTTTTGTCCTCCAATTCACCTATTTTAAATAAATCAATATCCATAGAATAATACTCCAGTGAATCAAAATTAGATGGTATGGGGACCGAGGACTCTTTTCCCCGCTGTTCTATGGTACCTCCACTATTTATGCAACCTTGCAGATAAATAGCACTGAAAAGTAGGTAGCTAACGGTAAAACATATTATTCTTTGCATACAAATAATTTACAGGCTTTTGAATGGTTTAACTATCTTCAAAATTATCAATTTCATTTTATAATCTAATAATACACATATCGGTATAGAACTGAAATAAACGTTTTTTCTATTCAAGTTATTGGAAAGCGTTAGGAGAAAGCAATAAAAAGCTATCGCAAATATTGACTAGTAGAGAATCATATTAGTCTGTAAATGGGCATTCTTGAAAAACATCAAATATTACGCAATCGTGTGCATGCAAACAAAAACTGAATAGATTTGCTCAACTATGCATTGTTTACTAATATTGTCCATTGATCATGTACAATAAGCAAAAAATAGAAGAAAGGGATCTACTGCAAGAGCTAAAGAATGGGAACTCTCTTGCCTTTCAGAAGCTCTATAACACTTATTTTGCCTTATTATATCTTCACGCAACCAATAAGTTGCAAGATCGCGAAGCCGCTAAGGATATCGTCCATGACTTATTTGCTTCGATTTGGCAAAACAGGTATACGTTGGCTATCCAGGGAGAAATATCTGCCTACCTCCACAGTGCCATACGCTACCGTGTAATAGATCACATCGCCAAAGAACAATCAAAAACTAAGTATTTGGCCTCATTACCTCCTATTACAACACATCATACTGGAGGTACAGACCATTCCCTAAGGGAGAAATTGCTTCAGGAACAAATAGATCGTGTGCTTAATAAGCTTTCCCCACGCGTAAGAGAGGTCTTTGAACTGAGTAGGGAGCACTATCTCAGTCACAAGGATATCGCAAAAAAGCTTAATCTATCAGAACATAGCGTTCGCAGTTATATGAAAGAAGCCCTACGTCTGCTTCGCAGTAAATTAGGAAGCCTGCTTTGGGTAAGCTTACTGTTTTTTTGTAAAATTTTCTAATCCCCCCCCTCTCCCCCCTTCTCATCCGTCATATAGAAGTAACCAACTATATTATCATGATGAACCAAGAGCATGGAAATGGCCCGTCCTTACTTAAGAAATATCTAGAAGGGAAATGTACAACACAAGAACAAGCGCTTGTTGAAGAATGGTATCTTAATCTAGGTGAAGACCAAATTCCATCTGACAAGGAGCTAATTTCGGATGTAATCGAACTACAAAAAAGATTAAAGGGAATCTCTAAAGAGCAGCCTTATAATAATAAAGGGTACATTATAGCAATTGCTGCAATTCTCCTCGCTTTTTTTACAATTGGAACAATACTATATCTACAACGGAATAATAATCAAGAAAGCAAACATGAATTGTTTGTTGATGACATTGCGCCAGGCAAAAACAAAGCGTTATTATCAATAGATGGACAACCAGCAATTGCTCTAGACGGAAAAAATAGCAGCATTATCTCAAAAGAAGGCTCATTGGGATACAATAATGGAACGACGATCATTGAAACGGAGAATGTAAAAACAATCCGGCTTTCAACACCTGCTGCCGGTCAATTTGAAGTCGTGCTGCCTGATGGTACCAAAGCATGGTTGAATGCCTTATCTTCTATCACTTATCCAGCGGCCTTTATTGGTAAAGAAAGACAAATCCAGCTGACAGGTGAAGTCTACCTGGAAGTTACCAAAAATATACACAAACCATTTGTCATACAAACAGCACAACAGCGTATTGAAGTACTGGGGACAAGTTTCAACGTCAATACCTATAATGACAATGGCCGTTCATACACGACACTTGTCAGTGGCAGTCTGCGCATTATGGACACAAAGACTAAACATCAGGCCCTCTTAAGTCCGGGGCAACAGGCAATTGTCAATGGAAAAGATGCTATTGAAATAACAACCAGCGGTATTGAAGATAGTTATGCATGGAAGGACGGTCTTTATGTACTGCATGAGGAGCCTTTGAGCCAATATGCACGCAAGATCGAACGTTGGTATGACGTTGAAGTCGAGATGGGCCCCTATGGCGATCGTAAGTTTTCAGCCATTATCCCAAGGGACGCCAAATTATCTGAAGTGTTGCAGGCTATTGAGTTGAAGTCAAACGTAAAATTCACACGAGAAGGAAGGAGGATTGTAGCTATGCGATAACCTGACAAGAAAAGCTTTTTCATCGACATTCGAGAAGAGATCCGAAACCAATTATTGTGTTAGTTCCTCAGAAACCTGGAACGAAAACCTATAACCGCCAATGTAAATCTGACTAATATGGTCTCCGCAACCAAGGACTGTATAGATGTCAACCTGCATTGTTTATTAAACTTAAAAAATATGAAAAAAGATCATCCAAGGTATTATTACCAATACCTGAAATCTTACAAGACACACCTGTCTATGAAACTAACCTTTGTTCTATTATTGGCTTCCATTATGGCGGCTATGGGAAATGTTCGCGCACAGCGCATTAACCTCAACCAGCATAAAGCACAACTGAAAAATATATTGATTGAGATCAGTAGACAGTCTGGTTACACGTTCATTTATGACGAGAACGACCTGAAAAATATTAAACCGATCACGATCAGTGCTAACAATAAATCGATCAGCTCTCTATTGGATGAACTCTTAGTCGATAAATCGTTAGATTATCAAATAAAGGGACGCTCTATCGCTATAGGGCTTAAATTGGCGCCAAAGCTTATTGCTAAAAACGTCAATGACAATATTCAAAAACGGACAATCACAGGGCGAGTGACAAACGAAAATGGGCAAGCTCTTCCTGGTATAAATGTTCTTTTAAAAGGTAGTACCATCGGCACAAGTACCAATGCCCAAGGGGAGTTTTCCCTTACTGTACCGGAATCAAACAGCATTTTGATTATTAGCTCCGTTGGATATGCAACAGCAGAAATACCCACGCAGGGGAAAAACGAAATCAATGTTGTTCTAAAGGCAGCAAACAGTAACCTCGAGGAAGTCGTTGTTGTCGGATTCGGTACCCAAAAGAAAGAGAATCTGACCGGAGCAGTCGCAACTGTAAGTGCCAAACGTCTAGCTGATCGTCCAATTGCGAATTTAGGTCAAGGACTACAAGGTTTGGTTCCAAACCTAAACATCACTTCGGCCAATGGCAAACCTGGCACTGGTTCTCAATTCAATATCCGCGGTACAGGTTCGATCAATGGCGGTACCGCAGGTCCACTGATTTTAGTAGACGGGGTACAACGTGACCCCAATTCTATTGATCCTTCGGATGTGGAAAATGTAACCGTTTTAAAAGATGCTGCTGCGGCAGCTATATATGGCGGTAGAGCGGCCTATGGCGTCATCTTGATTCAGACAAAGAATCCGAAAAGCCAAAATCCACAAATCAATTATACAGGAGAATACACCATTTCCAGGCCTACCAAAATGGCCAAATACATCAATTCGATCGATTACATTAGGATGCACCGCCAGGCAAATCGAAACGGACAAGACGGCGGAACCACGGCGACAGAGTCTTTTACAGAACAAGATTCTATTCTTGCAAATGCCTACTTTAACGATCCTGCCAACAACCTTCCGGTGTATGTAGACCCTTCCAATCCAGCCAAGTATCGTTATGTAGGAAATACAGACTGGATTAAGGAACAATATCCAGGTTGGGCGCCGATGCAAAGACACAATCTATCATTACAGGGTGGCCGTGGTGCAACTTCGGTCATCACTTCTTTAGGATATCTACAACAAAAGGGGCTTTTTAAAGAGGCTGGCCAAAAGTATCAACGTTTGAATCCATCGATGAAAGTAAACTCTGAGATTACAGATTGGCTAACCTTAACAGGAAATTTCGCCCTCACTCATATAGACGATAAAGAAACCGCCGGAGTCGTTACGGGGGGAACATCATCTGGATGGATCTCTGGAGACTTGAGACCGACTATGCCAATTCGACATCCTGATGGCAACTTTTCAGGACAGGGCAGTTTTACCAATCCTTTCGCTGTAGCGGCTAACAATGGAAAAAGAAAACGATATTCTAATGACTTATGGCTAACCGGAGGAGTGAAAATCAAACCTATCGAACATGTGTCAGTCGTCGCTGATTATACCTGGAATGCCTACAACAACTTCTTACAAAGCCATCAGATTCCTTTTAAGGAATATGGTGTGAATGGGATTCTGCTTGGCACATTTCCTTGGACAAATCCTTCATCTGTATCAGAAACAACAGATAACCATAATTACTTTGCTTTAAATGCTTTTGCTACATACGAAAACACCTTCGCGGAAAAGCATTATTTTAAAGCAATGGCGGGTATCAATCGGGAGAGCAGCCGCTACAAACGATTAGGCATTTTCGCAAATAATCTTGTTGACCCTACCAAACCCGCTATTAATCTAAATAATGATCCTAGACCAAGTGTAACCGGAGCTGAAAACGAGTGGGCACTCTTTGGAACAGTTTTCAGACTGAACTATATTTTTGATAAGAAATACCTATTGGAAATCAATGGTCGCTACGACGGATCCTCCCGTTTTTCTGCAGATAAAAGATACGTCTTCACTCCCTCTGTTTCTGCAGGTTGGCGGATTTCTGAAGAGAACTTTATGGCGGGAATTAAGGATGTTGTCAATGACTTGAAATTGAGAGGATCATACGGTGAATTGCCTAACCAAGGCTTTAACAGTAATGATCTGTACTCTGCGACTAATTTCTATCCTTACCTGCCAACAATGCCCGTAAACAATAGTGTAGGTTATATTTTTGGTAATCAAACCGGTGTAAGTGTGGGGGCTCCAGGGCTTGTAAGCACAAACTTTACCTGGGAAAAATCGGCCACGACCAATTTCGGTCTAGATTTCGCCTTACTTAAAAATCGTCTTACCGGTAGCTTTGACGTTTACGAAAGACGTACACGCGATATGCTTGTTGCAGGGGTTCCACTGCCATCCGTACTGGGAACAGCCGCACCGAGCCAAAATGCTGGTACATTGGTTACCAAGGGATGGGAACTTAGTGTTGGTTGGAATGACCGCATAGGCGACGAGCTTTCCTATGACTTGATGCTTTCGCTATCGGACAATCATGCCAAGCTCACAAAATATCCGCTGAATACTACCAAAATATTCAATAACTGGTATGAAGGTAAATTAGACGGCGAGATATGGGGTTTTGAAACACAGGGTTACTTTCAAAGTCAGGAAGAAATCGATTCGACCCCAAAACAGACCCAAGTATGGGGTGGTACCTGGAGACCTGGAGATATCCGTTATGCAGATTTAAATAATGATGGTAAGATCGACTTCGGCAACAATACGGTCGGTAACCCTGGGGACCGAAAAATCATCGGAAATTCCACCCCTCGGTATTCGTTTGGCCTTAACATGGGGTTAAATTACAAGAACTTCGATTTCTCCGCTTTCTTACAAGGTATAGGCAAACGAGATACCTGGATCAGCAATAGTGCTTTCTGGGGATTTACGAGCGAATGGAATGTCCCTTTTGTCTATGCAACAGATTATTGGACACCAGAAAACAGAGATGCTTATTTTCCGAGGCTACGATTTGGTAATGGTGGCAACTCGCAACAGCAGACAAAATACCTTCAAAACGCTGCCTACCTTCGGGTGAAACAACTTACACTCGGTTATTCATTACCTAAAAAATGGACTGAACGGGCAAAACTTGGTCGTGCACGTGTGTATATTTCGGGACAGAATCTCCTTACGTTTACGAGCTTATTTGATGCCTTCGATCCTGAAGTTCTCAATTTTCAAGATGCTCCACAAAGTAAATCGGTGGCATTTGGACTACAACTTGGATTTTAATTGATAAGATTTAGCTTTTAAATTATGAAAACATTAAAAACACTACTCATACTCGGTTCATTGGCATTTATTGCTTCTTGTAAAAAAGATAGCTACCTAGACAGACTACCTTTGTCCTCGATCACCGAACCAACCTTCTTCAAGAACGAAAATGACCTGATGCTCTATGCGAATCAGTTTTATACTTCTCTGCCTACCCAAAATTTTATCCAAGACAATCAGTCAGACGATAAAGTCCCGAGTAGTATAAACGCTTTTTTAGCTGGCCAATATGTTGTCCCCAATACAGATGCCGGTTATAACTGGACAAATATTCGGAATGTAAATTATTTCTTACAGCGCTACAACAACGCCGAAGCTAGTCAGGCAATTAAAAATCAATACGCCGGTGAGGTCCGGTTCTTCCGCGCCCTTTTTTATTGGGGTCTCTCCAAGCGTTATGGAGATGTTGCCTGGTACAGTAAGGATCTTACGGAAAAAAGTGAAGAGCTCTATGCGCCGAGAACGTCGCGGAATATCGTGATGGATTCGGTCCTAGCCGACCTAAATTTCGCTCTTGATAATATTCCTGCCGACAACGTTTCTGCGGGTCGCTTGCATAAGTATGCCGCTGCTGCGCTCAAAGCCCGGATATGCTTATGGGAAGGAACCCGAAGGAAATATTTTGGCGTCGAAGGGAGCGAAAAATATCTTCGCGAAGCGGTCAGTGCTGCCGAACTTATTATGGGATCAAATAAATATTCTCTATACTCCACCGGGAACCCGACAACGGATTATTATAATCTGTTTATCCAGCAAGAACTCAATGGCAATACCGAGTCTATCCTTGGAAGGCGCTACCTCCAAAGCATCCTAATGAATGGTATCAGCAGGACTTTGGGCGAGACAGGAACTGGTTATAGTAAGGATTTCGTCCAAAATTATCTTTGCTCAGATGGACTACCTACCGCACTTAGCACAAAATATAAAGGGGACAATACGCCTGAGGATGAATTTGCCGATCGCGACCCACGGGCCAAACAAACAATTGCAACCAAGGGCTTCGTATTACTACAAAACAGCGATGGATCGAAAGACATTATCGATTTACCGAGAATTGGAACTAACACTGCCAATACAGGGTATCAGTTGATTAAAGGAAGAAGCTCAGACCCTGCTATGTGGCAAGCCAATCAATCGACTTTGGACTTCTTTATCTTCCGATATGCTGAGATATTGTTGATTTATGCCGAAGCTAAAGCAGAACTAGGGGATATCAAACAAACGGATATCGACAAAAGCATCAATCTGCTGCGAAAACGTGTTGGTATGCCTGATATGATTATTGCTTCATTAAAAAGAGATCCCAATTCGGTATTTCCAGAGGTTCCGGTTCTGATTGACGAAATTAGACGGGAACGCAGAGTCGAACTGGCTGACGAAGGTTTCAGATTTGACGATCTGTTACGCTGGAAAGCAGGAAAAAGAATCGAACGTCCTGAAACTATATTAGGGATGAAACTTACTCCAGCTTTGAGAGCCAAATATCCAGCGGCACAAGTCAATGGTATAACCGTCAATGGCGATTTTTATATTCGGATCTACACTGCACTAGAAAAAAGATCATGGAATGACAAAATGTATTTATTTCCAATACCGTTAGAGGAAATAAGTTTAAATCCTACATTGGGACAGAATACAGGATGGCAATAGTACGAATAAAAATGAAGAACTATATTTTAATGATCCACTTCCTTTTGTCGGGCTTACTTTGTAACGCCCAACAAAAGGAAGTGATCCCTTCTCCGGCCCATGTAGCATGGGCTGAAGCGGAGATCGGGGTGATTTTTCACTTCGATGTTGTAAATTATGTACCTGACTATAAATGGCAACAATGGGGCTCGCACCCTCCTGCCTCAGTCTTTAACCCTAGCAAATTGGACACAGATCAATGGATCAAGGCTGCCAAAGCTGCAGGTGCAAAATATGCTGTGCTCGTCGCAAAGCATTGTTCGGGATTCAGCTTATGGCCTACCAAAGCACATGACTATAATATCAGCAAATCACCTTGGAAAGCAGGAAAAGGCGATATCGTAAAGGATTTTATCCAATCCTGTCAAAAATATGGCATCAGACCTGGCATCTATGCCAGTGCTTCCGCCAATGGATATTTGCATGTGAATAATCCAGGTAAAGTTCAATCAGGAGGCCCACTTACGCAGCAACAATACAATGATGTTGTGAAAACGCAGCTTTCCGAATTATGGTCAAATTATGGTAAGCTGTTTGAAATTTGGTTTGATGGTGGGGTACTGCCCATAAAAGATGGCGGACCAGATATTGCTCCGTTACTAAAAAAACTACAACCTGATGCTGTGGTTTTTCAAGGTCCAAGTGATGCCAAAAATTTAATACGATGGATAGGAAATGAAGAAGGAAGAGCACCGTATCCCAATTGGAGCCGTTCGGATTTTACGACATCAGCTACCGGAACAATTGTGATCGATGGTTTGAACGGCAATCCAAATGGATCACTATGGTGCCCTGGAGAAGCCGATTTTCCGATGCGCACCGGTTGGCAAGGTGGATGGTTTTGGAAAGAAAATGGACAGAAGCTCCTTTCGGTGGATCAGCTAGTGGATTCCTACTATACCAGTGTAGGCAGAAATTCCAACATGTTACTGGGCATTGTAGTCGATACGAGCGGCCTAGTTCCTACGGAGGATGTTGATCGACTAGCGGAGTTTGGCAGAGCATTGGCCACTGTCATATCCCATCCCGTAGCAATCGTTAAAAACAAAGCAGCAAAAGACTTTACCCTAGACCTGAAAACGCCTAAAACTGTAAATCAGGTCATCTTTGGTGAGGTAATACAGCGTGGCGAGCGTATTCGAAAATACACCATAGCCGCCTGGATCGATAGTAATTGGGTAAACGTTGCTTCTGGTGAATCAGTTGGCAACAAAAGGATACATAAGTTTGACAAGATCAAAACATCTAAAATTCGCTTTCATGTCATCGAAGCGACAGAAACGCCACAAATCAAAAGCTTTGCAGTTTATGACATTTGAGCCTCAAGAAATCATTGCCCAAGGAGCAGCGATAAAGGAGTCCTTCTTTAAGCTGCTTTAATACGTTAAATTTCAAATGAGAATTAGAAAAAAAATAACTCCATATAAAAGGGGAACCACAACGACAAGAAGAAACAAAGAATTTCATCTTCAAAAAGTAAGGGTCTGAATTATGTCAGACCCTTTTCTATACATGTAAACTCAGTTGAGCATGTAATGGGAAAATTTATGTTCATTAAAAGTTTACACAGCTAAAATCTAGTAGTAAAACAACTACAGCTTTATAAAAATTAACTGCAACAAAACTTAACTATAAGATTTTTGGTTTACTTTTGCGATAGATATATAATATTATGAAACAGAAATTTTACCTGCCACTTCTAGCATTGACATTGACCGCAATTATTAGCTGTAACAAAAACAATGATAACATTGATGATCCTAAAAATCAATCTGTTGTTATTGACAATAATGCAAGTCAACTGAATGCACGTTTAGATCATCAAAATGCTGGTTTATTGCCGTTATCTAATCTTTTAGCATCCGGTAAGCGAGCAGCCAATGGTTCGACAGTCACTGCTACTCAAAACCCAGACTTCTCGTTAGCATTGGTCGCACAAGTCGCTCCTCCGGATTATGAAGGCAATAAGCTTCGTGCAACCCATGTTGCTGTTTCGGGCAACTACGCTTATGTAAGTTACAATACCGAAGGCGATCGATATCTTGGTGGTGTCGATGTCATCGACATTTCAGATATTAACAAGCCACGTCTTATCGTAAATGCCAAATTGCCGAATATCGACATAAGCTCATTAGCGGTTGATGGCAATAGCCTACTCTTAGCTGGAGCAGCAGATGAAGGTGTATTGGCAAAAATGACCTCCCCTGCAGTTCTTATTGTTTTACCGCTTCAGAATGGCTTACCTACCGATGCTTATCGTTATACAGGTCTACCAAGTTATGTGGCAACAGATGTTACTTTTAACAACGAAAGCCAGTATGCTGTTTCAGGTAATGCTGGTGCTATTTCTAAAATCAATAAATCTTCGGGTGCTATCGAAAAATCGGTAACTATTGCGGATCTCCTATCTGTAAGAACATACCAGAATCAAGTGTATGTGCTTTCAGGAACACAGGGGATAAAAGTTGTATCCAATAATCTTGATCCGGTTAAAACAATCAATGTGGGTCAAAATCCAAGTTCAGCAAAGCGTACTATTGATTTTTACAGCAGTTATCTTTTAGCTTCTGAAGGCGCTCAGGGCTTGGGTATTTATAGTATAAATACAGGAGCTTTGGATAAACGCATTAGTATTCCAGTAAGTCCTGATGACAGCAACATGGATCCGGAAGATATTGTGACCAATGCTGTATCCACAAACGACAAACGTGTGTTTGTTGCCAACGGTGGCGCTGGTATCGCAGCTTATCAATTTGACACACAAAACAACTTTAACTATATTGGTAGTGCAAGTTTCAATGCGATTGACAATAGTTCAAGTAATTTTGTCATCAGTAGAGATAACTATGTTTTTGTCGCAACTGGAAAAGGTGGCTTAAAAATTCTTAAACTCATCGATCTGAAACCAACAACTCCGAGCTGTAATGGTACTTATCCTGCTTTCACAGGCAGTACACAAGGAGACCTGAATGTTAATAGTGAAGCGAGCTACTCGGATACAAAAACATTTGCTTCAAACGTAAATATCAACAGGAATTTTAACTGGTGTGGAACACTTAATATCAATGGAAATTCTGTTAACATCAACAGCGGTGTATTCAACATGTATGGTTCAATAGCTTTGAAGCAAAACATTAACGTCAATTCAACGATGAATTTGGTAGGTTCAGGCGTTATTGGTGGAACCTTTACCGTGAACGGGAGTGGCATATTGAGCGTAACAGGTTCACTTTCTCAGGGAACTGTCGGATCAAAATCCACTTCATTTATCAATGGTAAAGTGGTTATTGACGGTGAAGTTGTCGTATACGGTAACTTGACTATTAATGGTAGCGGAAAGGTAGAATTTGCCAACAGTAAGTCTAAATTAATTGTTTATGGAAGTCTTACAAATTGGGGAAGCGTTACTAACGGAACAATTACACAAGTCAAATAAGACATTGTATAGCTATTAAGCAGATCATAAAAAAGCCACATCATCTGATGTGGCTTTTTTATGATCTAGTTAAAACCTCAGGCTGAGCTGCACAGCAAAATTACGTGGCATCTGAGCCACGATTACCCCCTGTCCTGCAAAATATTCGCTATTGGTCAAATTATTCATACGCACTGCAAATCGATATTTATCTCTTTCCAGAAAAAGAGATGTATTGACCAGCGTGTATGCCGGAAAGGTGAACCGACCTGTCGCTTCTTGATCTACAGTAATCTGCTCACCGACACGGTTAACACCAAGTCCGATTCCAAATCCATGAAGGGTTCTATTCTGAAATACATAGCTAAGCCAAGAGTTAAAGACATTTGCCGGTCCTGCAGATGCAGGTCTTCGCCCTTCAACTGAAGCATCAGCTTTCTGAAATTTACTATCGTTGTAAGTATATCCGGCCATAATATTTAATCCTCTCACCGGGTTAGTGATCAGTTCAAATTCAACACCTTTACTACGTTGTTCTCCATCCTGGATCGTGACAATAGCAGATTGTCCATCCTGGGTAACTTCAATATCCCTGCTCATATTATTCACCGTGATATCATAATAAGATGCAGTCATGTTGAAGCGATTTTTCCAAAGATTAGCCTTTAATCCCGCCTCCCATTGTCCAGCCATTTGCGGCTTTAAAATATTACTATAACCTACAATTCCTTTATTGTCAACCGGTGCAACATTACTAAAGCCATTCATGTAATTCGCATAAGCTGAAAGCTGCTCCTTTACCAACTGATAGACCATACCAAATTTGGGGGATAAAGCTGTTTGTTTATATTCTCCATCACGAACGTTCGTATTCAGATTGAGCTGTCCTCTGGAATCAAAATGGTCTAAACGCAGACTTAAAAGGGTAGTCCAGCGATCTGTCAGGTAGACAACATCGGAGATATAAGCGCCATAAACATTGTTAGATGCGTAGGTTCTGATCATATTGCCTTTTGATTTCTGAATACTTGCCGTTGCCAGTTCCCGGGAAATAAAACCATAGCCACTTGTCAGATTTTGGGCATTTACGGTATCGTACTTCACGATAGGTGAATGGTTATTACGTAAGGACTGATTGAGATAATCAATTCCAATTAGCAGTTTATTTTTAATGCTTCCCAACTGGAATGTCCCATTGAGATTGTGTTGTATGCTTGTTGAAGCAGCCTCAGAATTGTTCCATTGCACGTTGCGCTCAAGCAAAGCATCACTGGTATTCCCGCGGATGAACTGATACTGATAAAGGCCTTCCGTTTTACGAAAATTTCTAGAGATAATGGTCTGGGAAGTCCAGGTATCTGATATCCGATAATTGATCTCACCTTTGATATTAATTGCCGGAGCTTTCAATGTCATATCGTTATTAGAATAGGATCTTGTCCAGTCAAAACCTAACTCTTTCGGTGTTCTGGCAAAAAATTGGCGGTTTCTGCTCAAGAAGATAATAGGCGTATTAGTACCTTCGTAATTATAGATTTGTGCTCCAAGGTTAAATGTCAAACGGTCACTGACCTGATAATTGAACGTTGGCGCGACAAAGAATGATTTTCTGAATTCGGAATCCCTAAATCCATTCTGATATTGATAAGCACTATTCAATCGAAATAGTGTTTTTCTATTGCGATCTACAGGACCATAGACATCGGCAGTCAGTCGATTGAGATTAAAACTTCCAAATGTATAGGCTACTTCGCCACCAAAATAGTCACGGGGCTTCTTTGTCGTCACATTAATCAATCCGCCAAAAGAAGTCACGGCACCACCATACAAGGTTCCTGCTGGTCCTTTGATTACTTCTATACGTTCTATATCTGCTGGATCAATCTCCCCATTTGTCGTAGCGGGGACGCCATCCACCATAGAAACCTTCGTTGGAAATCCCCGCAAACTGTAATAGAAGCTACCGTCGCCACTACCTCGACCAGGACTACCCTGCATCTTAATCATACCAGGTACATTACGCAATGCATCAGAAACGTCAGTAGTCAATTGCTCCTTCATGATCGTTTGGTTGATGCTGGTATATGCCTGCGGATTTTCCATATAAGATAGTGGCATCTTGGCAATCATTGTTGTATCCTGATCCAAGAATTTGTTTCTTTTATATCCATACACGGTTACCCCATCTAAATTGTTCATTTTTTTGATCACATAAATGACAGGAAGGTTGTCTGCATTTTCCCTAATACTGATATTTTCACGGATAATCTCCACGTCATTGACAGAGGCCTGAAGAATGTATTTTCCCGGAGGTACATCATTAAAATAGAATTCACCAGCGGCATTGGTCCTAGTCTGGTAGGCCGTATTCAGGAGTCTCAATAGTGCATCTTTTGCCGGAATGCTTTCGGATATCATAATCTTTCCTTTGACTTTGTCCTGCGTTTGCGCCGTGGCAGCAAAGGATAATATGCAACATAAGAAAATTGATAAAACTGATTTCATAACTGAAAAAATAAAAAAACATGAATAATATATATACAACAACAAATATTTACACTAAACGAAAAAAACTAGTCAATAACATTCCCATTGCTGTTAGCAAACAGCATTTCAATTATTCGACAAATATTTTATCGTTATCTGATACGGGCGATATAGATACCACTTCCGCCAAGAGCCTCTATTCTAGTTTTGAAAATTTGGCCATCATCCTGTTCAAGAAAATGATAGGTACCATCTTGCGCTCCGAAATTGGAAAAATATTGTTTACCATCCACCTCACCCACTGGATAAATGGTTCCATATTTCTCTAAAAGAGGTTGATCCTTATAGGTCATTTTATGCAAATCAACCACCGCCAATTTGGTCGGGTAGTTAAACCAGGCCCCGGGATCTTCTGGAACTCTCCATCCCTTTTCAATATACTGCACCAGTACATCTTTACCTTTGATATAAATAACCGACACGATACGATGCGCATCAAGTACTTTCTGAAGATCGACAAAGAAGTCCGTATCAAAGTTCCCATCTTTCTGAACCTTCAACAAACCTCCTGTTGGCGGTGAATCTACTACAGGTGAATAATCCTGTGCTCGCGCGATATACTTAGAAGGTCTGTAATACAGGTCGCCATTCAAAATATCCACAGCAAAATTATTATACCCTAGCGACATACGTGAATCACTTGTATACTGTATTTTCTTTCCCTTGTAATTGAAAACAGCAACCTGGGCATTGGTCGGAAATTTAGCAAAGCTATTGGGATTTGTTCCTATAGGCAATAGTACGGTATGATCGTCCGTTACAAAGGAATAATAGGTGTTTGTATTGACTTCTGTAGCTTTTCCCTTCGGAAGTGGTTGTACGTTCAGAGATGCTGTAACACGCATTGTAGTTGGATTGAACTGGATAATCTTTCCGTCGGCAAGAAAGAATGCGTAAGCCTCTTGCTCGGAAATAAAGGCTAACGAACCAAACGATTCACTGTTAACTAAGCTTTTGAAATGAATAGAGTCAGTCGCCGTTATCTTCATCTGTTTATCTACATGATACTTCCTCAGCATAGCAGAGATACCATCCCAAATGTAAGGATGCTCGCCATAGGAATATATCGCATTTTCGCGCCCCAAGAGCAACATATCTTTGGGATCAACTTTTTGGGGTATATCCCGATAGGCTCCCAAATAGAACATCCGCCCTTTGGGGGTATTCACACGCGTTCCGATCACAAGCAATCCATTATCGTTATTCATCTTACTATTTGACGGACTGTTGCAAGCAGTCAGAAAGAGAGCTAGCAGACAGATCGTTAAAATAGCGTAATTTGTGATTCGAAATCTGTAAATTTTATACATTGTTTTTAGCTTTTCCCGCATATATTTTCACATCACCGCGGATGAAACGCGAACAATTATCTTCTGGTGAAAGATTGCTTTCTTGTACAATAGAATGTTTGCCATCGATGGTTTCCAGATAATAGGTCTCGCCTGGTGCCAAGGTGTATTTCTCGCCGTTGCTACATTCAATTGATTTAACTTTAGATGAACGGTTGAAGACCTGAAGGTATCCCGAAAATTGTAATCTGCAGTGGTCGTCCAAAATCTCAACATCACCCTGGGCAGAAGTAATGACAATGGCATCGGAGTAGCGCTGATCGCGTGAAGTCAATTGTTGGCAGATTAAACCTATTAGTAATAGTAATCCAAGAGCCGCTGTCAACGGAAGGTAGTCACTTTTTTTCCGTGTCCCCACAAGCTTGACTACATTTGTTCCTATTATATTTTCATGAACACGATCCCATACAGATGCTTTCATGGCATACAATTCATTCGTTGGGATAATACTAGTTTCAACTGAATGATCATCGAGCCATTCTTCAACTGCTTTGCGTTCGGCTTCGCTGGCCGTATGCTCATTATATCGTTTTAAAATATCTGGGTTAATTTCCAAAATACAGCTCTTGTGTAATACGTATTGTTGTTATATCAATTTTTCAAAGGAAACGTCAATTATCTAATTATAGCCCCTTTATTAGTATAGTTGGCCAAAGTACCTAATACCCTTAGTCTGTTTTGATTTTTTTTATATTTTTCGATCGATACTATTTTTGATCGCTTTCAAAGCTTTGGTCAGATGTGCTTCAACAGTCTTTTCAGCGATTGACAAACGTTGCGAAATCGTACGGGTATTAAGCCCCTGTTCTCTGCTCATAACAAAAACTGTTCTGCACTTGGGAGGTAACTGATCGGTTATTGCATGGATCCTCTTCTTTAAATCCCTGAAAAAGACAGTTTTCTCAGTGACATTATCGCTCTTTTCCTGCTCAATATAAAGCTGCTTAAGATGTATGTTCCGACGATTATTGGTTTTGAGGTAATCTAAAGCTGCGAGTTTAGCAGCACGATTCAAATAATGTTGTATAGGGATGGATAGTTGGATTTCAAACCTTCTTTCCCAAAGTCTGAGATAAATATTCTGTACAAGTTCTTCTGTGATCGCGTGGTCTCTTACCTGTTTAAAAATAATATTGAATAACTGCTCGGAAGTATTCCTATAAAGGACCTCAAAATCATTAGGAGTCTTAAAATCAACAATTATGGTATTTTCGCTCTTCACAGTTATTTAGAATAAATCTAATTTAATGCAATTATAAGAAAAGATAGCGATGTAATCCTAATTTTTTCTCAATTCAAACCATTTGTCAATCATCTACCCGCTATAGGTAGGCAGATTTATATATTTGTCAAGTTCTAGGATTTACGGTTTATACGATGTTAGGTAGATATCTATTCTCCAATCTCGGTTCTTTATTGATAAATTACCTTCTGTTGAAGTTATTTGTTGAGCAATTTCTTTGTTATCCTACTCCATCACAAATTCTCTGCACTTTTATTGTTACTATTTATAGCTTTTTAATGCAAAAGAAGTTTACTTTTAGTCTCTCGTTAAAAGAACCAAACTAACGGCGAATTTCAAGGTATTCTACAAAACAGAAAACCATGCACTACACGCCTCATGAAAGTAAATGCCTACATCGCTAGTTTAGTAGAATAAATAATCTTATTGCAAAATAGTCAGTGGGGTCAGCGGAACCTTTTGCTTCCAGGTACCCTTCACTTGGAATTCGTACCCGGATGTTTTATTCTTGATGGTGAAGATATAATTGCAAGTTCTTTCGAGGTATTTAAATTCACCTCTCACGGTCATCTGGGCATTGGCTTTGAGCAGCAATTCTTGTTTATCTCCAGATTTAATATAATTTTCAAAAGTTTTGCCTTTGCTGTAAGGAACTTTACCTTGCCAGCGAACTCCACCATTTACCATTAATTCATCCATGAAAATCGTAGAATCTGTTTTATTGAGCCAGTCAAAAGCACCGTAGCTGTCACTTATGAATTCGGAACTATATTTTACGTCCTTAAAAATGGCAGTGATATCGACTTTTCGCTCTCGATTTGAGCTATTTACCAGATTCATCGCAGTACACCCTTCGGTACTGACATAGATCTTCCGGTTTTCTTTTACTTCTTTGATTTCTTTTTTGACCAACTCATATCCATCAGCCCTAGTTTGAATAAAATTCACTTCATCCATTTTATCCGCTGACAATATGCCAATGGCAAAACTCCTGGGCTGATCACTAAAATTTTCCAATAAGGTCAATTTAAGCTCGTTATTAATTGTTTTTTCCAACTTTAGCCATCCACCGTCAACTCCAATCGAGCCCGTAAGCTCCAATTTGAGCTTTTTTCCAGTGGAATCTTTCAATATTTCTCCTGTAAGGACATCTTTGACATAGGACACATACCATAAATCCGCTTTGATCGGAATCACATTTTCCTTGATTCCGGTTTGTAAGTTGACAGCTTTAAAACCGGGATCTATTAGACCTCCTTGTGAATTAAGTCCTTCTTTAGAACAGGATGTTAGTATAAGCAGACAAAACGGCCATACCAGATAGGAAAAGGAAAACGTTCGCTTCAACGGATTTTTCATGAAATCGATTATTTGTACAACACAATTGACCAAACAAAATCTATCTTGTAAGTTAAAAAAAATAATAGACCTTTTCCCATCAATCCTAGAAAAAAGACGCTTAAGCCAGAAATCTTGACAAACAAATAGAAATCTTGACAGACTAATCATCCCTATAATAACCTTCGTCACTCCAAAAATGCCGTTCGTCAAACTCTTTTTGCCAAGGAATTGATCCTTTGTTCTTTTGGACAAATTAAAACAATATAAAATGAATAAAAACGCAATTTTATCATGCATCGTATTATTTGCCATGATGTTTAGCAAAAAACTGTTTGCTCAGGAGCAACCTTTCATTCAATTGGGTATTAAAGGGGGAAGTAGTCTCAACAAACTCAATACCGAATTAGCAGACTTAGATGACAAATATGCCATAGGATTACACGTAGGGGGTATGGCAAGAGTTAATCTTGGAAGAGCTTATATCCAGGGTGAAGCTCTTTTCAATAAACGCAAAGCAGCCCTTAAACCGCAAGGGCAAACCGAAAGCAAACTCAAATGGAATGCGATTGATATCCCCGTCGTTGCAGGCTACAAAATCTACCAAAATCAGGACATCAATTTCCGAGTATTAGCTGGTGCAATTTACAGCTATACGCTAAACGACAATTTGCCGCCTCTCAAAGCAATACAACAGGGAATCAAACATTTTGACAAATCGAACTTACAAGTTACCGGCGGTTTGGGAGTCGATATTCAGCGATTTACACTTGATGTTCGCTATGAACGCGGTTTTTCTGACCTTAACAAATCTTTTAAATCCAAACCACAGGCATTTTCTATTGGATTGGGTTACTTTATCTTCTAAAACAATGAATAAGTTTTACCTTTGGAGCTACCTAGGAATCAGGCTCCAAGGGTATTTTTTTTAAATCGTGATATGTTCAAAAAAGACTATTTAAATAAACATCTTTTCCTTAGCCTCTTTTGGCTTGTACTTGGATTTGCAGTATGGATTCAAATAAAAGATGAATTCAATGCGTTACAGGCCCTATTCCATACATCACTAATTATGGTTTCGTCCATTGTTGTATCACAATGGCTGAGTGACCGGGTTTTGCCTGAAGCGATCAAGACTCGACAAATGAAACCTTTTGTGCTGAAAGCGATCGCTTTTGTGATCATTTTAGCTATTTTAATTGGTGGCATAGATTACTACTTCATTCTCACCAAAGAAGGAATATCTAACCATGAACGGACAGATCTAATACTCACTCATTTCTATCAAGGTATTCCATCTTCCCTACTGATCAATGGTACGGCCTGCGGGATTAGATTTTATCAGGAAAATACTGATATTCAACGCATACACAGTCAATTGCAGCAGAATTTCCTTGAAAGTCAGGTGAAATTTTTACAGGATCAGGTCAATCCTCATTTTATGTTTAATGTCTTGAACCATATTCATATCCTCATGAAAAAGAATGTGGAAATGGCCGATTATTTGCTTCTGAAATTTTCGGACATTCTGAGGTACCAGCTCTATGAGTGCAACCAACCCCTCGTACTTTTAACACGCGAACTGCAATATTTACAGGATTTTATAGCCATAGAAAAAATGCGATGGGGCGACGAACTGGATGTAAGCTGTTCATGGAATCAATCTTCAAAGGATTTATATATTGCACCATTGATGCTCATCTGTTTTGTCGAAAACGCATTTAAACACGTAAACCGTCTTCCAAATCAAAAAGGAGGCATAGAGTTATCCTGTGTTGAGGAAGAAGGAAAACTTCAATTCAACATCAGTAATAGTTATCAGGACTATCCGCAATTAGCTTCGACTGGGCACTCGGGCATAGGGCTGGAAAATGTAAAAAAAAGACTGGAACTGCAATATGAAAACAACTATTCGTTAACAATCCATAAACTTGACAACAGTTTTACTATACAACTGACCATCGATCTTAACAGCTAACTATTGACAATGGAAGAAATTAAAATGAAATGTATCATCGTAGACGATGAACCTATGCTGCGCCAACATATTGCCGAAATGACCGAGCAGATCGATTTTTTGGATTTAGTGGAAACATTTCCTTCAGCACTAGCTGCAACTTCGAGGTTACAGCAGGGCGATATAGATCTTATTTTTTTAGATATTAATATGCCCTATCTCAATGGTATAGACTTTTTAGACTCCCTTGAAAACCCGCCTTTATGTATCTTCATCACAGCTTATTCAGAATATGCTTTGGAAGGATTCAGACTTCAAGCTGTTGATTACCTCCTCAAACCTATAATTTTCCAGCGTTTCTATCAGGCCAGCACCAAAGCTTATCAGCTTTTTCTACAGCGGAACAAACCCTTACAGGAAAGTAGTCCGAATGACAATATGTTATTTGTAAGACAGGGGGATGCTTTTGTTAAAATCTCCTGGACAGATATTCTGTACGCGGAAAGTATGCAAAATTATACAAAACTTCACTTTAAAGAGCGTACAATTACAATCCATCAAACCATGTTAGCTTTGGAAGAGGCATTACCCGGCAACCATTTTTTTCGTATTCACAAATCCTACCTAGTCAATGTAAACCACATTGACATCATTACTGGAGGGAGAGTATATATACAGGACCAAGAATTGCCAATCTCGCGCACAAAAAGGGAGGAGCTTCTCCAAAATATTGTTTTTAAGAAGCTCCTTAGCCGATGATTAAGGCATATTCCATTTAAATGCTACGGAAGTATAGAAAGTCGGTGAAAATCGGGGATCTTCCTGGGTTTTATTCTTGAATAAACTCTTTAAGGATCGATCATTTTCTACATACAATCTGGCAAGTGTGCTTCCGCCGGTCAGCTGGAGCTTCAGGCTCTTGCCCAAATTGAACTGAGGCTGAAGCCCAGCTGTCAATAACATAAAACCGGCCAAAGTAGATTTCCCATTCTTTTCTCGCTCTGCAGTCATACCATCTAGATTAACGACAACACGAAGATCAACCAATTCATTGAGGTGATAGGATGCGGATAGACCTTGCGGGAAATTCACATTGAACTTCACTTTTCCATTTGTTTTCCAATCAAAATACAAACCTGGCAGGATCATTGGCACGCCAAAACTATTGCTCAATACAGGTCCAAATCCAAACGCTAAATTCGGTCTAAATTTTTTAATAAAAAGCACACCTCCCTGCCCCAGTATATCCTTACCATTTACTTTAACGAGGTCTGAATAAATCCCAACGGAGGCGAAAGTCAATAGAGACCAATTTTTCCTTAATGAGGTCAGGTATTGAAGTCCCATTTCCGCATTGAGCATTTCAGTCGGGAATAAGGATTCTTCATACCCTCTATTTTCCATCTTTGCATAAGCTGCCCCTATCTTCCAGGACCAGCGTTTTATATTGCCAGAAGAGTCTATTTTGGTGGATAGTGGAACTTCCAGGTTAAACTGCATTCTCCTAAAATCGCTCTTTGAACCTGTCTTAACACTATCTTCAGGGCGAATATAATTTGATAGTGGGACATAATCCACAGCAACCTGTCCCGATACTGCATTTTGAGCATGTGCAGTCAGCGTAGTAAAACCGCTGAGTATAACTGCACATAATACTTGTTTCCTCATGTTTTTTCAACAAAGGAAGCTTTTGGACGGCTCAAGCACCAATCTTTTTGATATAGTGCATGTATACGTTGACCAAATGCAAATTTATCGCGATGTCAAAAAATTTATAACGGCAAGAAGTGCGGATCAAAAGCAATGTTATAGATTAAAATCACACATTGCTGGCATATTAATTTCCTTTACACAGCTTGCCGCCGAAGTAGAGATAATAAATCGTAATGCTTGGATTACATCTTGCAGGGGAATAAGATTACCTTGTGTTTGTACAATAACGTTTTCTATTGTTTCATTATGATCAAATTCTGTCGCTAAATAGCCCAAATTTAATATGGAAACACCTATTTTATCTTTTCTAAGGTTTTCTCGTAAGGAATGGACAACACCACGTAATGCAAACTTTGTCGCAGAGAATGCAACTTCTTTTCCACTGTGGTTATCTAAACCCCAAGTCGAACCAATCAATATAATCTTAGCGTTGGACGATTGTCTTAAATTATCTATTACCGACTGTACATTTAAAATGCAAGACGTAATATTCGTATTGATTAAGTTTATTATTTCGGAGGCGCTGTTATCTGCAAAATTATACGCTTCCGTAAATGCGTCTTTTTCCCATATCCCAACATTATAGATAAAATAATCAATCCGTTGATTTCCTATTACCGCCTTTATCGTCTCCGAAGATTCTTTCGGTTGGGATAGATCGGTAGCAATCCATCGGATGTCTGAATTGGCACTTAAATAATTTGGTTCATTCCTGGAAATACCAAATATTAGATCATTCTCATTTGGCAAATTCAACGCTATAACTCTGCCTAATCCCCTACTTATACCAAAAATCAAATATGTCTTGCCACCTGTTTTCAATATCTCTACTGTTTCGTTGTGCTCGGATGCCATTTTTCTCTTAGTTTTAAATAACCACTAAGATAAGATTTATTTTATAGCCTCCACTTTGAATCCCTTTTCTCGGAGTAAGGTAATCAGCCCCTGATCACCGGCCAAATGCCCTGCGCCAACGGCAATAAAACAGGATTCTTCATTGATCATAGGGGGTATCAGGTTACTCCAATTCAAATTTCTCCCAATTAACAATTTTTCTTTTTGTTCTTTCGTCATCCAGGCTGGATCTTGGAGCAATTTTGTCAACTCTTCCAAATTCTCTGATTTATAAGCTTGAACCATCTTGACTGTCAATGCAGGGTATTCGTCCAACTGAAAAACAGATTCCATGAACAATTTGGGTGTAATAAGATCCTTCAGCAAATTAAATTGAAAATCAGGTGTCTCCAACTCTCCTATTACCTTTCCTTGGCTGGTCGCAAGTGCTGACAGCTCGACCTCATAAGACTTCATCTTTGTCGGATCCGGGCAATTAAATCCTTTCATCGAGAACAAGGATATAACAGCAACAGGTGATACATAATCCAACAATTTGATTGAAAGCTGCTGTGCGATCAACACGCTGTCCATCTTTTTGATATCGTCTTCAGAAAATGACTTTATAAAACTCGGATCCGAAACAGTAAATGCCTGTAGAGATTTTGCATTTTCTGGTTTGGAAAGATCAACTTCAAAAACTACCTTTTTACTAGCATTGAGTGCATCTAAATTCTTCTGTTTGATGACAAAGTCGTCTGGACACAACATATGGATCGTACCGAACAAATAAGAATCTTGTTTTAGACCATTACCGGAAATTTTCCATAACATCGAACTGTCTTGGGCAAAGCTATTAATGGTTATACAAATCAGCAGCGCCAATAGAAGTAATGTCTTTTTCATAAGATCGTATAAATTGATTTTTTATATAAAAAAATATAATTTTTGGCTTTTCACCAAAATATTATCTACTGTTTATGGTATTAAATGCTAGTCCTCAAAAATTCTCGCTGCTGTTTTTCGCTTTTAATATCTTCAATATTTTTTTCAATCAACCAGGCTCTAAAATGCTCCGGATCTTGTGGTGTAAAATGGATTACTTCACCACATTTTAAAAGTAGGGAAAAGATTCCGCTAGCAGCAGCGAATTTTATGATTTCGTTAGAATGGTATCCAAGTTGGGAAAAATACTCCATTGTTCTTATTCAATTCTAGAAATAAATGCTTTCCACACTAATGTAGATCCGTATGGCCATTGATATTTCAGAAAGCATATTAATTTTTATTTCTTCACAGTTTTATAATTCATTCAAATATCGTAAATTATTTCAATTATTTCATCAAACAGATTATTAATTTAATTGTTATTTTCATAAATTAATCAAACAATTAACAAAGCTTCTACCAGAAATTATAGCTATCCTAGTTCCATTGAATTCAGATCCAATCAATTTTTCCACAGCGGAGAGGTTTTATTTCGACCGCATTAATCTACATAACATCAGGAGTAAATCTGAAGATGAGCTGGGATCCAATGGATATATGATAGACAGCTTAGAATCAAGGCTATGGTACTTTTTGGGGGAAAGAAAAATTATAGAGGCACTGTTTTAGGGATTATTAATCTCGGAGGAGAGACAGATACTGGAGCCCCCCAAGGGCAGGCTCACAGTTATATATTATTATGATAAAAAATCCATTCCGGAAGCTTGGTTGTCACATCCAACCCACTATGAAGATAGTAATATCTTAACAGAAGCTATATTTGCTAGCAAGGATCAATTCGAAAAAGGCTGTCCTTTACCTGTTTCAATATATGCTTCTAAACTTTTCACAAATTGTCGCCATCCATCTGTACAAATATCATAGCATTCGATTTCAGGGGATAAGCCAATATGTTCAAGTTTCAACACAATCCCGTTTTCTTTTTCTGTGATGTCCCAAACGATCGTTGTGTTAATCCATTCTTTTTGATTATTCAATCCGGGAAGGGCTATCAATGAATCTTCGACATGCCAAACAACTTTTGCATTTTCATGTAAGTCTTCCACTTGCATTACTTTGTAAATAAGATCTCCAAAGCGAATTGTAAATCTATCGTCCTTCTTATTGGAAGAGCCCTCAAACATGATTGTCCACCAAAATGGTATTTCATCGGTTAGTGCTTTAAAGACCCGATCCTTTGTTACATCCAACTGGATAGTTTGACTATAATTTTCCATTGCCAATTTTTTTTTATTAAATACGGCCTCGATTTTCCGTTATTATTAACGAATTTATAGATAGATTTTCCAATCGATCTTAGCATAAGACAAGTTTTTCTTTAGTTTTAGGTAGTAGCGGATAATAGCTGTATTACTTTTATACTCCAAACAACACGTTACTAATCAAATATAAAACCGTCTATGAAGATTATGCTTCAAAAATTAGGAATATTAGGATTTCTGATCGTACTAAATCTCTCCACATAAAAGCCACGTCTCACGACGTGGCCTTAAACTAAACATATGAAACAATTGTATTTTCTGTATAGCGCTGATCATAGCGCAAAATATACTCTTTCGGTGTGCAGCCGATAATCTG
This sequence comes from Sphingobacterium sp. 40-24, assembly GCF_001899705.1. Taxonomy (NCBI): domain Bacteria; kingdom Pseudomonadati; phylum Bacteroidota; class Sphingobacteriia; order Sphingobacteriales; family Sphingobacteriaceae; genus Sphingobacterium; species Sphingobacterium sp. 40-24. The sequence continues at coordinate 70,845 of NZ_MKWH01000004.1, read as the reverse complement.
TTTAAATACGCGGTTAAAATTTGTAATGCTATTGAAGCCGCAGTTGTAAGCAATAAATGAGATATTTTCCAAATGTAAATGATCTTTTCCCAATTGACTACAAACCTCATTAATTCGTATCCGGTTTAGATAACCAACTAAAGTGATTCCACAGTGTTTTTTGAAATAACGGCAGAATGCCTGTGGCGACAGGTGTGCCCTTTCTGCAACACTTTCTAAAGTAAGCCCATGTTTAAAATGTGTATTGATATAATGACAAACCTTCTCTATGCGGTTATTTTTTCCAGTGGAACCGACTACAGTCTCCATCGGTTCGGGACAGAGCGCATCTGTTCTCTTTGAAATTTGGGCTAGTGTCCGGAGCAAATAGAAGAAATGCATCATTTTATCGATCTTTTCCGATTGTTTTAATAACAGCATACGCTTAGATACCATGTCGAAATCCACCTCCGGAATCTTAAATCCCCTGGAATCCTGACTTAAAAATTGCTCCAAGGATTCAAATTCACCCAACATAAAAAGTTGTTTCAACCTCCCTTCCGGATCAAAAAAGATCGAAATGGATCTAGCGGCATCACCAGCCTTATCCTCGGATACAGATTTAAATACATGTGCTTGGTGAGCAGCGATGAAAAATATATCGTTTTCCTTAAAGGGATGGAGGGTTTCATCCACAAGCAACACACCTTTTCCTTTCGTAATCCACATTAACTGGGCTTCTTGATGACGATGCAAATGTGGATAGAACGATTCCGAGATATCCTCCTGGACAGTGATGCTTTGTCCTTTAATTACAGGAATATTAAATTGTAACGTTTTCATAGCATGTTAGTATTAGGTTACTCAACATTGGTTTTACTAAATATAGACAACAAGCGTAACATATTGAGAAATGTCAATCGCACATCTAATAAAATGTCAAAATTTGCTCATAATTGGTTAATTTTCGCACTGTGGGCATCTAAGTTTAATATAGATCTGGGTTTAATAAAGTGTGGGGAACTTACTATGCTCCCCTAATCTTTATTGTGTAATACGCGTTACCGTTGGCAGTTTTACCTGAACCTCATAAGTACCTTCCATCAATAGCTGGAATCCAAAAACAGGGTTGACATTATTAGCACTTAAGCCGTCGATTTGGGCATACTTCATGGGGATGCGATAGTAATTGAGAAAACCCCAATCTGTTCCATCTTTTCCAATTAATTTAGCAAGCGGAAAAGGTGCAACCTCAAAATCACAGATCAACGAATTATCTGTCACTTGGACTGGATTAAACTTCACATGAGATTCAAACATCGGTCGATCCCCCCGTTTGATCACTTCTCCATTTTTAGGATTGAATGCATTTCCATTTTTATCGACGATCTTTAGGATAACACGAGCGCCATCGTTTGAAATTTTTGTACAAGTCACTTTTGGGGCTGTAATTCCGGTAAAAACTTCTGCAGCGCTCGATCCACTTGCCGCTTGATAGGTTACTTTAAACATATCATCAATCGTAGGTTCTACAATCTCGATGGTGGCCAATTTAGGGAATACACGCTCTCCTCTAGGGTTGGTCATTTTGACATCAAAATTAAAACGCCCTAAAGGTAGATTGGCAGAAGCTCGATTAAAAACCAGCTGTCCACTGACTGTATTAAATTCCATCGGGGCTTTCTTTACTGTTTCTCTCTTTTTATTGAGTAGTTCGACCGTGGTATCTGTCTCGGCATTGAACACTAAACCAGGCTTAAATGTTAGAATGTCAAATTCTTTAAAAAAGACATCCGGTGCGGGCTGACCTGTTGCTTCATCGTTTAAGTTTAACAATTCGAATGTATAGGGGGGCGTAGAACCATCTGTATTAATACGGTCAGACATCGTTAGGGACATTCCACGTTTGCAAAAGATGGTATTATCTTTATATCGTATACCTTCGCTCAAAAAGCCGTTTTCAATTTTCTTGCAGCCAGAAGTTAGCGCAAAAGCAAACAGCAAGCTATATAAAATTTTTAAATTCGTTTTCATATCAGTTTCTAATCAGCCATTTTTCCGGCGTTAAAAAATAAACGATGTGTGTTTTGCAATACATGCAATACACCTGTCGTCGTCCTAATTCCCGAGGTTTGACAATCATAGGATTTATCAAGTTGATCTTTTGGAATCGCATTATAATCGGGTTCCTCAGCATCAAGAGTACCGATCACCTTTGTGAAATTGAGATAATCTACATAATCCAGATAATCGCTGTAGTCACGTGTTCTGCGCAATTTGATATTGAACCTGACATTGGGAATTGCACCAAGCTTGCTTACAAAATATTTGTTGTCAGGGCTGAGATTTTCTCGTGTGATCTTTCCATCGAATAGGTAGATCATCATCGAATCACGTAATTCTTTGACTGGGATGTTATTGATCCCGAACTGAATATTTTCGTTTCCCACCTCAATGATCCTTTGTTGTTTTTTGGCGGCTACATAATCTCGTACGCCATAATCGCTCGTTGCAAAGAACGTGACATCTGAATTCACAATATCTTTAATACCGGCACGGTCTATAATCTTAACCAACGAATCAAAGCTACCATGCTGCCTCAAAAAATCATAAGTTGTCTGGTTCACGTTGGCATCGCTCTTTCCACCATCGACTTTATAATTATCCTTCTTACATGCGAAAAGAAAAATTAATATTGACGCAAACAATCCTGTTATCTTTTTCATAATTCTTTTTTTAGTGCTTACACCTTTCCTCTCCAGTATGAGGTCTGTGTCAACTTGTTATTATTTTTGAATAGGGCTGGATTAATTGGCCAATAGAATCCTTCCTGACGGAAGCGGGACTCCGAGAGCCATGGAACAAAATTGCTGTATTGCCTTGTTCGCAATAGATCATAAAAAATATGCCCTTCGAGATAAAGTTCTTTTCCTCTTTCAATAATATATTCGTACATGACATCGTCTTTACTCGATGTATTATCCACGAAGGCAGATTCATCGGCGCCATTCCTTTTTCTAAATTCATTGATGATGTCTATTGCTTTGGAAACTTGATTTCTATAAAGTGCAATTTCGGCTTTCAACAAGCGCATATCCGCTAACCTAAAGACAATCAGATTATTGCTAACATAAGCATCTTGCTTTTGTGAGGGATTACGGTAGACAACACTTTGATATTTTACGCAAGTAGGTTTATCACTGTTTAGATCGGTAAAATTACGTCTACAACGAATATCACTATCGTCGAAGACCTGTGAAGGCATCGCCTTCCACTCCCACTGCTGCAAACTTGTATTCCAATACCAGTCCCAAACCTGGTCTATTTTATAAAAATGATTTGTCAGATAATCTGCATTGACATAACACCTCGAATTTGTTCCAGAAGTTGCCAGCTGCGCAGTTCTCAAAAACATATTGGCAATATGTTGATTGGTTCCTTCGCGTGTATTTTCACTCATTGCAATTTCAAAAATACCTTCACTCGAAAGTCCTTCGAAAGTCTTATAATAATTAGATGTGTCGGTCAATGAATACATACCATTATTTAAGATTTCATCGATGGCTTTATCTGCTTTGTCTACCGTTTCGAGATCAGGTTGGTTTGAATTGACATCACTCATTGTTGCCTTCCAAAGGTAGAAATGAGCTAACAATGCATTCACCGCGCCTTTATTGGCTGTGACTTTGGCGTTCCCAACAAGTGAATATTGCCAAGGCAACAATTCATGTGCCTGCAGTGCATCCTTCTCGATCTGCGCCATAACCTCTTTTTTGGTACTCCGTGCTAATTCTGGAGCAGAAATAGGGTCGTCGTATTCTTCCGTTACCACGGGCACGTCTCCCCACACGCGTAGCATCATAAAATAAGTGAACGCCCGTAAAAAATAAGCCTCTCCAAGCATCTCATTTTTGAACTTCGTTGGATTGGTCACATCGGTCAGTAAATCGTCCGCCACCTTAGGAACTCGATTAATAATGATATTGCTCATCGTAATCGCTTTATAGTACTTGGTCCAATCTCCAAAATTCTCTACATTGTATTGAAATGTAAAATCTCCATTTTGGATCCCTTCGAGTCCATCACCATTATATTGGATTGTAAAATAATTCTTGGCAATTGCATCGCCATACATAAAGTATCGTGGACTCGGATTCCAGTTACCCGAATTCATCACATCCCGTACCAAAGCATAGTTACCTGCCATAGCACTCCGTAAATCCCCTGAGCTTTTCCAATATGCGCCCGCGAAAGTCGAATTGACGGGTTCTTCCACCAAAAACTTTTTACATGACCCTAGCAAGAAAACCAGCATCAATAGCACCGCTAGTCTATAATTTAAAAAAAATCTTTTCATCGTCTTAAAAAGTTAGTTCAAATCCTAATGTATATTTTCTTGGAATCGGATAACCACCACCGTTATACTCTCCATATGGGTTTACAGCCTCGGCATCCGGCAATTTTTTTGATTTTTGCCAACGGGCAACATTATCCACTATACCAAAGAATCTCACTTTGGAAATACTCCATTTCTTGCTGATCCGTTCAGGGAGGTTGTAAGAAAAAATCAGGTTCTTAAATCGCATATAGGAACCATTTTCTAAAAAGAAAGTCTGCGCAGAGGTGTAATAGTAACGATAGGTGCCGATATCATATTTTGCGTATTCGGCCTTGTCGCCGGGCTGTTTCCAGATATTGAGTTTGTCCAGATCCCGTATCGAATAGTAAGCAAAATTTGAAGTCGCATCGCCCGAAGTGGAGTTACTGAATTGATCTGATTCAAAAAGATTCAGTACATCCCTCCCAAAACCGTAGGTAAAAAACAAAGTAAGCGAAAAGTCTTTATAACTAAAGACGTTATTCCAGCCTCCGGTCCACTTAAAATTAGGATCTCCAATCGCCCTTTTATCTGGATTAATACCACTATTAAATACGTCTACAAAATAATCGCCATCTATATCTTCAAAATAAAAATCTCCGGGATTGAATGTTCCATTGGAATTTCGATAGCGTTCGCCTGTATATGGATTGACCGGAATATCGTCCAGGGTCGAGAAAACCCCCAGAGTTTTATAGAGATAAAATGCATTGATCGGGCTGCCCACCGAGAGGATATGAGATTTATCAAATCGATCGCCATCCATGACCATATCGCGGCCGCCATTTGGCAGATTCATGATCCGATTCTTGACATAGGAAATATTTAAATTGGACCGCCAGCTCAATGTGGAGCTACGTGGGAACATATCAGCAGACAATTGAATATCGACACCTGAATTGCGGATTCCTACCGAATTTGTTTTGGCGTAATCGTATCCGGACGTGACGGGAAGCATGACGTCAAATAGCCCATCATAGTTTTCCTTATTAAATACATCTACCATAGCTGTAAAACGTCCCTTGTACAATTCCATATCGACACCTAAATTCCATTGCCTATTGCGCTCCCAGCTGAGATTTTTTTGGGCAACGCCATTATTAAAGTTTGGTGTAATAGCCACTTGGCCATTATAGGAAGTTGCTCCGGAATTACCCTGATACCCCCCATTATTGACATTATAGAGATTATACTGCAAATAGTTACTTTTAGGGAGAGATCCGGTCAATCCATAACTTCCTCTAATTTTAAGTAAGGTGAATATAGGATTGTTTTTCAGAAAATCTTCTTCAGTTAAAATCCAGCCGACAGATGCGGACGGAAAATATCCCCATTTGTTGTTTTCTCCAAATCGGGACGATCCATCCGCACGGACAGCCCCTGAAAACAGGTATTTACTATCAAAATCATAGGAAAAGCGACCGAGATAGGACAGCTGTGACCACTTTTGCAAATCGGAGTTGGCACCGATGTTATTTTGCAGAAATCCTGTAACCACTTGGATCTGATCCGATACCCCCTGACTACCCCATGCGGATACGTTTTGCATTTTATTTTTTTCCGCTTCCTGACCCAGTAGTACATTTAAAGAGTGTTTTCCAAACTGTTTGATATAAGTTAAAAAGTTCGATATCCTGACTTGGCTATTCTCATAAGAATAAGCTGACGAATAATTACCGGCACCGCTCATCAAAGCTGATGGCCTATTATAAGCCCTATTGGCCATATCTTTGATATAGGCGGATTGGGAAGTAAAAGTTAATCCTGGTGCAATATTGAAAATCAGATTTAGATTGGTATTCAGATTAGAAGATTCATTGTTATCAAGACTACTATTATAGGTACCCAAAAGGTAAGTTTTTTTTGCATCTGAAAGATTAAAAAGTGATGATGGCATACTACCGGCACTCAAGGCAATTGGGCTCACGTCACTCCCGCTTCCTCGCGCTCGCTTATTATACGAATAGGCCACAATGGGATTGATCGTTAAACGTTCATTGATTGCCTTACTGGACAAATTGAGCCTTCCAGTATAGCGTTTAAATCCGGTTGCTTTAATGATTCCCGCCTCATCGTAATAGTTCCCACTAAAACGATATGAACTAATCGCTGACCCGCCGCTAACAGAAAGATCTGCACTCTTAATCTTTCCTTTTTGGTAGAATAGATCCTGCCAATCTGTATTCCCATTGAATGCAGGGTTCAACGAATCGGTAAGCATAAAGGGCAGATTTCTGAAATCGTTGGAAGAAAGCTGATTCTTTAGTATCCTCATCTTCTGCTCACGCTCGGTTCTTCCGAGTGTCACTTCACGGAGTTCGGGCCGTTGCGTTAGACCACCATATCCGGTTAACATAAAACGCGGATCTCCGTTACGCCCTTTTTTCGTCGTGATCATGATCACCCCATTTGCTGCCCTAGAACCATAAATTGCGGCGGCAGAAGCATCTCGGAGCACATCCACAGATTCGATATCATTCGGATTCAGACCTGCTAGATAATTTGTTCCTGTTCCTGTATTCGGGCCTACAAATTGTTCCGTTGGCTGCGGAACTCCGTCAATAACATAGAGTGGATTACTAATGACATTGTAATAATCGTCATTGGAGTAATTCAGGCTAACGGCCGATGTACCACGAACAGCCAATGTCGGCGAAGCACCTGGAGCGCCAGAAAAATTCTGAACGTTGACGCCGGCCAATCTTCCCTGAAGCAACATATCAAAACTGGCTGCCGGAAGATTTTCCAGATCTTTACCCGAAATACTTGAAATCGCAGCGGTCGCTTTTTTGCGGGAGGTACTCTGGTAACCGATCACTACGGCTTCATCTAGAATACTCAATGTTTCGACCAGGGTAAAGGTCATTTTGCCTGCCTCGGGAATGGGTTGACGAGCCCGCTCGTATCCGATAAAACTTGTCTCTAAGATATCTCCGGATTTACCTGAAATCTTAAAATTCCCCTGATCATCGGTCTGTGTACTGTTGGAAGTACTCGTGTTTCTCAAAGTTACTCCGGCCAATTGTTTACCATTTTTATCACGTACGGTTCCCGTGATCTGCTGGCCCAGTGCAATTAGTGAAGTTAGAAACACAGATAAAAATAAAACTATCTTTTTCATTTGTGTTTGATTAGGTGCTCTTACTTAGGTTATTCCAAATATAAGTGCCAAACACAGGTCACATTTTCTTAATTATTACCTGTTTACAGCACTTTTTTAGCAAAAAACAAAACGAGACATCTTTTAGTCTAGCAAGACTGTTACATTTCAATCCATAGCTTGTTCACACAATTTTATATCTTTAGCGCAAGAAAAAACCGATTTAGGTTCCAAAATCAATTATAGCCCCAGGTAATACAATGACTAAACTAAAATGCATCATCCTATTGTTGTTCTTCAATTGTTTTATGGCAGTTGGTCAGGATGCGATCAGAATAAATCACTTACCTTTCATTCAAGGATTAACAGAGCAATCTGTTTCCATTATTTGGACGACAGACAAGCCTGCTACTGGCTGGGTTGAGCTGGCCCCAGATGACTCCAGTCACTTTTACTTTAAGGAAAGACCAAAATATTATGCGGCTGCCTATGGCTTCAAAAAAGTAGGTACGTTGCATCAAGTTACATTGAACAACCTAAAACCTGGAACACGCTATAGATATCGTGTGTATAGTCAAGAAGTCCTCAAACATGTTGGCGTCAATGTACAATATGGAAAAGTAGTAGCCAGTGATGTTTATCAAAAGGCACCCTTATTTTTCCAAACCTTTGGCCATGCCAGCTCCACCCATTTTACAGTTGTCAATGATATTCATGAGCGCAATGAGGTACTCGATAAGCTACTGGATATCGGCAATCTAAAGACAAGTGACTTTGTGGTATTCAACGGTGATATGGTTAGTAATCTACTCAGTGAAACACAGCTGTATGAGGGGTTCATGGATACCGCCATTAAAAAGTTCGCCAGTGAAAAACCAATGTTTTATGCAAGAGGCAATCATGAAACACGTGGACCTTTTGCCATTGAATATCCCAAATATTTCCCAACACCAACAGGTAAACTATATTACCAATTTAAGCATGGGAATACCGGTTTTATCGTCTTAGATTGCGGTGAAGACAAGCCCGATACCGACATTGAATATAGCGGTATTGTAGACATGGATAACTATAGAAGCGAACAAGCGGCCTGGTTAGCTCAAGCAGTTGAGGACCCGTCATTTAAAGATGCTAAATATAAGATCGTAATCTGCCATATGCCCCCTTTTGGTGGCTGGCACGGGGAACAGGAGATTTTGGAGAAATTTGTTCCTATCCTCAACAAAGCAGGAACACAGATCATGTTATCAGGACATTTACATAGACACATTATCAAAAATGCGACAAATACAGTACAATTTCCGATCATTGTAAATTCCAACAACAATGTGCTCCGCGTAGATTTAGACGACGAAAAAGGAATCTTCAAAATTCTCGATCAGCAGGGGAAAATGGTCGATCAAGTAATCATTAAGCCGTTAAAATAAAGCGGTAAATTCGCGTATGAAATAACGAACACCATTTTTATGAAACGATGATCGATTTAAAGCCGCTCTCACTCGAAGATGTCTCTCCATTTTATGAATGGATCAATGATGAGATGTCTATAAAGTACTCCCTTTCTCTTTTTCAGTCGCTAAACACAAGGGATCAAATCGACAATTGGTTTCTCTCCGTTGTCAACGATTCTAAACATTTTAATCGTGGAATTTTCCTAAACGACTCTAATAAACTGATTGGTTATACAGGCATTTGTAATATTTCCAAAGCAAACAGATCTGGAGAGTATTTTATTTTTATAGGTGATCGCGAAGAATGGGGGAAGGGAATAGGCACTCAAGTTACCAAATTAATCTTAGCTATCGGATTTGGAAAACTAGAGCTCAACAGAATTATGCTGACGGTATCTGAGCCAAACTATGCAGCCATAAAAGCATATGAAAACGCCGGTTTTAAATTGGAGGGAAGAATGCGTAAAGCCTGTTTTAGAGATAATCAATTTCACGACAAGCTATTGATGTCAATCCTGGAAGATGAGTGGCGTGATCGCACAAAACTAAGTATAAAATAAAACTAATATCAGAATAGACATATTACTACTTTGAATAGACCGTTTTTGGATACAACTTCTTAAAAGCGTTGTAGACCGCTTGATGTATTACAGTCGAATGCAATTCATCGGGCATGTAATCAAATACAAAATGAATCTTCTTGTTTCGTTTAAGAATCTCCGATAACACTATAGCCTCATCATACATTCTTATGTCTTCTTCCTTGTTGGGGATACCGAGGTAAACCTTTATATTTTTTTTCAAATTAGTTTGCAGAAACTTCTCCCCATGCGTCAATAAAGACTCTTCTCCCCACCATAAACTTGGACTTATAATAATATAATCATCAAATAATTCGGGTTGTTTAAATAATATTTCTGATGAAAAAAGTTCTGCCAATGATTCTCCAATTAAAGTCTGTTTTCCGTTCGATTTAAAAATGCCATTTATATAAGGGATCAATTCATTTTTCAGGAATATCCGGTATTTTTCTGAACCACCATACGAAGGAAAGCTCGCTTTTTGAAAACCTTCCTTTTCTATAAAATCTGTGTTTTCAACAGGAAAGGTAAAATCTCTCCTTCGTGTGTTTCCACCGATTCCAACAACAATACTTTGCGGGAATCTATCGATCCAGGGTTGTGTACTGAAACGGACAATACCGGCTATATGAAAAAAATCTTCATCCATACTACCATCAAGAACATAAACAATTGGATAGCGAACAGAATCATTGGGGTTATAATTGTCGGGAAGATGAATGTTGATCATTCTGTCTTCAGCCAAAACTTTTGAATGCAATATCTCTGATGTGCCTATCGTTAACGGTGTTCCATTTTGTGCAAAACAGTGTGTATTAAGAATAAAGAGCATTAAAAAAATGAGCATGCTATTGCCTATCATATCCGATATATTACGCTTACCAACAATGTTTTTTTGAGTAATCTTATATTGAAATACTTGACTATTAGACATAACATCCTTAGGGACTGCCAACAGTTTTGTTCAACAAATTACCAGCGCAATTTACAACGAAAATTAATATAATAGTTAGCTTTTTATTTTTCATGAATGATTAAATGATTCTTTCGCAACGATAACCCCACTCAAACATCTTTCTAACAATGCTGTTGGTCTCAATTTCCAATTGCGAAGATTCAATTCTTAGAATACGTTCTTCATCTTCAAGATCGAAGTTAATTTTATAAGATGAAAACAGGCTGACAAGAGTTGCAACAATTTGCTGTGCATCTTTCATTCGATAAACATTGGTTTTAAATATTTCGACTCGTTTCATTAGATCAGATTAAGTTCCATTCAAGAAATACGGTATTAGTCCTATTCCGTTTACTCATTCTAAACTACAATACGGGGCGTGCAACAGCTACAAAATTTAGATAAAGACAGTAAAAAACTCGGTAAATATGGGAAATTAAACGGTGAACATCGAGTTGCTATTTAATAACTGAATTGTAACCGTTCATAAATCCCTGAATAAGTTCTGGTAGATTCAATAATAGAAATACGCAAATGACAATAGCAATAATGGCATAAAAAAACCACGACGAACTTTTCTTTTTCATAACAAGCTATTTAAGAATAATCAATTTAAAAATATAGGCTTCCCAAAGCTAGAAATTACGCTAGAGCTCTACACAAATGAACAGATGCCGTAACATACCCTTTGGATTTTTCACTATAACTCAATATACGAAATTAATCTATATAACAAAAAAGTAATTTAAAAATTATATTTTTCAAAAATAAAAACAGCAGCTTCAAATAAGAAAGTTCATGTTATAAAATGGAATCTTTGCAGTCGGTATATAAATGAATCTTATCTTGCCGCATACTGTGTAAGGTATTAGGCTTTACAGTGCCATTGATTGAAGATTTATATTCTACCATCGTGTCTCCAATATTGGCCTGGGAATCTTTAGTTTTCACATTGGTAGAGAGGCTTACCAATCCTACTATAGTTAAAATTGCTAATGAATTAAAGAAGTGTATCATAAATAAAGATTGAATAGTTTATCCGCCCAATTTCAAAAAACAAACTGTAAAACACCATAATTTTTCGGTGAAAAAACAATTTTCATCGGTAAACAACAGAGTTTTACCTATTAACCGATCACCCCTTGTTATAAACGATTACAAAGAGTATTCCGTGCAAAATTTTCTGATCAGTCCTGTATTACAGATTTTCAGAGGCCCTTGACCATACTAAAAAACAGCGCGTCATCACCTACACTAAGTTCGCGGTCCAATATTAAGTTTTCTTTAATTTTGAAGCTTCCTATTTAGTCTGACTACTCAATTTCGTAAATATGTCCCATGAAAAGAATAGGAACATTTATTTTGACAACGTGTATGTTTGCAACCTCACAACTCACATTCAGTCAAAACAATATACAAAATAGGATTAGTTCAATTTTGGAAAGCAATAAAGTTGGACTACCAAATGGCTGGACACTAACCCCTGTTGGGAAACAGATAGAGCTCGGAGATTTACCGCTGAACTTAGTTATCAGTCATCATAAAAAGCTTGCAGCTGTCAGCAACAATGGACAAAGTACACAAACAATAGATCTTATCGATCTCGCTTCACAACGAAAAATCGATAGTATTGCTATACCAAAATCTTGGTATGGATTGGCTTTTTCGAGCGATGATAATACACTGTATACTTCTGGGGGACATGATAACATGATCAGGATCTATAAAATCAACGGTGGAAAAATTGCATCCAAAGATTCTATTGTTCTTGGCAAGCCATGGCCCAATAAAATAGGAATAGCCGGATTGGCTGTAGATGATAAAAACAAACAACAATTATATACTGTCACCAGAGAAGATAAAAAACTATATGTCATCGACTTAAAAACCAAAGCAACGAAAGCAACTTATGATTTGGGAGCTGAGGGGTATACCTGCCAGCTAACACCTGATGCAAAACAACTCTATATCAGCGTCTGGGGCGGAGAAAAGATTTTAGTATGGGATGTTACACAAAATAAGATAACCAAAGAGATCCCTGTAGGTAGCCACCCAAATGAAATTACGTTTAGTAAAAATGGTAAATGGCTTTTTGTCGCCAACGCAAATGACAACTCGGTATCCATAATCGATACTAAAACAGGAGCAGTCGTAGAAACATTGAATGCAGCATTGTATCCTAATGCTCCAAGTGGATCGACCAGCAATGGTGTTGCTTTGTCCACAGATGGTAAAACCCTTTAAATAGCCAATGCAGACAACAATTGTTTAGCAGTATTCGACGTAAGCAAGCCTGGGAGATCTATTTCGAAAGGATTTATTCCAGTGGGCTGGTATCCAACGAATGTAAAAGTAGTCGATAAAACAATTCTGGTTACAAATGGTAAAGGCTTATCATCCAAAGCTAATCCACAAGGTCCCAATCCGACAGACCAAAAGGAAAAAGTCGATCGTCATGCAGGCGACCTCAACAAACCAAAAGAGATACAATATATTGCTGGTCTTTTTAGGGGAACGTTAAGCTTTATACCTGATCCTAAACCAGAAGAACTCGCCCTATATTCTCGTGCGGTATATCGGAATACGCCCTATTCGAAAGAAAAAGAGCTGCAAACAGAGGGTGAAGCCGGCAACCCTATTCCAATGAAAGTTGGAGCCCCCTCTCCGATCAAATACGTATTTTATGTCATCAAAGAAAATCGTACCTACGATCAAGTTCTAGGTGATGTTAAACAAGGAAATGGAGACGCTTCACTTTGTTTATTCGGCGAAAAAATCACGCCTAATCAACACAAAATTGTCAATGAATTTGCACTTCTAGACAATTTCTATGTCGATGCGGAAGTTAGTGCGGATGGGCACAATTGGAGTATGGGTGCTTATGCCACCGACTATCTGGAGAAAACCTGGCCATCAAGCTATGGCGGTCGCGGCGGCACTTATGGAGGAGAAGGGGAACGAGAAATAGCCAACAATAAAGGCGGATTTATTTGGGATAATGCCAAGCGACATCAGGTATCTTATCGCACCTATGGTGAATTCGCAGATAAAGGAAAACCCAACGTAAAATCTTTGGAAGGGCATGTTGCCACTGGATATACAAGTTATGACCTGAGTGTTGCCGACACCACACGTATAAGACAATGGAAAGCTGATTTTGATCAACTCATCCAAAAAGGAGAAATGCCCCAATTGACAACCATTCGAATCAGCAACGACCATACGGAAGGGATGCGTGCCGGCAAAAAGTCCCCTTATGCTCATGTAGCGGACAATGACCTCGCTGTTGGGATGTTTGTTGACCATATCAGCAAGAGTCCAATCTGGAAAGAATCTGCGATCTTTATACTGGAAGATGATGCCCAGAATGGTCCTGACCATGTGGATGCACACCGTAGTCCTGCCTATTTGATTAGCCCTTATGTAAAAAGAAGATCTGTAGATCACACCATGTATTCAACCTCAGGGATGATTAGAACGATAGAGCTGATTTTAGGGATGAAACCAATGACGCAATACGACGCTGCTGCAACACCCATGTGGCGATCGTTTAGCAATAACCCCGATTATACTCCATTTGATCATGTCGACGCAAATGTAGATCTCAATGAGCGCAATCCAAGTAAAGGGAAACTAGCTGTATGGAGTGACAAATATGATTGGTCGAAAGAAGACGCGGTACCTGATTTGGTATTCAATGAAATTCTATGGCAGGGACTTAAAGGTGAATCTGCTCCAGCTCCAAAAAGAGCCGCCTTCCTAAAGGTAAGCGAACAAAAAGAGGATGATGACGATTAATGTATATTTATAAAACCACAATGGTCAGCAATAGTATCGGGATTACTGCTGGCCATTGATGAGTATCCTACCTACTCTCCTTTTTTCAGAATCCCCCGAGCAACTCCAGCATCAATCAATTTTTCTGCATATTCCCACAATACTGCTGAGCCATCCTTAATGACAGATTTTTTTTCATAAACCTTTTCATAATTTACACCAGGTTCATTCCAGGTTCCACCATTATTGGAACTATTCTGTAAAAGTGGCTCCAATCGATCCATCGCTCGTGCGAACTGTGCTTCCGGCGTTTGACCAGCTTCAAATTCTTCCCAGATCGCAATGAGTTCCTCTGCTTGCTGCCCAGGCAAAATTCCAAAAATCCGCTGAGCTGCCAAACGCTCCGCTATTGTATTGGTATGGTTTTTTCCTGTATCATAGATAAAAGTATCACCTGCATCGATTTCGACGATATCATGTATCAATACCATTTTGACTACCTTCAATAAATCCACTGATTGATTTGCATGTTCTAAAAGCACAATAGCCATTAGGGCAAGATGCCAACTGTGTTCAGCGTCATTTTCGGGACGGTCACTATTGAAAAGTTTTGTCCTGCGCTGGATATATTTAATCTTGTCGATCTCCTTAATAAACTCGATCTGTTGTAATAATTTGTCTGAAAGCATCACTCTGAATCACTTATACAATTGAATAATACATAAAATTACTCTTTTTGAGCCACAGCCTACTTGTCATTTAGCAAATTCATTCAAACCATATATTATTGACACCCATCGGACAATCCAAACTACCGATATAATCGCAACATTTATTAAATTTGATTGACATCAAATCCCATTGTGATTTATGAAAAAAATAGGCTTTTTATCTTTTGGCCATTGGTCCAAGCATCCCGCATATAGTACGCAGACCGCAAGCGATACTTTATTGCAATCCATAGATCTAGCAGTAGCTGCTGAAGAAATAGGCATAGATGGTGCATATTTCCGTGTACACCATTTTGCGAATCAGCTAGCATCTCCCTTTCCTTTATTATCGGCCATTGGAGCCAAAACCTCAAAAATTGAGATCGGCACCGGTGTCATTGATATGCGCTATGAAAACCCCCTTTATATGGTGGAAGACGCTGGAGCTGCAGATCTAATCTCCGGGGGCAGATTGCAGCTCGGCATCAGCAGAGGATCGCCTGAACAAGTAATAGATGGTTGGCGTTACTTTGGTTACGATATCAACGAGGGCGAAACAGATGCTGATATGGGAAGGCAAAAAGCATTGGAATTTTTAGAAAAACTTAAAGGAATTGGTTTCGCTGAACCAAATCCCTATCCAATGTTTCCAAACCCGCCCGGTCTGCTGAGGCTCGAACCCCATTCGGAAGGGTTACGTGATCGTATCTGGTGGGGAGCAGCATCGAACGCCACGGCTGTATGGGCTGCTCAAAACAGAATGCACCTGCAAAGTTCCACTTTGAAATATGATGAAAATGGCAAACCTTTTCATATTCAGCAGGCCGAACAAATACGTTTATATAAAGAGGCCTGGAAAGCAGCAGGGCACCCTGGTGAACCCCGCGT
Organism: Sphingobacterium sp. 40-24; assembly: GCF_001899705.1. Classification (NCBI taxonomy): domain Bacteria; kingdom Pseudomonadati; phylum Bacteroidota; class Sphingobacteriia; order Sphingobacteriales; family Sphingobacteriaceae; genus Sphingobacterium; species Sphingobacterium sp. 40-24. Next base: position 55,026 of record NZ_MKWH01000004.1, on the reverse strand, counting down.
TTCAGTCAGTCGATCCATATTCGCTCTGGTCGATGATTTAGATCGTTATTACTTCGGGCAAGAGGCTGACAAAACAGATAAAATTGGGGTAATCGAATCGGACAAGCGGACGATTTTTGGGCGAAGTTATGCCGCAGAACCAGATCAACTCGTGAAAGAATTAGCGCAAGATGAAGCAATACAGGAAGCAGACACGCTATTATTGACCATTCCAAATACGCTAGGGGTCGACTACAATGTCCACATTCTTTCAGCCATTTTGGAACACGTAGCTCCCGAACTTGGTTGGCGTTAACTCCTCTTTCGTATGATAAAGAACATTCGCTACAAAACAAAAATTGCAGTCATTGGTGCGGGTCAGGCTGGACTTTCTGCTGCTTATCATTTGAAGAAGCTCGGACTTAAAATCGGGCCGGATTTTATCATCCTGGATGAAGCCTCTACACCAGGAGGAGCCTGGCAATTTCGCTGGGACTCCCTTACCTTAAGTACAGTCAATAAAATACACGATTTGCCCGGCATGTCGTTTGAGGAGACTTTATCAACAAAAGGGGCGGAAGTTCAAGCCAACACCGCTGTTCCCCATTATTTTAAACTTTATGAAGAAAAATTTGGACTTCAAGTATATCGACCAGCTAAAGTAGAAAAAGTCTACATGTACCAAGATCGCTTTCATATCGATACGGCAGAAACTCTTTTCTCAGCACTCGGTATTATCAACGCCACTGGAACATGGGAAAACCCCTATATTCCTACCTATCCAGGTGCAGAATTATTTCGGGGCGAGCAACTCCACACAAAGGATTTTAAAACTGCAGAGTATTTTCGTGGCAAACATGTTATTGTTGTTGGAGCCGGTATTTCTGCCATTCAGCTATTGGACCAAATTTCCCAGGTTACAACGACAACCTGGGTAACACGACGACCGCCTTTATTCAGAGAGGGGCCATTTGATGACATGGCCGGGCATAATGCGGTTGCTATGGTAGAGGAACGTGTACGATTGGGGCTTTCACCTTTGTCTGTCGTTTCCGTTACGGGCCTCCCCTATTCTACAGAAATCCAGGAGATGGAAAAACGGGGTGTCCTTCAACGTTTTCCAATGTTTCAAGAAATAACAGAAAAGGGGATCAAATGGGCCAATGGAACAGAACAACAAGCAGATGTTATACTTTGGAATACAGGCTTTAAAAGTTCATTGAGCCATCTAGACGCAGTGCTACCAAAAGAAAAACAGGGTGGCATTCAAATGGCAGGCAGACTAGCGACCATGGTCGCAAAAGAACCAAGAATTCACCTCGTGGGTTATGGTCCATCAGCATCGACAATCGGTGCAAACCGTGCAGGTAGCGCCGCAGCTAGAGAACTTCTAAAAACGCTTTCAGCTGCCGACCTGAACACAAATAAATTTAGTGGGAGCCAACTATAATGGTAGTTTCAATTTTGAGTACAATAATAAAAAGTCAATTTATTTTGTACGCTATTTAACAACAATACAAATCATAATATTAAAACCATTATTGTCAAAGTTCACTGAACAAAAGTATTTCAGACGATCAATAATATGCACCGGCACAGTTTAATTAATATGAGATATGTCAAACAGCAACTCCGCACAAAAATAATAAACCAGAGCTGGAAATTATTATTGGAGCTATTCGCAATAACATTTTATAGTTGCAATTCTCGAAACGATAATACGCATATAACTGACTCTTTTTTACTCTACCAAAAAATCGATAGCTTAAAAATTCAGGATTATAACCTCATAGAACAGGACTGTTCTTTTATAGCCGAAAAACATTATAGATTTTCCATCTTTAAGAACGACTCAGCGTGTTTCTTTCAGGTAGAAAAGTTAGAGGATAATCATTGGCACCTCATTATGCGAGATATGGATTATGGGACCAATAATTCAGGATTATCTTTTACCGATCAAAATAAAGACGGTTTTGAGGATATTGTATGGAACAAAAAGTGGCAAGAACATGCTTATTTGTTTAATCCTAAGGTTGAGAACTTTATTGAGATAGGTGAATACCACAATAGCCAACCACTTAAAATCAAAGGGAAAACCATGCTTTATAAGCATAGTTTTCCTATTCAGTATTTCTGGAACGAAGAGAAATCCAGGAACTCAATTTGCGGAGAAATCATCGAAACACATTCAGAACTCTTTGCGATTGATGAAAATTATCAGAAAATCAGCATTGCAACATTGGATAATTTCGACAGTTATGATTATCCCTCGGTTGACAGTTGCGTGCAGGCTATTAAATGTTATACCCCTCCCTACAGGGGACGTTACAGCAAAATAAGCATTTGGAATGTTGGAACAGCAGTGGATTCAGTCGTTTTAAAAAGTGACCTGAGTCATTACAACCCTTCATTGGATTCAAATTGGATTGCCAATTATTGGCAAAATAATTATGTTAAATTACTGGAACATGCACAATTATTTCAGGTGAGAAGAAAAAAACCGCTCTACTATTTCAAATAAGTTGAATCAACGACATATACTTTAAACACTACGGGTCACAGTAAATCCACTAATCGAAATCCAACGATTATCCATATATTCTTATTTCATATTTCTGTATATTTAAAATTATAAAAAGTCGTAAAGCAAAGCCAAACAATTTATAAATGAAGCCTCAGATTATCAGTCCAGATACATCCATTGCATTATTCGTAAAGGCGATCCTAGTGTTTGAAAGTCAGACGAATGATTGCGTAAACTTACCTTTTTATGCTGATGGTTACCCTGGTTTATTGTTTCAACGATGCTATGGTGATTTTACAATCAAGCCTCATGATAAAAAAATGTCAAAGATTTTCCTCTATGGTCAGACAATAAAACCGATTTCAATCGATGTAAAAGGCCCTTTTCAGATTATCGTTTTTCAATTTTACCCATTTGTATTACGGACATTTTGGGGCATCTCGCCCGAAAGCATAAACGACGACTGTTATGATCTAGATACTCCTTCAAATACAACCTTCCACCAACTTACCGGCACATTATCCTCATTTTCAACCACTGAAAACAGCATCCAACTATTGACACAATCGCTTCTCAGCTTTTTCGATAGCAAGAAAAATAAACTTGATTTTTCGATTCAGCGAGCAATCCTTGAAATCATCGAAAACCAGGGCCAAATCATTATTAAAGAAATTGCAAAAAGAGAAGCATTGAACATCCGAACTTTTGAAAGAAGGTTTCTCAAGGAAACTGGGATATCCGCTAAACAATTCGCTAAAATGGTACAATTTCAGGCCGCTTTTAAACAGCTCAATAGCAAAGACTTCCGAAAGATAACGGAAATTGTTTATGAATATGGATTTTCCGACCAATCGCATTTTATTCGTGTCTTTAAGACTTTCACAGGCACAACTCCAGCGTCATTTAACAAAAAATAGATTACTGTCGTTTTTATTCTATATTGACTCCCTGATTATCACAACTTTTGTATTGTCTTAGGTCGAGAGCAACGAAAGTGTGTATTTTTTTTAGCCTCAACTCCTTCGAAAAATTTACGATAAGAAAACAATGCTTTGATAAATCAGAACGCTTAGACAATTGATTTCAGCAAAACATGATACATCAAAAAAATATAGTCATGAAATTACAAGACATCATTTTAGCGCTGGCAACAATATGTTCGGCTATCATATCAGGCTTATTCTTTTCGTATACCTTTTCGGTCAATTTGGGGCTACATAAACTCAACGATAAAGCCTATCTGACCGCCATGCAAAATATTAATAAAGAAATACTAAACTCAGCTTTTTACTGCTGTTTTCTGGGCGCCCCAATTTTATTATTGATGGCTACAATATTATTTTTTGATCTATCGTCACCAAAATTTTATCTAATACTAGTAGCATGCCTAAGCTATATCATTGGTGTATTTGTAGTCACAGGCACACAAAATGTCCCCTTGAACAATCAATTGGCCTCGATCGACCTATCTATATCTCCAGAAAAATCTTTAAGACTTGCACGTGATGCCTTTGAAAAACCCTGGGTATTTTGGAATAACATCCGAACTTGCTGCTCTTTACTTACACTCACTTGTTTAATTATTAACTTGGTATTTTTTAAAGCAAGAAACTGATCATAATATGAGGTAATAGTTTAGGATCAAATACCATATAGCCCGTTTACTGGCATTTCCACCGAAAAAAACTTGCTATTATTTACCGACCTCTTTTAGACGAAAAAAAGTCCAATGTATGCGAATTTAAATCGATTCCCCCGAATTTAAATCAAGTGCTAAAACCTCTTCCTCAATACCTTACTTTTATAAAAATTGATCGACGGATGTTATTGAATGTGAGTGTAAATCAGCATGAAGGCAGGTATATCGAAGATTCCAAAAAATCTTCGATAGATTACCAAAACATAAATAAGCAGAAGTTGTCTATCAATAAAAATAGTCTTTACAATTAATGAAATTTTTCCCATGAAACCAAAACACTTAATTTCAACATCACTGTTGGTATGTTCCGGCATCGTGTTGTTCACATCTTGCAATGGCAGTTCTGTCGATACGGTAAAAGCGATCGAATCAAACTATGACAATCAAAACAAAACCATCACGTTAACAGGTGAATTTGATGCGCCTTCTTTTACATTCTCATCAGGAAAATCAAAAACTATGGCCATGAATTTCGTAGTTAAATCCCATGCATTTAGTTCTGAAAAATTCACTGCATTCAGCGTTATATTACCTGTAGGGACAGAAAAAAACAATGTTTTATTTGAAATTCCCGAAGACCAGAAAAATTATACGCTTAAGAACTTTTATGTATTTGACGATAAGGGAGAAAAAATCAACCTAGATTCTCATACAACATTCAAGATGACGGGAACAGTACACTACAATGAGATGGAAAAACCTGAAAATGAACGGGAAAAAGATAATTTTTCCTATAAAATAACTGATGTAAGCTTTGTAAAAGATTAAAACTGACAACAATTGATTGCATAAGAAATAAAAAAGCCAGATTTCAACACCTGGCTTCAAAAATAAACATATGATGATTAGTAAATGGCAAGTCCATAGGTACAACTCAGTAAATAGTTGGTTTATTCGAAAATGCCTCAACCCCGTTCTGATAACCTAAGCACATGTACCTATTATTTCAATTGAACGCCACGGACATGCCTGAATAATGAGCAACCAATATTCTCGTCACGTTATCAGCCTTCTTAACGTTAAATATATACTAAGAGCGCCAAGGCAGCAAGCAACAACATGTCCGCATACGTTCAATTTATAGCCAAATATAGAAACAAAAACTAATATAATTAGTTTTTGTTTCTATATTTTTTAGCATAACCCTAGTGACTTAATACTGAGAACTTTCAGCTTAACAGCGTGTGATTGGGTTAATTTATCGCACATATAGCTGAAACAAAAAGGTCCACCTATTAACTTTGGTGTGAAAAGATGAACTGTCAAAACGAAATTAATCTGAGCTAGGCTATTCCTAAAGCGAACGGCTGATATCTACAACATTAAAAATTTGGTCAACATCATCCAAACTTACCTCAAAATCTGGGTACCTTGTTTTATCAGCATTTAGCGAACGAAGGGTAAGAATTCCGTTATTGACATCATGATGAGCAATTTCTTTAATAATAACTCCTTCATATTTATGTACAACAACCCAATACCGATATTTGTGGGTATGAAATTTTGATTGCCATAACTCTCTTTTAATCAAACGTCCCGTCACAATATCGCTATCCAATACACTTGCGTCTGTTCCATCGGTCATACTATCACCACTAACTTCAAAAGAACGATAGGCACCTTTATGAAACTCAGTGACTGTAATAAAATGTGCCGGTAAATCGTCCATATATTCAGCATCAGAAAAGCCAGAAAGATACCCGGCTTTAGCTTTCTCTGTGACAAGTTTTGTCTGCATCAAATATCGTCCTGGGGAAACTTCAAAAAATATATTATTCTTATTTTCGTCAATAAACTTGACGTCCTCCGAAAAATATCCTATTGACTTACCATTACCAATACTAAGCATGGCGATCGTGTCGGGTTGCACTAAAGGAGCTACCTCCATTCTTTCACCTTTTCCATACAGCAACCAGTCATACTGAACATGAGGAAAAGCCGCTTGAATACGTGTTTTCATCGTAAGTCCAATAGGATACTCTCCTTTTTTAATACGCGAGTACACCTGCTCGCGTACCCCTAGTAAAGACGCGAATTCACGGTTAGTAACGCGCATCTCCAAGCGTAAAACTTCAAAGTTATTATTTGGATAAGTTTTCATAGTCGATCGGGTATTTAACAAATGTTACACAAATATATAACAATCTGACACTAAGTTACACAACTTATTAAACCTAAACAAATAGACAATCAAAATAAAACAATAATAATCTAATTATCAATATATTACAGTTAAACAAATAAGTTTACAATTTCATATAAAAAGTAAAAATTAGGTTTTAATAAACTTGCAAGATTAACAAATTTGTTTAACTTTGTTAAACAATAAAAAAAATATAGACCCCTAGAATAGATAAGCCGGGCAGTAAGCAGATCAGCTATTCGTAGGATTTGCAATTTGCGAGACGAAAATCAGTTCATACTTAAAGATAAAAGAAAATGGAACAGCTCATGTCACAACAACTCAGACAACCCACTGTATACACAGTGGATTATTATCAACTACAAAAAACCAGCAATATTTTACGAAAAGAGGAAAGCAGTATAGTAACCGACAAAAATCGTTCACAACGTATGAACACATTATATTATTCATTCATCATGAGTTTCTTAAAAGAAAATCATCCCGAGATACTAAAATCCATCGATAAGATCTATGAATCTGATCTTTCCAAAATCAGCCAAGTAATTGACTGTTATTGTCAATTTGTGGGCATTCCTTCTCAGCAAATTATGGGAGAATATATCAATTACAAGGACATACAGCATCGTTACAAAGCTATCGCCGTTGTTCTACGTATCTTTCAGCCGGAAAAATTAAATAATCTGAAAACAAAAGTAAAAAGTAGCATATACAAGGAACTTGGTCCTTACTTAAAAATAAACAATGACACATTACAGAAATCTATCATCTGTGCTTGCAATCAATTTGACCTCTATCGTGATTTCAAAAAAGAGATTAAACAGATTGCCAATTATTACCTTATTGACCGGCATTTCGATGGGGATTAATATTATTTTATACAATCACAGCAGCTCTGCTCATTCAGCAACTGTATCCAGCTCTACAAAATAGTCCTTGAATTTTATACTCAAGGACTATTTCGTGTTATTTACTGAATTTTACTAAAATATAATGGTAACGATCTTTTTAATGGGTAACTACCAAATTCTGATCAACTTACGTTTATTTATCCACCAAATAATCAAGCCGACCAATATACTGCACCCCATTAAAAAATAAAGAAGACTTGACACTGCTGGTTTTGCAACCTCTTTTGATTGTTCTTTAGTTAGCTCCGTTTTCGTTTCAATTTGCTGACTACTTTTTGCTTTGTGATCTTTCCAATTGGTATTTAACCTTCTTTCAAGCTGCAGCTTTTCAGAATAATGTTCCTTTTTCGCATAGACTTTCCCCTTATGTAGCTGAACAACGCCATCCTGCATAATCTGAATCCCCTCACCTTCAACTTGCATCACATATTCATCTGTTACCAAAGCCTCTTTAGCTAATCCAACAACTTGTATATGTCCTGTCTTCTGTGCTATAGTAGCAGACTCTGTATTTTTTTCTTTGATGCCAAACTCTTGTGATGCATTGGTTTTCTCAACCTTTTTAAACAAACCGCAGCTGCTAACTAGTAGCAGCATTGCGATTATCTGTAGTGTATTTTTCATTTTTAACGCGCTTTAATTCAATCTGTAGCCTATTATAAAGTTTCATAAGATCATCATATTTTACCTGCAAATCCGCTAAAGTCTTAGCACAAGACATACGTTCATCATTTGCCAAATGCAACCCTTCATTAAGATCTTCAATGATCGTCCGTAAATGCTCAATATCTTTTTCTAACCTATTTGCATAGCCTTCCCATTTTTCAATTACCTTTCCGGCATTCTCAACATTTGTCGCCTCCACCTCGGCTTGCTGCTTAGGCCTTCCAACAAGATACCCCCCTACAGCTGTCGCTACAGGGATAATCAATTTCTCTAAAATCTCAAGTAATTCCATTATAATTTCCTTTTGTTAACGGTTTAAATTTTTCCCAGGGAAATTGTACCCCTGGATCCTCCTTTCTTCCAGGTGCAATATCCGAATGCCCTAAAATCTCTCGAATCGGATAATTACGGATAATTGCTTTACATACTGCTATCGCCGCATTGATCTGCTTTTCAGTGTAACTCTCCATCCCTTTATTTTGCAATTCGATTCCAATGCTACAGTTATTCAAATCTTTTTGACCGGCCCAAGTACTAAGGCCTGCATGCCAACATTTTGTATTAAAAAGCGCCAATTGCGTTATGATACCATCACGACTAATATGAAGATGAGCGGAAACCCTGCTCCGGGAATCGGTCATCCAATCAATTGCACTTGTAGCATTGGATGCACCGTCGTAATGCATAATAATATAAACGGGTTTAATAATCCCACCTTTGTTTGGTGTTTCTCTATAAGAAACACCGATAAGTTTGTTTTCTTTAATTTCCATATCACGATTTTTTATGAATTAATCTGTTCTTACACTAAAAAACTTGTATTGAGAGAAGGGAAACACACTTTATTACGAGTTATTTAGCTTCTATTTTATACAAAGTTAAGCGTGATCCTGCGCAGTGAAGCGCACTATTAGCTGGATGTAAGCGGTAGGTTACAGATACCGAATATTGTGCAAAATTTTCATCGATGTACGTATACACCAAAAGCGAGCTTAACAGGACTTGCTCTTCATAGCACTCGCAAAAGCAGAGAATAACATAACAAAATATTACTAAAATTTATGGGAATATGTTGCCAAGACCGTGATATCATTGTCAAGCCATATCACAACAGACCATCCTTGAAGAGACATCAAACATTTCCTGTATTCCTTTGTTATTTGTTTGTTATAGCATAGGATGAGTTATACCGTGAAGGCTAGGAAGTTGGTTCGCCTAGCCTTTTTTGACGAATAAAACCAACATATTTGACTGATCCATCCATCGCAATGACGTAGTCATTTTTCACAGAAGTTTCAATTTACATCACATTGTTTCCATGCAGCATATAATGAGATTAAGAACCCATTCATCGCTGTGGTCATGTACAAAATCCTTCGATTTTTTATTAAATTCGTATGGAAGAAATCTAAATTCAATCGATTAAATGTTATATCCAAAGATGCGATCGATTGACATCTTCATTTAACTTTACAAACGTAAATCTTGATTTACAATACAATGAACAAGTTTGCTTTATTAGTCGGAAACGACATTAATAATATTTCACCAGGGATAAGCTGGAGTGATTTGCTACACAACATCAAAGAAAAGTATAAAGTTAGCTCATTGGAAAATGGACAAAAACCATTCCCTATGTTGTATGAGGAAATATTCCTTAACGCAATTCGAGAAAAGCATATTAATGAAAGAGAACTTAAAAGCTATATATCGGATTGTGTCTCTCAAATCAATCAAAATGAAATCCACCAATTAATTCGGGATCTCTCGATCGAAAATATCATCACAACTAACTATGAATTCAGTTTAGAAGGAGAAACCGCAACAGCAAATGCTGGCCTTATCCGTGAAACAACTTACAGTGTATTTCGTAAACACCAAATCGGCAACACGAACTATTGGCACATCCACGGCGATTGCCTAAATCCCTCTTCCATTAACCTCGGTTATGAACATTACTGTGGTCAATTGCAAAAAATGAGGGATTATGTCGTTAATGGGACAAATTATAATTCGCAAACAGTCTACAAGGCTGCACTAATTAAAAGACTAAGTCGAAAAAAGGATACTAAACTCCAATCATGGATTGATTTATTTTTTACAAAGGATATCCATATCCTAGGCCTATCGCTTGATTTTGTAGAAATAGACCTTTGGTGGTTGCTAACCTACCGCGCCAGAAATAAGTTTTATAGACGAAGTACCTTTATTGAAAATAAACTCTTCTATTATACAACAAAAAAATGGTACGCGCTCTCCAAAGATAAAATGCAATTACTTCAAGCAAACGATGTTGAAATTGTTGTTATTGACGAAACCGATAAAACAAAATACTACAAGAAAGTCCTCGCCAGCATCAAAAAAAATATAGGTTATCCAGCAAAATATTAAGTTGAACCTCAAAGCAATTTATAGATTTCTAGCTTGTTATCATGTCATTAATTGAAAAAGAATTTCGCGTTGCCAAACAAAATAAATTTAACTTAAGCATTGAAAGCTTGGTGAATCGTCCAAAATCTGAACAGCAAGCTAATTAGGCACATTATCCACTAGTTTATTTCATCTAACGAGCCCCAAATAATGAGACATCCTTACGCAACCGTTATTTCATGCTGAAAACGATTGGCGACCAAAGTCAGTGAAACTACGCAATCAGGCCTTTACCAACTGATGGATCAAACAGGGGGATAAAGCCGGGAACAGCCTTCATCAACACAAGTCAAAAAGACACTTATAAATCAGAAAACCAAATATTTACAACATATAAAGTATTTTATTAAATTGATTTTGAGAAATAAAAAAAATAAATCATTTTTGCTATCATTTAGCTAAGATTAACAGGAAAAGTAAAACCGTAAGGGATTATCATTCATATTTTATTTTTATTGATCTATATGTCATTTAAAAGAATTACCTATTTCTTTTTGGGACTTTTATTATTTATTGGTTGTAAAAGAGATATTCATCCAGGAATTATACCACAGGATCCAGAAGTCATTGAAAAAGATAAATTACCCATACCTACAGGTTTCACAAGCGACCTCGGTTCAATAAAAATCAATACAACTGCCAATGCAAACCAACCCGGCGAAGAGCTGCCAGGCTGGATACGCGATATCTCTGGCAATAGTGCGAGTTATTGCCACCCAGATGTTGAATATTTCCCTACCGGTTTTAAAGGATACAAATATTGGATGGTATTTACGCCATATTTTGGCATAATCGGGTCAGACCGTACCGCATCGCTCTATGAAAATCCGACTGTGGTAGTTTCTAATGATGGAAGAGAATGGATCACTCCGGCAGGATTAATAAATCCTATTCAACGACGTCCGGCACTAGAAGATTCTTTCATCCAAAAGGATGGCAGCCCCAATCAAGGTTACTGGTCCGATGTAGACTGGAATTTCAACGGTGAGGAATTCGAACTATATTATAGAGGTTGCTTTTTCTCAAGCAAAATTTTAAAAAAATGGGGTGCCAAAAGCGCAAACAACAATAAAAAATTAAATGAAGAAGCTGAACGTGTGATTGTAAGACAAACATCAAAAAATGGGATTGACTGGACACCGCTGGAACTCGTGTATAATAGTAATGAACCAACGTCTTTCCAAGATAACCACATCCTTTCACCAACATTTGTGAGAAATTCGACAAACCTAACGACCAGTTACGAAGTGGATTTCATGCCTAGCTACAAAGCACCAATTATGACCAATATCCTATCGCGCATTTCTACAAATGGATTAGATTTTACAGCATATCGCGACTGTAAAAAAGTTGAATTTATGAATAAACCTTGGCTAGAATTCAACAAGGGATATTCGACTTGGCATCTGCAAGGTTCCTATATTGATGGATATTATTTTTTATGTCTGGCAATTGGAAACGTAGACCGATTTACCTCAGATATGAATTATCTCGCCTATTCAAAGGATGGCATACACTTTCGTGTCTTCGAAAAACCTTTAGCTGCGGCCAATGTATACCGCTCTTCTGTATTTCCAAAGACATCTTCCTCAAAAAACATTGAATTTGGTGCTGTAATTGGTTATAAATCCGGAGCCTTTGGTTATCGTGAATTCACCATCAGCAAACAGGTATTGGAAGATGGTTTAAAATAAAATAGTTATATTTAGGTTCAAAATCATTTCGATGGAGTTATTTCCAACAATAGATATTCAAGAATTTAGAAAAGACCAGCTTGCGGGTAATCAAGGATATTTATACTCGGAATTACGTGGTGAACATCATATATCGCGTCCACACCAGCATCATTTTTTTTTATTGGTACTTTTTGACCAGGCAGAAGGTGTTCATACGATTGATTTTAAAGATTACCATATTGATCGTCATCAAATCCATATCCTGTTTCCAAAGCAAGTTCATAGTTGGAAATTAGGGGCCAATACAACTGGTTTCCAATTGATGGTCGATAGGGAACACTTCGAGAAATTTTCGCCCAATTTCCATTTTTCATTTGCTTACTATCAACGTACTCATGTTATCTCACTCTCTAGCGAAACATTTGCTCTGCTTTATTATGAATTTAATGCAATAAGAAAAGAACTTGAAGATCACAATTGCGTTCCTGCAATTATCTACTCTCGCACAGCTGTCGTCGCATCGATATTAAGCAAAGAGGTACAGAAAATAGTACAAAATGAACAAAATAATGACTCCAATCCACGTCTTTTAAAGTTGCAAGAGTTAATTGACATCCATTTTCAGCATGAGAAGTCGGTATCTTTCTATGCGAAACAACTTAATATTTCCACCCCACACCTTACTAAAATATGTCGCCAGAAGCTCGAAGTATCTCCGAGCCAGCTCATTCAACAACGAACTATCTTGGAAGCAAAACGATTGTTAAAAGCAACCGACTTATCTATCAAAGAAATTTCGTTCAAACTTGGTTTCGTTGACTCCCCTTACTTCTCTAATTTCTTCAAACAACACACAGGTCTGAATCCAAAACAATTTAGAACGGACTGAGATTCACCAATACTTCGTATATTTTGCGTCAATACTTCTTCGTTAAAAATCAACAGCAAGTCCATTTGCGCGACAAAAACTTGTTATTTTTACATAAAAATACCATTATCAATGATTTCTGAGCTTATAAACCTTGTAGTGGACACAACTCTTTTCATCTTTGGCCAAGGTTCCAGTAACGACCGTCCTGAGAAAGAAAAAATGATTTCAAATTTGGGCCTGTCTTTGACGCTAGTTACTGCGTTGGTTGTTACGCTACTTCGCCACAGTCGGATTGTACCAATTGATTTCTTTTGGATTATACCTGTTAGTTTATCAATGGGTTTTATCCTACTTTTTATCCCGCTTCGACTACGCTGGGTAGCACCATGGAGAATCGCGACTTACATCAAAGCTTCTCTTAGTTTTTCCTGCTTAGTTTGGATTGCAATTCTTATTTTTATCTTTTGACTTTAACGCGCTAAAAATGGCAATAAAAGATATTAAAATTGTAAAAACTGAAATTCTATCAGACAACTGGTACACTTTAAAAAAAGTGACTTATCAATACAGCAAACCCGATGGGACGGTACAGCAACAAAGTCGAGAAGCTTATGATCGTGGCAATGGAGCCGTCATTTTACTCTATAATACCAGTGCTCAAACAGTCATATTAACAAGACAATTTCGAATACCAACTTACATCAACGGGAATGAGTCAGGCATGCTTATCGAAGCTTGTGCAGGTCTACTTGATCAAGATTCTCCCCACGACTGTATACGAAGGGAAACAGAAGAAGAAACAGGCTATCAGATCAAGGAAGCAAAAAAGATCTTTGAAGCTTATATGTCTCCAGGTTCTGTAACTGAAATTCTACATTTTTTTATAGCAGAATACACCAATAACATGAAAGTTGGTGACGGCGGTGGTTTAGAAGAAGAGGAAGAGCATATTGAAATTCTAGAAATCAATATTGAAGAAGCACTACATATGATTGATACAGGTGAAATCATAGATGGAAAAACCATTATGCTACTACAATATATTCGATTAAAAAATATACTGTAGACGCCTAATTTAGATGATAAGAGGCTAGTGATTAACTTTCTCAAAGATAAACTTTGGGTCTTGGAAATTGATGGTTGAAGGTATATAATGTGGAATTCCCATATACACTTGCTCCGTACCTGTACCTAAAATATACAGAGACCCTTTTTTTAATAAAGCAAAGGGTCTTCTTTTTTTCTGTCCCCAGCCAAATGGCGTATAATAATAGTCCCCAAGTAAAGTGTCTTTTTGGATATTGCCGCGAATGTCTCCCGAATCAATCTCACCTCCAGGTCTATAAAAGAACAATTTACCATGAAAACGGCTCTCAAAAAGATTAAGATTCAAACGGGCACTGTCACGTTCACTATGAGCCATATAACTCAATACTTTAGTATCTCGCCTCCCCTCTTCACAGCTTATCAACAGCAGAGTCGAAAAAATAAAATAAACAGCAATCGAATATAAACGCATTTTTCTTTTGATCTACGATAATTAATCCCGTCTCAAGATAAACACAAAATTCAACAATATACAAGGAATTTGACATAAGATGCTTTTTCCAAATTTGATTTACTTAGATTCTCTATATAATCAAACTTAATGCGAACTACACTTTATCAAATCTTTTATTTTCTTCCTTCCATTCAACATAGTTCGCTTTTAAGCAGTGCCCACAAGGGCGATATTGATGTTTTAGCGCTTCTTGCTCAGTGGAAAAAAAGACCCTGTTCTCCCGCTTCATCCGTTTTCCCGAAATACAGCAAAGCAATCCATAAATTTTTAGCTTTTCATTGCCACCAAAGTGAATTTCTCCCGCTCGAATCTTGGCGCGCAATGAAGCATCTGTAATATTTTTATGCCATTCCATTGTGTGGGATTTATTTCTCGGCATCATGAAAAATAATACCCAACGCATGGCGTTCACCGGCTGTGACTTCACTCACCCCATGTTTCATATTAACCCTAAAATAACCCGTTCGTCCTTTCTCAGGCCTAAAATTTGTTGCGAATAAAACGAGATCACCTTTTTTAGGTTTCAAAACAATTGCCTTTGATTGAGCCCTCGGAACTTGTTGTGTTAATACAAATTCTCCGCCCATAAAATCGACTCCTGGCTCATTTAACATCAAAACCACCTGCATCGGAAAGTAAACCGCTCCATACAAGTCTTTATGTAGCGTATTGAAACCTCCTTGACCATATTTCAAAATCAATACTGTTGCTTTTTCTTGTCCTTTCAAACGGCAATCCGTCAAAAGGTCTTCATGTTTCAATGAAAATGATATATCGATTTTCAGCGCACGAAACCAGGCATTAGCAATGACGGTAAGATAGGGATAAAGTTGAGATCGAATCGTTTGAATCAACTCAGGTAGAGGGTAGTCAAAATATTTATACTCCCCTAATCCGAATAGATGCCTTTCCATAACGACAGTTTTACGGTAGAGCGTCGAATCGCTATACCCTTTTTTTAATAGATCGCATTGTAAAGCTGTCAACAGGTTTGGTATAACCACATAACCATGCTTATGCATCTCTTCTGTAATCAAAGGCCAATTTAGATCTTCTATCTTTTGAATGATATTTTCCATACCACGAATCTCCACATTACAGTCGTATGAAAAAATCCGAAATATGCTAATATGATGTATAATAAAAGGAACGAGAACATGTATCGCTCAAGACAATCCATAGCACAAAAAAAGGATTAAATACAGGCAGGTGTATTTAATCCTTTTTTGATTTCATATCGTATAAAAACTAGCTATTCCCAACATTATCCACGATTTTTTCTGCCAAAGCTTTAAGCTGAACCATATCAGTATAGTCGAGCTTAAGGGCTTCAAAAATCTGCATGGGAATACAGCTCGCCTTTTCCTTCAATTGCAATCCTTGTGCTGTAAGCTGTATCTTCACGACGCGTTCATCTTCTTTGCTTCTTGTTCGTGTAAGCAAAACTTTAGCCTCCAAGCGCTTCAATAGTGGTGTAAGCGTTCCATTATCTAGAAATAACTTAGCCCCCAATTGATTTACTGTCTGCTCATCATTCTCCCATAAAGCCATCATCGTGATATACTGTGGATAGGTCAAGTCAATCTCTTCAAGAATAGTTCGATATTGCTGCATAATTTCTCTATGTAGCACATACACGGAAAAACAGAGTTGTTTGTCTAATTTTAATAAATCATCCATCTTGCAAATATATTGAGTTTCTGAGGGATTGAAAAAGTTGTTTGCGGTTTATTTGAATTCAACAACAAACTCTTCCTTAGGAACCCGAACCTTCTTCATCGTCGAAATCCAATCTCTCGAAGAGTCCGCCACGCCAACATACATCAATGAAACGCTTTTTAGTCCATGCTTTTCTAATTGTAGAACCTCATCCACGACTTGGTTATCAAAACCCTCGGCGGGTGTGGAATCGACACGAAGTTCAGCTGCCTGAGCCAACGCCAAACCTAAAGCAATGTAAGTTTGTCTTGCAGTATGTGCAAAATTTCTTTCGGCAGCTTCACTCAAATAAATAGATTTCAACTTGTCCGTATAAGAACCAAAGCGTCCCCTTGGCAAATCCCGCTCATCCGTTGTAAAATCATAAACTTTATCAATACGTTCTTCCGTATAACGATCCCAGGCAGCGAAAACAAGCACATGTGAACATTCACGCATACAGTCTGGATTTAGTGCTCCTTTTGCCAGTTCTTCTTTCAATGCCTGATTTTCAACAATCAATATCTTAAATGGCTGTAAACCCGAAGAAGTAGGTGCAAAGCGTGCAGCCTCAACGATTTTATCTACATTTTCCTGACTAACTTTTTTTGTCGGGTCGTATGCTTTCACAGCATGACGCCATTGTAAATCTTCTATTAATGACATATAATTATAGTTTTATTTTAAGAGAATAACGGATAACAACGCCAACAATGCAGGAACTCCTTGTACAAAAAATATCTTTTTGCTCGCTGTAATTCCGCCAAAAATACCGGCAACAAGGACACATCCTAAAAAGAACAGGCATACATTGTAACTCCAGATGGGGTCATTGATTAAAAAAGACCAGGCTAAACCTGCAACCAGAAAGCCATTGTAGAGCCCTTGATTTGCAGCAAGCCCCTTCGTTGGCTTAAATAATTCTGCCGGAAGAGCCTTTCCAAAACTACGTTTTCCTGCAGTTTCCCAAGCAAACATTTCCATCCATACAATGTATACATGTTCTAAAAGTACGAGTGCTGTAAGCACGTTGGCAATATAATTCATATATTATTCGTTAGTTGATACCGTCAATTTGACATCCATATTACCCCTTGTTGCATTTGAGTAGGGACAAACTTGATGTGCTTTTTCAATCAATTGTTGCGCTAATTCCAGGCTTACACCAGGTATATTTGCATGTAATTCTGCTGCCAAACCAAAACCACCATTATCCAATTGTCCGATACTCACATGGGCTGTTACCGAAGTTTCGCCCGCTTTTACTTTTTCTGATCTAATCACTAAATTCAAGGCACTATCAAAACATGCCGCATAACCAGCCGCAAAAAGCATCTCTGGATTGGCATAATCATCATTGGCCCCTCCTAGACCTTTTGGCATACGAACAGCTAAATCCAATACACCATTTTCGCTTTTTACCTGACCATTTCGTCCTCCCTTGGCTGTCGCACCGATGTTATATAACGTTTTCATATTTTAATTTGTTTTGTTTGTACAAATGTATGGCAAGGATTTATATTGTGCAAAATATAATTTTGCAATTTACATTAAAATGAGAATAGCAAAATCTCAAAAAAAGTACAGTGTTACCGAATGTAATCTAAAAGCACTAAATTTGATTATTGCAAATAGGGCTTAAATGAAAACAACTTCCATCGAACAATTTTATCGGGAGATCAATGCGAGTATCCCAAAAGAGATCGCAAGAGAGATTGGTCATTTTAATGTGTTCAGTTATGAGGAACTTGCCGCTAAGTTGAAAGATAAACCGATCATGCCCTACAATAAGCGAACGTATTATAAAATCAGTTTAATCACAGGAAAAAACACGGCCGAATATGCCGACAAAGTAATCGAAATCGATGAATCGGCACTTGTATTTGCTACTCCTAAGGTTCCTTACCATTGGATACCGAAAGATGAGCATCAAAAAGGTTATTTTTGCGTTTTCACCGATGAATTTCTGGCAAGGAATAAAAGTGGTGTGATCATAGATGATTTGCCGATCTTTCAACCAGGCGGCCTTCCGATTTTCCAACTATCAGAAGAACAACGCATTGAAATAGAGGGAATCTTCCTAAAAATGAATAAAGAGCTATCTTCAGATTACGTTTTTAAATACGATCTGTTGCGAAATTATGTGCTTGAAATCGTCCATTATGGCCAAAAGCTGCAACCCAAAAGTATAACAAATCCTACACACAACGCCTCCAATAGGATTACTTCATTATTTGTAGAATTGCTAGAAAGACAATTTCCACTTGAATCTCCGATGCAACGCCTACAACTACGAACAGCTAATGATTTTGCGGAACGACTGGCCATACATGTCAACCACCTGAATAAAATTTTAAAGGAAAATACTGGAAAAACAACCAGCCATGTCATCGCAGCCAGAGTCACACAGGAAGCAAAAATTTTACTGCGACAAACCGATTGGAATATATCTGAGATTGCTTATTCACTTGGCTTTGAGGAGATCGCCCATTTTTCCAATTTTTTCAAAAAGCAAACCAGCTTTGCCCCAAACATTTTTCGTTCCCAAACGTTATAATTTGAATTTCGCAAACATCCATTTGCATTTCGCAAGGAAAGGCTCAACTTTTCGGCGGATCTTTGTGCTATTGAATCTTTAAAACAAATTAAAATGGCTACAAACAAAATAGCATTGGTAACAGGCGGAAGCCGTGGTTTAGGTAGAAACATGGCTGTTAGCCTTGCAAAAAAAGGAATCGATATCATTTTAACCTACAATAGCAATCAGGAGGAAGCGGATCATGTGGTTGCTACGATACAATCTTTAGGGCAACATGCAGCTGCATTCCAATTGGATGCAGGAAATGTGCAGTCCTTTAATGGCTTTATTGAACGGGTTACGCAACATTTGCTACAACAAACGGGAAAGTCTAATTTTGATTTTTTGATCAATAATGCGGGCACTGCCTTATATGCACCCTTTATAGAAACCACAGAAGAACAATTTGATACAGTTTATAATATCCATTATAAAGGGGTATTTTTTCTCACGCAGAAAGCTCTTCCCTATTTGAATGATGGCGGACGTATTATCAATATTTCCTCTGGCCTCGCCCGTTTTGCATTTCCGGGATCATCTGCCTATGGCTCGATGAAAGGGGCAATCGAGGTACTCACGAGGTATCTTGCCAAAGAACTCGGTCCTCGAGGTATTGCAGCAAACGTCGTTGCTCCTGGCGCAATCGAGACTGATTTTGGTGGCGGGCATGTGCGGGATAACAAAGAAACAAATGCGCATATTGCAGCTGTTACAGCTTTAGGACGTGCTGGTGTACCCGATGATATCGGTGGAGTGGTGGCCTTCCTTTGTACAGAAGATGCAAGATGGATCAACGGACAACGCATTGAAGTATCGGGCGGGATGAATCTTTAGTAACGTATCACTTAAATAAGCACATATCTGAGGCTATTCGATATGTGCTTATTTAACAGTATTTCTTCACCAATCCCATCCAGTTCCTCCTCTTTTAGAATAAAAATTATAATGCTATTATCATTTTCTTCTTTACCTCTTAAAGTGTACGTTGACTGACTATCCGAATGATTATGTTTGTAGCATAAGAATATGATACAACTTGCCATAATAAGTGACATTCATGCCAATTTAATTGCATTGGATGCGGTATTAACAGATATCAAAAATAAAGGATTAACACAAATTTACTGCTTAGGTGATCTTGTTGATTTCGCTCCCTGGGGCAATGAAGTCATTGACAGAATACAAGAAAAAAACATTCCATGTCTACTGGGAAACCATGACCAAAGAATTGCTTTTGACGAAGCCATTATCCCTTTACCACACCATGATGTAATAGAGACTTCAAATCGAGAAATCGCCATCAAGCTAAGTAAGATGGAGATATCGGCCCCTCATAAAAAATGGCTAGCAACATTACCCTACACCATTGAACTAACCTTCAAACTTGGAACGAGTTTTAGGAAAATACTTCTTGTCCATGCCAGCCTCCAAAGCAATGACGAATACATCCATGAATCAACCCAAAAATGTGCTCTATCAACTCAATTAAAGCAAAAAGCAATCGATATTCTGGTGATGGGACATACACACCATTCTTATATTCAACAGGATGGAGATGTCTTGTTTATCAATTGTGGTTCCGTCGGACGTAGTAAAGAAAAAGACAGAAAAGCAACTTACACAATAATAACCTTATCTGAAAAAGAAATTAATGCCGAGATCGTTAAAGTAAACTACCCAATAACAGCTGTCGCAAATGCAATTTACGACAGCAATATCCCCGATTTCTACGGAGACTTTTTACTTGCGAATAATACACTTTAATCATTGTCAATTTGCTAGAATAGCTAAATCCCCGACATATACTCTGCATTATTTTCAAAGAGAGGGTCTCCTAAAAAACAATACGGTTGCATCGGGGATTTGTATAGTTATTATTTCAGAAACAGTTTCCGAATAGCTTTATTACCAACATCCAGAAGATAGATATTACCATCTTTATCTACGACTATGTCTTTTATTAGACCAAACCGCGCTGTAGACAAAGTTCCATCCACATATCCATTCGTTCCCTTTATCAAAGTAGTCACTTCCCGTGTTGACATATTGACCTCCCGAATAGCATAGTTGTAGTTATCAGCAACAATCAATCTGTTATTTAATCCTGCTGTGATACCGCCTATTCCGTTGAAATATGTGTTCGTTCCAATCCCATCTTGATAACCTGCATCCGAACCTCCTACCCAACGTTCCCCACGTGTAACACCCGGTCTTACAATTTCAATCCCGTTATTGCTGCTCGTATTCTGATCCGAATAATACAAAACTCCTTGACTATCTACAAAGGGCTTTGCCATTACCCAACTAGGTCCAGGTACCTTAGTATAACCTCCAGCCAGGTTGACTTTGTTTATTCCCTGCGCAAAACCAGCTACTGCCACATATAAATTCCCTGACAGATCTAAACACATTGCACCCGGAGAAAATCCTTTTGCGTGTATAGTGCGTTTGCCCGCAGCTGTAATTTTAAAAATCTGATTTGATCGCTGATCGCTGACATAAATATTATTTTGCGTGTCAACAACTATTCCTGTAGGATAGTCGAATACAGCATTGGCACCATCTACCTGCAAAATAGATACACTTCCAGTCGGAGATACCTTTTTAACTTGTTTATTCTCTGGATCTGCGACATATAAATTTCCCTGCGCATCTATCGCCATTCCAGCTAGGTTATTGCCGAATACCGTACTTCCTGGCCCCCCTACGAATGTCATTACACCTGCGCGACGGAACGGTTGCGGTGCTAAAGCATCCTGACCGCCAACGATTACCTTTACCTCGCCTGTTGCAACACCCTGTGGTGCTTCTATAACCAACTTATTCTCACTAGCACCTGTCACAGGGGCCAAAACACCGTTGAAATAAACCCTATTTTCGGCAGCATTTGTACTAAATCCAGTGCCCAATAACGTTACACTTGTTCCCGCCAAACCATTGTCCGGACTTATAGAACGAATACCAAGCGTCTGATCTTTAAACTGTGGTCCTTCCACGGATTGATCGTTGACTACAACCCTTACCTTTCCAGATCCAGTTCCGCCAGGAATGATCAACTTCAGCTGATTTTCACTACTTGAAGAAATAGCAACTTGCTTCCCATTTATAAAAACCTGATTTTCGTCAAGTTCTTTACTAAATAATAGCCCGCTTATTGTCATTTCAGCCCCTTTTGGGCCACTCAAAGGAGAGACTGCGCCGATTTCAGGCTTGCCTACAACCGTAAATTTCGGACCCGAAATCTTCTGTTCATTGATATTCACGGATAAAAGTCCTGTACTGACACCAGCTGGAGCCACTACCACAATTTTTTCAGGACTAGACTCCAATACGACCGCGATCTTTCCATTGAAATCAACGATATTCCCCGAACTGACTTTTTCGAAGCCTTCACCCATTAGGGTAACTTTGGTTCCAGCCCCACCTGTTAATGGTTTAATACTGCGGACCACCTGATAAGTAAAATTCTGTCCTTGAGACTTTTTACCATCCACACGAACTTCTACAGCACCATACCCTGCATCTTCGGGAATTTCTGCAACGATTAATTTATCTGTAACACTCACAACCAAAGCTTTTTTGCCATTAACATAGACTTCTGCAGGTTTATCTGTACTACCAAACCCCTCCCCATCAATCCGTAGCTGGGTGCCTCCTGTACCATTTGTCGGAAAAATTTTTGAGACTGAAAGATCTTGATAGGTATACGTACCGACATCAAAACTATTACTTCCATACTTCAAGACAATTCCGCCACTTTTGTCCCCTTTTGGCACACGTAAAACAACCGATGTTGAAGTAGCGCTAATGACCTCTGCTGCCCCCCCTGCAACTGTTGCAGAAAATTCTGTAATTGCCCCGCTGAAGCCCTGTCCTTCAATCGTAACTAGTGTGCCAGCTTTACCAGAATTAGGGTAATAACTATCCACTTTAGCCGGAATTTTATCGACCAATTCTTCCTTTTTACTGCAACTGATCGTCGCAATAGCCATCCATATAGATATGATGACTAGATTAATTGTATTTTTCATTGGAATAAATTCTTATAACTATATATCCGCTATCCTTTTAGGTTTTTCCCAAATGACCAAATTAGAATGTATATCGAACCCCACATTGTATTTGTGCTCTTGAGTTAAAATAATCGATGCTATAAGGCTGCCCAGGATCACTAAAGGTAAATACGGGCCAACTATCAGCATTTTGCCTCGGCGGAAATAATGATGGGGTAAGCCCCACACTACTCGTCGAATTAAATGTATTGGGCGAAAAATATTGAATACCCCATTTCTTGGAGATTAGATTAGTCAAGTTCATAACATCCACCGAAAATGTTATAAATTGTTTCTTTGACTTCTGAAGAAAGAGATCATGTGCAATTCGTAGATCTGCCTGTACATTCCATGGCGTACGTCCCATATTACGCTCTGTAAAATCTCCTCTACGAGAGCTCAGATAATCATTACCATCAATGAACCGATTAAAAGCATCTGCTTGCTGCTGAGCAGAAAGACCATTTGCAAGATCTTTAAAGTAATGAATTGTTTCTGTCTGTCTTGGAATATAAACCAAACTTACTTGTTGTGGCAAGCCTTGTATGCTATTATTGACGATACCATAGGTAAATGGACTTCCAGATTGCGCACTGATATACAAGGTAAAATTCGTACGTCCTGCATTACGCCAAATTTGTTCGTAATTTATACTCGAAACGATACGGTGACGGATATCGAAATTACTGTAAGCTAACTTTGGATTATTAGGAATAAGTGACTGATTCAGTTGCCAGTTACTTTCCATAGAATTACGTACGCCATTACTTAAATCCTTTGATTCTCCATAGGTATAACTCAGTGTAGCATTCATTTTTTCTTTGATCGTTTTTCCAATGGTCCCTGTTATACTGTAGCGGTAGCCTTGATTGGTATTACTCAGAAGATATACATTCGAGAAACGATTATCCACATTACCGCTATAAACAGGTTGTTGTTTATTGACGTCATATCCATACCATAATGGGTTATCCTTGTTGTTCAGCTGCTGAAATAGAACATCTTTAATATTCTTTGTATAAATACCTTCAACCGTAAATTTCCAGCTTTCAACCTTGTAATCTATACCCAAGCTAGACCGCAGCACCTGCGGCAGTACAAAATTGTTATCGACCAGATCAACCTGCGTTTTTCCGGTACTTGGATCATTAATGACAGCGCCATTCTGCGCTATAAACTCACCTATTCCATTCGGACTTGGCTTTATAGGGTCAGACCCAGGTGCAAATGGTTTCTGATCTGCTTTTTGATCGAAAGCGCCGTAACTGTTCCCCGTATTATAGTATGCATAAGCCAGCCAAGCAAATGGTATACGCCCTGTAAACAAACCGGCACCACCCCGGACAGTCAGTTGTTTATTGTCCATTGCCTCCCATCGAAAGCCAATTCTCGGAGACAACTGTATCCTATTTAGAAACTCATTTCTTAACCGATTCGGCGGTGTATAGGTGTAGGTTGTACCAAAAGTGGGGTCAGACCACATGTCATTGACTTTATCACTTCGTGTCGGCATTGTTGGCAAAGCTGCCACATCCGCACGGAGTCCAGGTATGATTTGGAAACGATCATTTATACGGATTTCATCCTGAATGTAGAAACTATACATATCAACAGAGAAGTTAGCCGCGGGATGATCCAAAATGTAAGAGTGTGAATTATCCTTATAGTTGTAACTTCCTCTTACGCGATACGGAACATTCGCGACGAAATCTGCAATACTATTGTAATCAACCCGGCCATTCCAGCTGTTAACAAACCCATACCGAATGCGATAAAGCTCATTATGTGTTCCAAATAACAATTTATGCCTGCCTTTTGTCCAATTTAGATTGGCCGTAATCTCCCAGGTACCTTGTCGCATGTTAAATATACTAGCTTCACGATCAGTTCCAAGATAAATTGTTGTGCCCGGTGTACGCCCTTGTATCTGTACCTGAGGTAAGGAAGGATCACTTAAAGGGTCGCGTCGATCATTTACCTGTGTATATCCCAACACAATATTGGAAGAAAGATTATTACTAAATCTACTTTTCAATTCTGCAACGGTACTTGTTTGGTTGTTCTCTTGTTCAAAGGCCATACTACTGAACCGAAAATCCTGTTGATCCCGATCCATATGAGTTGCCTTACTAAAGATTGTATTGTTACGGATTGCCAACTGATGTTTGGCATTTATATTCCAGTCTAAACGATTGAAAAACTTGGTTGACCGGGACCAATTTGTATAATTACCTGCGGTTCCAATATTAAAAATATCACCATAGCGTGAACGAGCGGCTTCGGCTATTGCTTCTACATCGCGCTGCTCCAAAATATGAGCTGTTTCGATAGTCCCAACACGCAACTGCGTAGGATCTTGGCGCCTGGTAAACTCCTCATTACTGAAAAAGAATAATTTATCTTTTATCAAAGGAAACCCTATTCGGAAACCTGTTTGATAATCATAAAAATCTTTATTCATTTTCCCCAAAGTTCCCACGCGGTCCTTACCCGTTAACGCGGCATTCCGCCCATAGGCGTAAACCGAACCTTCAACTTGGTTTGTACCACTTCGCGTGACAGCATTGACCGAACCGCCTGTAAAATTTCCGATCTTGACATCGTAGGGTGCCAAATATACTTGCATATCCTGAATGGCGTCTATTGATATGGGGTTTGTTCTTGTACTGCTCCCCGCCATTCCTGAGGTCCCGGTTTGTCCGCCAAGAGAGGGGCTAAAACCTATTGCATCATTATTGATGGCACCGTCTATCGTGACATTATTATACCTAAAGTTTGTACCACCGAAACTATTATCGCGACTTCCTTGCGGTGTAAGCCGAGTTACATCGGTAATCGAACGGTTGACTGTAGGCATATTCCTTACTTGCGCGCCACTGAAATGATTTCCTGTCCCTACTGTCCCAGCCCTTGTATCACCTTTCCGGCCAGTCACAACGACCTCACTAAGTGTTTCATTACGCTGTTGCATAATAAAGTCCGTCTGCAAGGTTTCTCCCAAACGCACAAATATATTTTCTTTACGTTCTGTTTGTAATCCAATGCTACTTACATCAACTGTATATGGACCGCCAATACGAATATTATTTAAAGTAAAACGTCCATCTTTATCAGTCGATTGCACATAACGGGTCCCTGTTGGTGTGTGTATCACAGTAACGGTCGCCTTCTCCACAAGAGTTCCACTGCTACTTTGCACCTTTCCGTTAATTGTACCCGAAGTTTCCTGCGCAAAAGAATTGAGCGCTTGCAAAAGAAACAAAAAGAGTAAAATTAGCTTTAGTATTGACATTATAGGATAGAAAGTCATGGTTGATCTTCCTATGCATATACTGTCATTTTGATATCTATTCATTGCTATGTTTCATTAATTCGTTAGATAAATCTTCTTATTACTGTGTTAGCCGGAGCCCCTGATCAACAATATGTAGTACCCCATCTCCGGTAAGGATATCCTGTTTCTGTAATAAGACATCATTTGTATTCCCCAAACCCCGAAGTGTTATGCCGCTGAAAGAGCCCGGAGAACTGGTATTTGGAACCAACATAATATCAACACTGTTACCATCTAGCATGGTTTGCTTAGACATATTTGTATTACCCGTACTCAAGATATAGTCGTACACAAAACGACGGTCATGGAGAATATGATAGCGGACTATTTTTTTCAGATCGTCTAAATTGGCCAGCTCCACATCCTGCACGGATTGAAATCCCAGCAGATTCATAGCAGCATTATTCGGTGCAAAAACCGTATAGGCTCCCTGATTTGTTTTTTCGGATAAAATGCCGGTCCTTTTTATAGCACGAGCAAATATGCTGATACTCGCATCTGCGTTGATAGCATCGACAATCTTATCATGTACATAGGGAGTCATAACGCGGTCGAGCACTTGAATCAGTCCATTAGATGCAGGCAAATTTTGTGTCAATATACGTGCTCCATTCAGTGTCAGTACTGTATCGGCGCCTTTGACCCAGTGTGTGGCATAGACCTTACCGCGACGTGTTTTCAATTCTTGATTAAACAGAAAAGGAAGCTTATTGAGCTCATATTTTCCATCCAGTATGTGATAATTAGCGATATTAGAAACTATTGCTGCGCGTTCAGACAGCATGCTCACCACAGTTGGATAACCCGCCTTTCCAAAGGCATTGTCGGATGGAACAAGCAAAGTATAGGGACCTTCGCCCTTTTGCAGCTCTTTATCCATATTACTGACGCGCAATGCAGCATTAAATACCGATAAATTAAAATTATCGGCAACGACCAAGTTGACCTTATTATTGTCAAAATTCGTCGTGTTTTCTTCCTTTTTACAAGCAAATAATAGATTGATCGTCAGCAAAAATAGGCTACACTTGCTATAACTAAAATTATGTCGTCTCATCTTTTATTTAAGTTTAAATCCTTTTGGAAGCAGTAGGTTATCAACAACGTGGATCGGTCCATTGACCGTATTGATATCTGTCTCAATAATATTGATCGGTGCTTGCTCGGCTTCTTTGATTTTCATTTGGATCTGGTTTCCATTTTTAGAAAAAGCTAAAGGCATCTTATAAGCGTATCGAACCTGACTACTCCCCCCTATATTCACATAATAATCGTTTAACAAGGCAGGATCCAGATCATTACTATAAAAGACTGTATTATTGGACATCGCTATGCCATAAGCAGGATCCTCAGTTGCAAACACTCTGCCCCAATTGCGATGAAAACTGAATAAAGTATCTGTCGGATATGATCCACGTGGTTCAAAATACAAGTCGTCGTATCTTACATCTCCCCGTTTAGCATTAAAAGCTAAAATATCGGCCACGCTATTAAACCCTGCTTTTCGAAAGGCATCATCTGTTGGTGCAAATGTGGCTGTCAGGTTGAGATTAGGTAACTCATTGTAAAATGGATCCCTATCGATATCCCATCCTCGTTGATAGGAAACTCTGGCCTCTGGATAATAGCTCAAAAACTCCTCTTTACTCATACGATATCCCCATAGAGGCTCAATATCATCCAACATTTTTTCATAAAACATTTCCTCGGATAAACGTTGGGATTCCACAAAAAAAGTAAACCTTCCGTCAGCTATTAGCGCCTCCAATATGGTCATAGTAGGCTTTTCGATCACTTTTTCCAACATATAGATACCGCCATTTGTCGCGGGCTCATAAGTTAATTTTCCTTTAGACTTACCATTGACTAGCAAATCGCCATCTTTCACAGCGAGATAATGACGATAAGCATAGATGTCGTAACGTCTGCCGACTGGCTCGGTATTATCATAAAAAGGTACTCGATAATTTTGATTTTTTAACATCGATCGAACCATGAGACTATATTTACCAAGTTTAGTTTGGTTAAGATCTCCTAAAAAACTGTAAAATTGAACGAAATCGGCAGCTTCCTCAGTAGTCATTTTTTGAATAGTCTCTAGTGTTATTCCAACTTGCTTTAACGCATTATCGGTTGGCGCCAATACGGTCACTTTTGTATTGACTCCAGCAGCCTTAATCAGTGCTACAATGTTACTTTTCTGCCATGCTGCTAAAAAAACTTTTGCTTCGTTATGCTCTGTCAATAGTTGCGTAACATCCTGTGAAGCTTCGTTTTTATAGGGAACTTCCTCCCCCACAAGCTCCGGCATGAACTCAGTTTTTTGGCAAGATAGCAGTACAAACACAGCAGTAGTACATAACAACAGCATATACCAAACGGCATTTATTGATTTATTTTTCATCTTTTCCTTTTTTTATCGCTTGATCTGGGCTTACCAGCCCTTGATCTAAATCATGTACCAGACCATTACTACACAAATAGTCCATTTTAGCGCCAACAGCATACGTTACATCAGCGAGTATAATCGAATAGAAAGTATCATTGTCCAGGAGTCTCATATTATAACTCAATTTCCAAGTCGGATAGACTTCATTGGCAAAATATTCCATATAATGTACCTTATCTTTCAAGTGGTACTTGTAATTACCGTTCGAATTAATGATCGTAAAAACCTGTGAATCCGATATAAAAAAATGTTTATCGTACATGATGTAGGCACCAAACAATACCTCAGGGACGTAATTCTGTGGAACAGCACTATCCAAAAATTCCATCGTAATCCCTCTCTTTTCTAGGGCCTCATTTGTTGGTGCAAATACTGTAAAAGGGCCTTTTCCAGCAAACTGATCCCACAGACCAAATTTCTTCAGTCCAGCCACAAAAACGGTATAGTCTTTCTTGTCACTGAGCCAATCCTGAATATTTTTTTCAAATTGTGGTTTCATAACCTTATCCAGCACATGCAACACCCCGTTGGATAAAACCACGTCTTTGCGGATCGCTTTCGATCCGCTAAAAAACAGCATATTCACGGGATTAGTAGCCCCAGGTGAGACAGAACCGATTGAGGCATACAATTCGGAACCTTCCAGTGTTGCATACCTAAAATCCACTGAGTTACTCGGAATATCGCTCACATAAAGTCGCCTCGGGAGAATATGATAAGAAATCAGTCTCCGCAAGCTATCCTTATTCATTCGATCAAAATCGGTTGGACGAAACACACCGATCTCATTAAAAGCGAGATCGTTTGGAACGAGAACTGTAAATGGACCTTTGCCATTTAGTTCGACATTCAGACCAGTTCTCTCCAACGCTGCATCAAAGAGGCGCATTTCATAATTATTACGAATAAAATCGGCTGCCGGTCGTATATTTTCATTAGGTTGGGGCACCGTGAGATTATCATGTTTGCAGCCTTGTAGCAACAAAATAAATAAGCACGCAGAAAACCAGCCTGTAGCATGAAGCAGTGAAACCTTCTGTTCTATTTTGCTATTATATTGAATCATTTCTGCTAATTTTAGTAAATAGGTGGAGCATATTTTCGTTGTATCGTCGTTAGGTAGACGCGACCATTGACAATTTCGATCGTATTGACCGTTGCGAAAGTGCGTGGATTATCCTTTCCCGAATGTACGTTGACCAACAAATTTGGAAGCAGTGTTCCGTTTTCATTACTGGTCAATCCTACTTTTCCGTTTAGGAGACAATTAAGTACAGCCCAATTGCCACCTGTATTTGTCTCGCTGTCATAAAATGGATTCGCGACGGGATCCATTCCAGGTGTAAAAAAGTCAAATCGTTGCCAAATAGCTGTGCGGATACCGTTGGATTTACTACTCGCCCATAACGGAAAACTTGCATAGGCGTTCACTTCATTTGAACTTGTATTACGTTTAACGGTCGTCAAAAAACGCCCTTGGTAACCATTTACTTTTGCAGCATAATGGCTGAGCTCTTCCTGACTTTCATAAAGTGACAAAAATACATTCATATCATCCTTAACACCATTTTTGAAGCTTTTCAACCGATAATCATCATCTTTTAAGCTTGCATCGGCTTCCCAGAACCCTTTTGCACTCATATTGTAAAAGTTTACGTACACCAATGAATCTGATAAAGGGAGTTTATAGAAATTTTCATGTCTCAATAAGACTCCATGATCCTTCTTTAAAAAATCCCTTTGCAAAAGATGGAGTGTATAAACTTCTTTGCTTTGAAGATTGATCACCGTGTCAATTAGAATGTCATTTTTCAAACGATCTTCCAATTCGAAGAAGGGTACCGTATTTTTTGGACGATACGCAAATACGACCCTTACTTCGCCTGAAGGCACCTGAGCCCAGCTACTTAAGTCAAATCCGTTTAAAATAGGACCGACTAGGACATTTTCCTTTCCTGGATATTCGGGATTGCTTGGGTCTGTACTGTTCCCGATGTGAGAAGGATATGGGGGAGCATAAGGATCTCGTTTATCCAAGAAATCACCTATAATTTCCGCTCCTGTAAATTTTCCATCAGAACCTATTTTTGGATTGATAAGCATACAGAAATAGGGTACTTTATCATCTTTGCTACCCATAGTCTGTACGTAATTGACATTATTAAAAACACGTAGATAAGCCGGCTCGGCAATCTGTGTATATTCAATTTTCGTACAGGAAGCAAGCAATAGTATAAAAATGGCCAGTAGCCAAATACGACTTGATATATTTTGCTTTTTCATTATTTATTATGTTTGATAATGATCATTCGCGCTTTTTCTTTATCGGACGATACCGAACCACTTTTTCCAATCAATGCTACAGTATAAATCCCTGGCTCAAATGCTGGCAGAGGCCTTCCAATGGTTGTATACAGCGATTTATTTGCTATAAACTCCGTCGATTGCAATACGTCAATATCGTCGGCCCAGATACCTGGTATTACGTCTGGTTTAGAACGATAAGCCATTATTGCGTAGGGATTCGCCATAATATTTACATTGGTATAAGGCATATTAATCGAAGGGATCCCAGGTTGCAGATTTACATTGCCACTGTTTCCGAAAGGCTGTCCGTTAGGTAGCGTAAAGGTGATATAAGGATTGCTTGCCGATAGATTTAAAAAGCGATTAAAGAAGAAGAATTTAAAAGCTAGCCGGCTGTATGTCCCATCGTCTTCAGCCGGTAAAGGGAGCGTACCACTCACATCATTGGAAATGAGAAGCAATTGAGCCTTTCCATTTCGATCAGGATAGAGCCATAACGTATAATTTTGATTGCTCCGCAATTCCTGTTTAATCGTCGCAAGTACGTTTCCAGTTACATCTATAGCCTCAATATCATATTGCTTCTGGGTAAACACACTATAATTACTTCCTTTTCCAAATCCGATACCACTGGCAATAACCTTTCCATCGACCCTAAACCCTATCGATTGATCCTTATATGCATTTACACCTTGTATCCTCAAATAACTTTGATTCGTTGGCGCAGCAATATCTGTAATGATCTGAAACGAATTTTGATAGGCTGAAACTGTCTCATTCAGCTCATTGGAGAAATAATTAAATCGCTGTGGGGTGACTACGATCGTATAAACACCACCAGGTTGAAAATCCTGAATCGGAGCATAAGTAAAATTAGTAGACTTCGCATAATCTTTTGGGATGGTGGAAGTCGGTAAATCAATGAGCCCGTACTCAAACCGACCTGAGCCCAAAGAAGGAAGGGGTCTGCCATCTGCTACCAATATCTTGAATTGATAAGTCCCATAAGGCAACTCGATGTAATC
This sequence comes from Sphingobacterium sp. 40-24, assembly GCF_001899705.1. Lineage (NCBI taxonomy): Bacteria > Pseudomonadati > Bacteroidota > Sphingobacteriia > Sphingobacteriales > Sphingobacteriaceae > Sphingobacterium > Sphingobacterium sp. 40-24. Next base: position 23,123 of record NZ_MKWH01000004.1, on the reverse strand, counting down.
AGAACTAATCTGAGAAGCTGCTATTGCACTGGTTTTTTGATTCACCAATGTACCATCTGCATAGGCTAAAGAAATTGGACCAACGAGATTTTCTTGCGGACCATTCATTCCAGTAGCTGGATTTTTAATTGTCCCACCGAGATTAACAATGCGGATTTTAAAATGGTCTGGCTTAGTGGGACTAGTCATAGCACGCGTTAGTGCAACAACTTCCGGTTGACCATTCATGAATAAGGAAGGAAGCAAAAAATAATCCTTGGGTTGCTCATAACTATTGTCAACCTTGACTTTAAAATCATGGTTCAAACCAAAACCCTGATAAAAGCGAGCTGCAAACGTAAGGTCTGCCTCTTCTTTCTGGTCAAAAAGATCTTGTGGAACTGTCCATATCTTTGTCAAACGTCCGTCTGTTGGGAAATATGAGGTTCCAGGATATTTATGATTCCCCGGATTTAACGGATGCAACACAACAAAACTTGTCAAGCTGTCGCCATTAGCAATAACCTGATTAAAGTCAGATAGATTAACAATTCTAGTATTTGAATTTGGCCGGTTTTCAGTTACAGGACGATTGTCATTAATCACATCCAGTTTTTCCTTTTTACAAGAAACAAAGGATAAAAAACATAAAGCTGTAACAGCAAAAAACCGACAACTCACGCGTTTACACATACTGATTTTCATTGGATTAAAATAAGTTATAGGTAAAACCGATCATAATTTCCGCACCGCGCTTATAACTTCTGTTGATATACTCATTTCCATACCACTTTCCTCCGGTTTGCGGATTCGCATAAACAGTTTTAATAGCAGGATTCATTATATTTTTGGCATAGCCTTTAAACAAGATCCGTTTATTTAGCTTTTGGGAAAAAACAAAATCAAGGTAAGGCACGGGCTGTGTATACAGATCCGGTTCCCCTGTCAGATTAATTTGGACTAAGCGTTCCCCAACCATATTAAAGGTCACAGTGAGATCGGTTCCTGATTTGTCGTTATCGTAGTTTAACCAAGCATTAATCGAATAAGGAGCCTGTTCAAACAACGGACTATTTTTTGGGGTATATCTATCCAGTGAACGATTTGCTTCATAACGCTCCGCAGATTTCTTAATTTCACTTTGAGCCAATAAAAGATTGGTACCCAAAAACAAGTTTTTTAAAGGATCATATAATGTTCCCAAATTCTTGACAACTTCAAATTCCAATCCCCATACCTTACCAATATTACCGTCATTCTGAAATTGGATGGTTGGAAATTCAGGATAAGTAGCAGCTAACCCTTTGGTTTTTAGATTAAAGACCTTAACCAATTGATTTTCTATACGCTTTCCAAAAGCCGATACGGCAATAACCTCTCCTTTAGCAGGAAACCATTCCCATCGAAAATCCGCATTTTGGGTATATTGATTTTTCAAATTGGGATTACCAACAACTAAGCCCATTTGAAAGGCATCAAATTCAAATACATTGGTAATCTCACGCAATTCGGGTCTCGCCAGAGTCGTGTTGAAGGCCCCACGAAAATTCATATTGTCATTCAACGTATAGGTTGCATTGACAGAATAGAATGGTTTATATTTTGTTTTATAGACAGAATTGGGATTAATCGGATCCAGAGGAATACGTGTACCATCTGGAGATGTTGCGGTCAGTGCAGGGTCTAAAAATACATTCGCAGTATCCACTGTCGAACCAATATTTGTCATCTCAAACCGAACTCCTCCGGCCATGCGGAATCGTTCAGCAATCTTGAGATCCAGCATACCATATAATGCATTGGTTTCAAAATAACCTTTGTAGTTATTTGGCGATTTTTGGCTATTGTATAGAAAACCACCTACTGGCATCATACCTTCACCCTGCCCCGCTTTTGGTAATACAACACCTACAATTTCATTGCTTACCAAACGGTCTAAATTACCCTGAACATCATATAATGGAATTGATTTATTTCCAGTGAAATTAGACCCTGGCAGAAACAGCTGGTTTTCTGTAAATTTACGATCCCTAAATAAATAATTGAATCCCGTTTTAAACAACTGCTTTTCACCCAATAGCCTGAAAGGAAAACTCAGATCAGCTTTTGCATTAAAATTATCTTCGTTCAAATTTCTCCATCTCCGACCATTAGGTTCAGCTTGAATAATACCATAATTTCCGAATCCGTTTACATAGCCCGATGTAAGTGCATAGAGATGTTCAGAATATACATAGTCGTCAAAATGAGCCTGCTCACCTATAATGGGACGCCGATACCATCCTCCACCCCGAGGTTTGTAGTCTACAAGACTAGCAAATCTAAAATCCGGATCATTCTGTGTGGACTTTGAAGTTGCAACATTATAACTCAAACGAGGCGAGAGCTCATTTTTCAAAAACTTATGTTCGCCCTGTAGGTTAAAGGTATTCAGATTACGGAAAGTCTGTTTAAGCGAATGAATAGTACTTCTGACTTCGCCAGGCAAACCCGAATACTCATAGCGTCCATTTAAATTTGTTGCGATAGACTCTCCTCCCCAGCTTCCCAAATATTGCATACTGACCTCATGCTGTGGATTAAAACGGTAGGTGACCCCTACAAGTGTACCATAGTTTAGTGTTTCGGTTCCTGTATTTTCACGATAAGTTTGATACTTCCCCATAAAAAGACTATTCGGTGTAATATAATTAGGGATATTTCTAAAACTAAAAATATCAGGGTTACCAGTCACTATCCCTTGATAGATGCTATACTGGGTCAGTTCGCCCTGATAAATATCAGCGGTTCTTCTATAATAATTTCCTCCGACAACAAGCCCCAGTTTGTGTTTTCCAAAAACATCATAACTATTACCGAATGTTGCCGAGTAAAGTTGATTCATGGGCGCGCGGCGGTATCGAGTTGTCATAACGGGATCAAACCCTTTCATAATCGCATTAACCCGGTTTACCTCCTGGTATCCTGAGGGACTATAGTTGCTATTGGCGATCATATCCTGGATAGAACTTAATCCATTGGGATATTGCGTTGCAAGATTTAGAAAATCCGAGGAAAGGTCTTTTTTATTGATTCGTGTTCCCAATAATCCCATCTCACTGTTCCAAAAGCTGTTATAATTCCCACCCAAACCAATGTTGGAATTGAGCCCGGTTTGAGCGATAAGCTCAAATGTCATTTTCTCAGGTACAGATTTCGTTTTCAGCTCAACGATACCCGAAGCAGCATCGGCAGGTTTGTCTGGTGTTACTGTTTTATAAACGGTAATATTATCCAATAAGGAAGCCGGAACAAGGTCCAATGGGATGGCACTACGGTCAGGATCAGAAGAAGCCAATCTTACGCCGTTCAACTGACCGATCACAGATCGATCACCTAGCCCTCTTACTGCAACATATTTATCATCAGTCACCGTAACACCAGTAACGCGCTGTAACGCCTGTGTAGTTGTGATACTGGCCGTACGCTCAATCAATTCAGCCGAAATAGCATCCTGTACAATAGAAGCGCGTTTACGTTCTTCCAGCACGGCCGTTTCAGTGTTCATTTTACGCCTTGCCTGAACGGTGACCTCTTCCAATGCTGTAGCAAGAGGGCTCAATCCAATAACAAGGTTTTCCTTTACATCATTAATTTCAATTTCCTTGGTCTGATAGCCCAGATAGGAAAGAACGAGAACAGTAGGAATTTTAGAAATCGATAGCGAAAAGTTTCCATTTGTATCAGAATTCGTTCCTCCAGATGTCCCTTTAACACGGATAGAAACACTGGCCAATGTCCTTTTTGTCTGTTGATCAATAACTCGACCAACCAAGCGCTGCTGCAATACATCGGCGGGCTCTTCCAGCACAGTCCGAAGCGCCGTAACAACAACCAGTTTATTTTTCACAACATAACCGAACGGTTGTCCTGCAAAACATATATTCAATGCTTCTTCAACAGTTGCATTGTTTAGATTGACATTAACGGGTTTTGCTCGGTTAAAGAGCCCATTATCGTAAAAAAAGTCATAACCGCTCTGCTGCCTTATTTCTTTTAAAATAGCTGGGATATGACTATTTTGTTTGTTAAGTGTAATACGTTGACCGTAAGTAAACGCACTGACTTTCACCAACAAACAAGTTAAAAATACCATGGTGATTTTCATAACACGCATGCATTGATAAAAACTCATATATTTGTTGTTGTTAATATTATTTGATGATCATTGAATCGCAACATGATCGATAAGCTTAACACATTGACCAAAGGTGTTACCAGCACCTTTGGTTGTTTTTATCCGGCTTATCGTAAAAATTAGATAGGTCAATCTATCACAATAAGCCTCCTTCCATTTAGCGTTAATTTTACTTTTCCTGTTGTTTGCAACATATCAATAATGGTAGATAGCGGCTGAGAACGCGATACCATACCATCAAATTTCAGCTTTTCAAGTCGTTCGGGACATGCTACATCCACGTTGTACCACCTTGAAACTTTACGCAGCAGACTTACTAACTCCTCTCCTTTAAAAACAAAGTCACCATTTATCCAAGCTACTTCCTGAGAGATATCGACATTTTCTACACGCAGGGCTTCATTTAACAAGGCCCGCTGCCCTGGTTTTAAGAGCACCGATTCATTTCTTTTTTTCGAACTAACGCGTACAACTCCCTCCAATAAAGTTGTTGTTGTATAAGGTTCGTCATCATATGCGTTCACATTAAAATGCGTACCAAGCACCTCAATTTTTTGATTTGCTGTCTCCACGTAAAAAGGAATTCGCCTTCCCACTCCTATTCCCGTCTCAATTTTTGCAATTTCAAAGTAAATCTCTCCGGTCATATGGACATGCCGTTCGTTTTCACTAAATTTCAAAGGATAGGTCAACGTCGAATTTGCATTGAGAAATGCTTTGGATCCGTCGGGCAATATAATTTGATATTGGTTTCCGCGATTGGTCGTTATTTTATTCACAGCAGTGCTGGCTGCTTCCCCTTGTTCAACGGCTTTATAAACCAATTCACCGTCTTTATTCTTTTGTATTTCTACCCCGCCTTGAAGTGCTACCACACTTCCATTTTTTATATCAGCTAATGAAACAACGGAGCCATCTTTTAGTGTTAATAGGGCATCATCCTTTCCTGGAGCACCAATATGCTGCACGTTTTTTGGCTGTTCTTCAGCAAGCTGTTGTTTAAATAGAAACAGTGAGATAGCGCCAACAGCGACTAGGAGCGCCGCAATTTTTAACCAGACAGCCATACCAATTTCTGTAAAGCGGTGTTGGTTAGCGCGCTTTTTTATTTGAGACTGCAAACGATCATAGTTTGTTTGAACGGATAGTTCACCCGCATAATGTCCCATTGCCACAATGGTCTCCTGCAACTCCGCTATGGACGCTTTATGTTCAGGATATTTTTGTAACCATTTTTCCCATTTTTGGATATCCTCTTTATTCGTTCCCTTGCAATAGTTCACAAAAGATTCGTCCAATAATAACGCTTGCAAATTAAGTTCGTTCATATCACTCTAATCGTAATTTATACAATAGAGTGGTCAGGGTCATTTTTTCACTACTCGTTTTTAAGAAAAAATCAACAAAAATGAAGAAAGTAGCCCTATGGCAACTTTAAGAAAGATTTCTTGTTCACTAGAAAGGTTATTTTTTATTTTTTCTAGGGATTTATAAATGGTATTATAGATCGTATGGATCGAAACCTGATTGGCATCAGCGATTTCCTGATAAGAAAGATCCAAAAAAAATCGTTGGTAAATCACCAGCCGTTGTTTTGTTCCCAATTGCTCCATATGCTCCTCAACCAACTGTGTTACGGTATTTGTTGTTACCGCACGTATATGTTGTTCTTCAACAGAGTGATGGATTGACGGATCATGGATTTCTTCCACAAAATCCAAATCTGTCAGTTGCAGTGTTTCCTTGCGAAAAAGTTTTTGAAAGAAAACCGTAATAATATAATTATGATGATTGCGTATTTTTTGATTGTCAGTCTTCTTTTCCCAAAGGTGTAGAAATACATCATTCACACTATCCTGAATACGCTGTACCGACATTTTCTTTTTCGTTCCCAAATAGGAAAGATAATGGTAATAATGTTTGTATAAAGCATAAAATGAATCTTCACAGTCCTCTTTCACAAATTGGTCCCAAACATTTTTTAGATCTCTTCCGGTTAGTGTAAACATAGTTTCGTGGTAACAATGACTTTATACAAAAAAAGAAAAGTCTTATTAACAAGAGGTTAACTGAAGATGAAGAATCGGAAAATTGTATGTAAATTGGACAGATAGTCGATTATAATTCCTCGACGATGCTGTATAGTGTAAACGTATAATAAAACAAAAGCAGTAAAACAACTGATTATTAGAAAGATAAATTACAAAATGGAAAGACGTATATTTATAGCAGACCGGCTTCGCGAAGTTTTTTTGAATGGACGTTGGATTGCCAACACCAACTATCAGGAACAACTATTGAATACGACCTGGGAACAGGCCATATTCAAAATAAATGATCTGAATTCCATCGCTGCGCTAACCTATCATATCAATTATTACCTAGAAGGTCTACTAGCTGCATTTACGTATGGAAAATTGGAAATTAGTGATAAATACAGCTTTGATATCCCGCCTATCCAATCCAAAGCAGACTGGGATACACTAGTAGATCGATTCCTGAAAAATGCCAAATTATTTTGTGACTGTATCGCATCGTTCGATGAAAACCTCTTCGATCAGCCATTTATTGATAAAAAGTATGGATCTTACCTCAGAAATATCGAAGCTGTAATCGAACATAGTTATTATCACCTTGGTCAGATTTCACTGATCAAAAAGTTAATTCTTCAATCGGAATAAATTGTTATTTCGTTAATGCAGCGAGTTCTTGTTTCACTTTCTCTCGGTATTCCAACCCCCAACTGACCAGTGATTCGGTAACGGGGAATACACTTTTACCATAGGCGGTAATTTTATAGAACACTTTCACGGGGTCTTCACTGGGCTGGCGGGCGACTAACAAGTTTAATTCAAGGTCTCGAAGTTCTTTTGTCAACACTTTTGCAGAAATTCCCTGAATCTCCCGTTCCATTTTTTTGAAATAAATTTCCTGCAACTCCCGATTAGCCAAATAACGCAATATCATCAATTTCCATTTTCCGCCCAAAATATCCAGCGCGTCACGTATAGCGCGCAATTCTTCTGTACAACTCGCCTCCCGCATTTGATTTCCTTCCAAAACTTGTCCCATATTGATTTCCAACGACTAGTTACCACTTGTTAACTACCAACAAATATATAGCAAACGAAACGTAGATTTGTCATATCAACTATATAAGATGAAAGAATGCTGATATAACATACATTATTTCGGCAGGAATTTTTCATAGGGATGCCATCATTTAAATAAATAGCGATATGAACGCGGTTATACTGGATAAAGACAATCAATTGATAAATGCGGAGGTTGAGCTTCCTCAACTGAAGTCCAACGAAGTGAAAATTAAAATATTAGCTTCAGCACTCAACCCCATAGACTACCAGATGCGTGAAAATGAATTTGAACGACGTTATATATTTTCACCCATACTTGGTAGAGAAGGGGCAGGAATTGTCACAGATAAAGGTTCAGATGTAAGTGAATACGCAATTGGAGATGAAGTATTTTTTGCCTGTGGCAGCATGGGCAGTAACGGAACCTATGCAGCATACATTCAATTACCAGCCGGCCTCGTTGCCCCTAAGCCAAAAAATATTTCGTTTGAGCAAGCAGCAGCACTTCCTACCGCTGGCATCACCGCATTGCAGGTTTTCGACCGAGCAGCAATTAATCCGCAAGATCATATTTTCCTAACCGGAGCGTCTGGAGGCGTGGGTCTTTTTGTATTAAAATTACTCCTGGCTAACGGCATTAAAAATATCGTTGCAACAGCAGGAAGTATGGGCAGTATTGAAAAATTACGCCAACTAGGACTGCAAAAAGACAGTATCATCAATTATCGAAAAGAGAATTTAACGGAAATAATCAAGCTTAAAAGTAATCAGCAAGGTATTGACGTCGCTATTGATGCGGTGGGGCAGCATCTCTCGGAAGTTGCCGCCGCAGTATTAAAACCCTATGGAACTTATATCGACATCACACATTTTACGACCGCGGCAGCAAGAGACCAACTATTTAGTTCGGCCGCACAGATCATCAATATATCCAACTTTATCCACGCCCAAAGACTGAATTATCCCTATTTCAAAAAGGGGTTGGATCGAATCAGACACACTATTGAGCAAGAAATTATTCAACCTGCCCCTATTTATCTTATCGGTAACTTAAGCCCCGAAACAATCGAAAAAGGGCATCTAATGCTCAAAAACAACCAGACTCAAGGCAATAAATTAATTATACAAAATCAATGAGAACTATACCTAGACGAATCGTGACAGGCATACGTGCCGGCAAATCCTTTATCGAAGCGGATGCATTGGTTGATAATGTATCAGAGCACTATCCCAATCTTGTTATTTCCGATATCTGGCAAACCAGCCAAATGCCGGCCAAGTTTGAGAAAGAGCATCCCATAGAAAACAGCGCTATACCCCAAGTCATCAAAAATGGCACGTACTTCCGCTATGTACAGATCCCACCCGATCGGGAACTTGGTATAGAAACGACGATTGGTACCCCTCATCCCCTCATGCATCAGACCGCTAGTTTGGATTACATCATTATTCTTTCAGGGGAGATTTACTTGATTACAGACACAGAAGAAACGCTTTTACAAGCCGGCGATATTGTCATCCAACGCGGCACCAATCATGCTTGGAGCAATCGCTCCGATCAAATGTGCCTGCAATTGGCCATTCTAATTGATGCGAATTAAAAATCTACCCTGTTGCTCAATCGGCAAACTAAACATTGAGCCGATTAAAACACATCGAATTTATCTTGTAGGAACACCGCAATTTTTCTAAGTTTGGACTTCATGATAGCAACATATTTTCGGTCTTTGCGTCTGTTCGACGAAGAAGAGATCAATCAGATTGCTCAGCTTTTTGAATACAGAAAGCTGAACAAAAACGACTTTTTTGTTAAAGAGAATCAACCTTGTCATGAGGTTGCATTTATACAATCAGGGATCTTCCGTTCTTATTATAGCAGTGCGAATAGGGAAGATATTACCTATTGTTTCCGCTTTCCCAATACATGGATAGCGGCCTACTCCTCCTTTATTACAGGCGGGCCAAGCGTGGAGACCATGCAGGCCCTTACCCCTGCCGAACTGTGGACGATCAAAAAAAATATGATTGATAAGCTTGCTACGAATAGCCTAAAATGGACAAAATACCTTCAAATGATTGCCGAGGAACAATATCTTGAACTTGAAAAACGCGTCTTTCAATTACAAAAAGAAACCGCATCACAACGTTATGCCAATTTACTCAAAGATCATCCTGATTTTATCCAACAGCTTCCTTTACAATACCTCGCTTCCTATTTAGGCATTACACAACGTCATTTAAGTCGTATTCGCAGCGAAATTTCTTTTTAGACATTTGTCCTGTAAAGACGGTAGCCCTATTTCTATTTTTGTGATGTAATAAAACATCATGGAGAAAAAAATACTGATTATCAATGGCCACCCGAATCGGGAATCTTTCAATTTTGGCATCGCAAATGCCTATCAAGAAGCTGCGGCAGCGTCCGGAGCTACAGTACGAACAATCCATATTATTGACCTAGATTTCAATCCAAACCTTGAATTTGGTTATCGTAAACGGACAGAACTTGAGCAGGACCTACTTCTTGCCTGGGAAGACATCTTATGGGCCGATCATTTGGTCTGGATACATCCCGTTTGGTGGGGCGGTCTTCCAGCCTTGATGAAAGGCTTTATCGATAGACTTTTTTTACCTGGACGGGCTTTTCAATATCGCGAAAACTCTCTTTTTTGGGACAAATTACTCAAAGGAAAATCTGCTCGGATCATTACAACACTCGATCAACCAAGTTGGTATTATGCTTTAGTTTACGGCAGACCAAGTGTTAATCAATTAAAAAGATCAACCCTCCAATTTTGTGGAATATCGCCTGTGAAAGTCACTTATATCGGTATTATCAAAACTTCCGATCCTATTAAGCGAAATAAATGGATACAAAAAGTACAACAGCTCGGACACAAACAAGCTTAAGCGCAATCCAAACGCATTAAGACTGCTGGCCAAATGATAATGAGGAGCACTTTTTGCCAAATGGCAATTGGCCTCCGCCTTGCAAGCCCTAGCTTTGACCATAATTTCAAAACAAACGCAACATGGACATTCTAATTGGGCTCCAATGGGGAGACGAAGGTAAAGGAAAATTCATTGATCTGATCGGAAGCGACTATGATATTATCGCTCGGTTTAATGGCGGCGCGAATGCCGGACATAGTATTTACTATCAAGGTAACAAAGTTACGCTTAAACTACTCCCATCAGGCATCTTTTCACCGCATGTCAAAAACATTATCGGCACCGGTGTGGTGGTTGACCCATTAGCATTTAAAGCAGAAATCGAAGAACTAGCGCACATTATGCCAGATCAAGATCTCGTTGATAGAATTTTGATATCCCAAAAAGCGCATCTCGTTTTACCGACCCATCGTTATTGGGATATCTATATGGAACAGTCCCCACTGTATCGCACGATAGGAACGACCAAAAATGGAATTGCGCAAAGTTATTCCAATAAAATACTCAGACAGAACCTTCGCGTTGGTGATATTCACTCGGATAGTTTTGATACTGACGTCTATCAAAATTTAAACCGTCAATACAAAGAACTACAGTTTTTGGGGCAAGAAATGCCTGCATTCGAAGAGCTCTACCACACTTTTATTCAAGGATGCACTTCCTTAAAACAAGTGCCAATTATAGATACCGAAATCTTTCTGAATAAGGCAATCCGAGATGGGAAGAAGGTATTGGCGGAAGGCGCGCAGGCAACTCTGCTTGATATCGACCATGGAAGTTATCCCTATGTGACCTCATCAAATACGATAGCCTCCGCAGCCTGTGTAAGCTTGGGTGTGTCGCCTAAAGTGGTGGACAAAATTTATGGCGTTACAAAAGCCTATTGCACCCGTGTGGGGAATGGCATTTTCCCAACAGAGATCACAGGGCAAGCTGCCAATGATTTACGGGACAAAGGAGCTGAATTCGGTTCCAATACCAAACGTCCCCGTCGTGTCGGCTGGCTGGATCTACCAGCATTAAAATATGCCATCATGTTAAACGGAGTTACGGAACTCGTTCTTACGAAAGCCGACATTTTGAACGAAATGGCTGACATCCCCGTCTGTACCCATTATGAAATAGATGAACAAAAAATTTCGTTAGCATTTCCCCAATCTTCTGAACAAAAAATTAAACCGATCTGGAAATATTTAAAAGGTTGGAATACCGATTTCTCTAATATCAAGCAGGCAGACTTACTTCCAGAAACCTTGGGTACATTTATCTCCTTTTTAGAAGAAGAGTTACAAGTTCCCATAACGTATCTTTCAACAGGACCACAACGTGAAGATTTGATTAACTTAGCGAAGTAATACAAAGGTAACATGGAGCAATTACTGGAATACATCCGAAAATTTGGACAGCTCGATTTGCGTGAAGAGAATTTAATTCGACAGGCATTCGAAAAAAAGAATATTTCAAAGTCAAGCTATTTTGTCGCTTGCGGTAAAGTAAACAATAGCATTGCTTTTGTGGAATCGGGGGTATTCCGTTCGCTCTATTACAACAGTAAAGGCGACGATTTTACGCGTTATTTTATTTATGAAGGTCGTTTTATTGGGGATCTTCAGAGCTTCTTGGATCGAACACCTTCCAACGACTATATAGAATCCCTCACAGATAGCGAAATCTGGAGCCTTGATTTTGAGAATTTTACGCTTCTTGAAAAGGAAGTTAAAGTTTGGCCGTTGTTGATGGCCAAACTTTATGCTTTTGTGGTGGAAAGTAAGTTAAAAACGGCAAATACCATGATGAATCTCGATGCCAAAGAACGCTATCTCCTGTTCTTAAAGCTTTACCCGGGTTTAGCCAATCGTGTTCCATTAGCCATGTTAGCGTCCTATTTAGGGATTACCGCATCATCACTGAGCCGGATTCGGAAAAACATCTAAGTGTCGGGAGATCTCTAAATCAAATGGCCTAAACAACCTACTATATTGGTCAAACTAAATATTGATCCTCCCCCTTAACACCGATACTCGCGAAAAAACAGCACTGAGCCAATTTACCAACGATAAAGCAGCCTTGTAGTGAAAACATTATCTTTCAGATCAGCCGAAAAGTTTGGTAAACTTGTGGTTTCGTTCGTTACATGCTCATTATATACAGTCAGTTTAATCCTATTGTTAATCTGATATGCAAGACCATAGCCCAGCGTACTAAACTTAACATCGCCATCGGCCGTAAAATTATCAGGCATGCCGATTGTCATGCCACTTGCTTTCGTATTTGGATCATATACGTCATACGCTATCAATGCAGTAATACCGGTCTTCGCAATCTCCTGCGTAAACCAAAGATAATATCCATTAAATTTACGTTGATAAAGGTCTGTTGTCGGCTGGGTTGTAAAACTTCTGCTGGCGTAGGGTCCTTTAATATCGACACCACCGGCAACTCCAGGCTGGTCTCCTGCCACATATTCGGTTTTGAAACTGGATTTCCCGAAGCTATTATCAAACTCTACCTGTAAGTTTGCTCCATAATAGTTCCTGCCGATGGCTTTACCTTCATTCTCATCACTGGTATGTGCGGTGTACCCATTGCTATTAGGCGTATAGTAGGTTTTCGTATCATTACGTACCGAACCTTTATAGAACGAGCCACCAAATCCCAAATGCAGTTTTTTATCCGCTAGGCTATCAAATTTAAAAGCAAGATTACCGATGAGATCTTTTTTGGAATCATAATCTTTAGCCGAATGGCCACTGCCATTCACCAAAGCTAAATCTAAGTTTAAGAATTTAGCTTTACCGCTAGGATGATAACTTACCATCCCTCCAAGATCACGTTCGCGTGGCATTAACGTCTGGAATACACGTGCCCGTTCCGGAAAGTCACGATAGCCCGATGAGTATACAATGGAATATCCAAAAGGTCTATTGAAAAGTCCCGCAGTTAAACTAAGGCCTTTTTGACTTGGGTGACGCAATTGAATAAAGGCATCCATTAACTGCACGCCATCTTGCGTAGCATCCAATTGAAAGACAATACTCGAGTAAGTATCCACCCGATCAATTTTAAGACGTCCCCTGCGGATCATAAATCTGTTATCCGAATTCTTTGAAAAATCCCCACCTGAAAAGGACGTAATTCCAGGAGATTGCGCCTTTTGAAACTGTGTTTGAAGGTACCCCGTAATCTTGATATCATGTGGATCATAGCTGGAGGGCGCATTATTATTTTGCGCAAGTGCTACAACGGGTCCTATCAGAGCTAAGAGTAAAAGTGCTTTTTTCATGAGAATTTTAAATAAATTATCTTTTTCGCTTTTGATGATATGATACGAGCAGAATCATTTTTCCTTCTTCTATTCCATCATCTTTCAACGGCGTAAAAATAGATTCTCAATATTAAGTTAATATTAATAAATTGTTAGTCTATTAATTTATATACATAAAATTAATGATTTGGTAATATATCGCCTTGGAGGTCGTTTCCAGACATTGAGAACTCATACGATCTCGATTATATTTTAAAATAAAAATGGCCGATACATGAAATTCACGTATCGGCCACCTAACTATTGATTCCTTCTTAAAATTATTCCAACCCCTTATTATAATCGCTTTCACGAAGAGGTATAGCCCAAGTCCATTTATTTTTATCTTCTGGCTTAATTGTAGTAACCAATGAAGTCAAGAAATTACCACCGTTAGCAAAGTCTTTTCTCACAATAGTATCTCCCCATCGTTTCATATCAAACCAATCGAATCCTTCGCCCCATAGTTCAACCGCGCGATAAAGTTTAATTTCATTAAGTAGATCTGTTCCTGTTTTTGTACAAACATAATTCACATCCCTTCCTGAAGTAGCGTTTAATGCATTAAGAACACCTTGAACTTCGCTTGCTGCCTTATTTTGGAAAAATTTCGCTTCAGCCTCAATGAGATACATTTCGGAAGCCCTAAAATGATTCACATGACCGATACCAGGTATATCATTCGCTTTAAATTTGAAATTCATATACGCAAAAGGAACTGCAGTAGCTTGTAAATCTGGGAACAACTTAAATGCTCTCGCTTTCATAGCTGTCCCCGCAATACCCGTTGCGGTAGTATATGCTTCATTCTTTGGATCCAAAAATAAATCTCTACGAACATCTGTCGTCGGTATCTTATCGAACAATTCTCTACTGATACATTTTGGTGTTGTTCTTACGGCACTAGCTGTTGAGTTATAGGCAATATAAGACTGGAATGAATAGAAATATAACGTTTCATCAGAGGCTCCATAACTACTCCATATCCATTCGCCATTCTGAGTAGAAAAACCGTTTTTATAATCAGCGTTACTCATCAATTTATAATTTTTACGAGCAAGAACTGCATATTTTTCTGCGTTAACGTAGTCCTGTTTGTTTAGTGCTGCCCTTGCGTAAATCGCGTAAGCCACATCCTCATTCACTTGGAAATTTTTGTCGGATTCTCTATCCAATTTAGACGATTCATATAGCGCTATTGCGTCATTTAAATCTTTATAAATTAAATCATATGTCTGCCCTAAAGTAGATAAAGGCATGTCTCCTGTTGATACGTCGGTTCTTAGAACTAAGCCTCCAGTTTGACCATTATTGGAATCCTTCCATCTATTTCCGTAAATCTGAGCTAACATCATATAACTGTATGCTCTAAAGGTTAATGCTTGTGCTTTTATGAAATCTTTTTCAACGGCTGGTCCCTCCGCTCCATCAATACTTATTACAATTTGATTTGCATTACCTATAATCTTGTAATAATAATACCAAGGATAATAAAGGTAAATACTTGTTAAATTTTGATTGTAATTTGCATTAATGATATCGGCCCAACCACTTAAGTTGACAAAAAAATTGTTTCCAGGATAATTCCCGTAATACATTTTGATTGTTCCTTCTCCATTAAAGCCCTGGCTTCCCAAATATTGTTGGGTCATCATCTTAGCTAAGCCATTTACAGCTAACTTGGCATTTTTTGTTGTTTCAAATACCGTAGGAGTACTTACAGAGTCTGTAGGAAGTGTCTCTAAATAGTCCTTTTTACAGGAAGCTAGCAACAACACTCCTGCAAATAATACTTTAATATAATTTATATTTTTCATCCTTTTATTTCTTATAGTCCAACTTTTACTCCAAAAGATACAGTACGCGGAGTTACCCAAGCATTTGTACTAGTACCATTCCATTGCTGTTGCGGGTTCATTCCTTTGCGTTTCGTCATTGTTGCCAAGTTTTCGATCCCCGCAACAATTCTTACTGAAGACAAATCTATTTTACTAACCAATGTTTTTGGCAAACTATAGCCCACCGCAATATTTTTGATAACTAAATAAGAGCCATCCGTTAAAAAACGATCACTTGAATAGTTGTTCATATTGCTCTGTGAAAAGTTAATTGCTGGAATACCATTCGGATCCAATCTATTTACAGAAGTCGCAGTCATACCTTCAGGAATTCCATTCCATGACTTCATAATATCTGTATGCATAGCACTTGGCGTACCAGACATAGACATTAAACCTGCATAAGACGAATCAAATACTTTACCTCCGATAGCGTAAGTAAATAAAGCCGAAAAACTAAAATTCTTATATTCAAAGTTGGTATTAAAACTTCCATTCATCTTAGGAATAACAGATCCCGACCAATCCCTTACACCATAATTGGATGGATTGGTAACATAATATTTTCCGTTAATCTCGATTAATTCAGCAGTTGGTATAGCTGCCTTATCAGGAGCTGAACCATTTACATTAAATCTTTGTGTATCTGGAAGATACAGAGAACGCCCGGTCATTTGATCTACACCTGCAAATTTAAACATCCAGAAATCATATCTTCCACGTCCTTCCATCCATTTAAAATTACCAGTGATAATACCATTTTCTCTATTCTCTTCTGGTAATGCTAATATTTTGTTGGTCAACCATGTTGCATTCGCTCCAATATTCCATTTCCATCCATCACCTTTCAAAACATCGACATCAAATGTTAGCTCAAAACCGCGATTTGACATTGAACCGATATTACGTGTAATTGTGGAAACAGCAGAAGAAGTAGATGTCGCACCGGCAGATAGCGGCAAATTAACGTCAAATATCAGATTTTGTGACTGCTTATTAAAGTATTCAAAGCTTAAATTTGCACGCTGGAATAAACGTGTCTCAATAGCTGCAGAAAAAGAACTTGAAGTTTCCCAAATCAGATCCGGCGACGCATTTTGTTTTTTATAAAGAGCCGCCATATTTGCATTTTGATCTATATCATACAAAGCTAAGTGCGCATATTTATTAGCACTTTCATCATTTCCAACTTCTCCATAAGATGCTCTTACTTTCAAATCATTGACGATATGAAGTGCATCTTTGAAAAAGTCTTCTTTGGAAACTATCCAACTTCCACCTAATGACCAAAAGTTACCCCAACGATTTTCAGGACTGAATCTAGAAGATCCGTCTCTTCTAAAGGAGGCCTCAGCAAAATACTTACCATCATAATTATAGCGAGCGCGAGACAAGAAACTTTCGACGCGATAGTCCTCTTGGTAATCATACAAAGAGGTAATCTTGGTAAAGTTAACCATGTCAGTTTTTCCCGCAAACGTCTCATCTGTTTTATAACCATACAAGTAGCTCCAATTATCGGAATAATTTTCATGGCCCGCTAAAACATCAACGTGATGCTTTCCAAAGTCCTTATTCCAACTTAACAGTTGTTGAAGCGTATAATTTTTGTACCGATAAATATTTCTAGCAGCGCGACCTTGTCCATTACCATCTCCTATCACTGCATTATTATAGGTACGGCGTTCCGAATTACGAAGATTCAAATCACCATTTAGCGTGAACGTAAAATCTTTCAGGAATTTAAATTCGAGGAATCCTCGACCGTTTACAGTATTTCTAATCGTTTGATCACTGTTCAATTCATTTTCCCAAATAGTATGCCTTCCAACATATTGTAATCTTGTGGATTCACCATTATCGAATTGTTTATCTCCTAAAGCATCTAATGCATAGGTACCATCAGGATTATGTAGATGAATCGGATAAATTGGTGCAATTGAGCGTGCATAATTAAAAGGATTTGTGAAAGAACCAGCATCATCCGTGGAACCGCTTATTCTATCTGAAATTTGGTGTGATCCTGCTAAATTGAAGCCGTATTTAAACCAATTTTTAGCTTGCAATTCCGCATTTAAACGACCTGTAAACCTCTTTAAACCTGAATTTTTAATATAGCCCTTTTCGTCCAAATATCCAGTAGAATAAAAAACTTTTGCTTTATCCGTGGCTGTATTCCCATCAATATTATAATTTTGACGATGTCCTATACGATCTACTTCACTAAACCAATCCAAGTCATCTCGATATCCACTTTTAATTTGCGCATCGGAAACTAGCTTACCATTCGCGTCGAATAATTTATCATCATCTTTATCATAAATGTTTAGTTTAAGATAGTTACTTACCAATGACTTTGAAGCCTCATCATTTGCAGATTGGGTTGTCGGATATTTGGTTGAACTACTTGTCAATAAGTTATTTCGATACCCCATCCACATAGCCTCCATGAATTGTCTATCATTCACTCGGCTATATTCTGCAATACCTCTTGAATAAAACCCTTGATCAGTGGAAACATTCACTTGTGAGCGTCCAGCTTTTCCTTTCTTTGTTGTAATGATAATAACACCATTACTTGCCCTACTACCATACAAAGCTGAAGAAGAAGCATCTTTCAATACCGATATACTTTCTACGTCATTCGGATTTATATCGGAGATATTACCACCAAAAGGAACACCATCGACAACATAAAGAGGGTCATTCGAACCATTTAGTGATGAAAATCCACGAATCCTTATACTAGGTTCTGCACCTGGCATACCAGAAGTATTGTTCAGTTGAATACCAGCAGCAGATCCCTCTAAAGCTGCAAATGCATTGGTAACCGGTCTTTTTTCGATATCCTTCGCAGAAACAGATGTTACTGATCCAGTTAACGATTCTTTTTTTGCAGTACCATAAGCGACTACGACAACCTCATCTAACGCTGTATTCTGATCCTCCAATGATACATTGAATAATGACTGTCCTTCTTTAACGATTATAGTTTTGTCAGAATGACCGACATACCTGAAAACCATAACTTTACCAACAGGAACTGATAAAGAATATTTTCCATTTGCATCTGTTTGAGTAGCAATGTTTGATCCTTGAACAGCAATTGTCACACCGACTAATGGTTTACCATCAGCTCCAGTTACACGACCGCTTACTTTCTTCTCTTGCGCAAAAGCAACGGAAGAAAGGATCATACTCCCCACGAAAAAACTGAGTAATTTGTGTTTCATATGTTTATGTTTATTTAAATTAAGTAGCTTACTTGCATGTTAAATGGACGAAAGTTCTGTTGAACCTGTCAATATATGTTTTTCTAAAAATGATGAGTCTATTAGACTAATACAGTTAGTGTACAAAACCGGACATGAAATGTTAAGGTTTTGTTAAAAGCAAAGATAAAACAAACTTTTAAACCTGCAACAGAGAGTTGAAAATAGAGGCAATAATACTCGAATTAGTTCACACAAAACACGACGTCTTATATAAAATAAAACACTAACTATCAAACTATTACACAATATAAAACACATAGACAAAAAAAAATAAAATATTTTTGACAAAACAACAACATCCACTACATTTTTTGTAATTTTCACCCTAGAACCGGTACTAAAATCAACAGCAATAAAGAAAAACATAAAAAAACTACCAAAAAGACAAAAACAATAACATCCAACATTCAAATACAAGAAAAATGAAACTAAAATGCGTAAATCCGATATTATATTCAACAAATTTAGATCAGACAATTCAGTTCTATAGTGAGAAGCTGGGATTTACGTGTATTGAAAAAAATGAAACATTGGACTGGATTTTATTGCAAAACGGAACGATAGAAATCATGTTCTCCCATCCTGTTGAAAGCATTGCTTTTGAAACAGCACAATTTACTGGTTCCTTTTATTTTAACGTAGATGATATTGATAATTTATGGGAAGAATTGAAGGAGAATGTCAGAAATAGAAACTTTCGAATGGGGGATGCGCGAATTTGCTATATATGACAATAATGGATATGTGCTTCAGTTTGGGCAGGAAACTACATAAAAAGACCACTTTAGGATATAAATGAACTAAAGTGGTTTTTTAACAGTAATCTAGCGTACTTTACATATGGCCTTTGTAAGATTTAAAGTCAAGAGACAAGGGATAAACTACTTCAGACACAACAGCTACACCATTTTCTTTTGCTGGAATCCATTTCCCTGATCTCAAAAGGGCTCTTTTTGCGTTTTCCAAAACCTTATAGCCCGGGTCATTTTCGAAATTAACATTGGAAATCACACCCTTTGTATCTACAGTAAAACGCAAATTAAACTTTCCTTTTACCCCAGCGTTTAATGCCTCCTTAGGATACTCAAAAGTATTAGAAAAATTTTCATTAAAAGCGTTCATTCCTTTCTCTGGAATAGCGACATGGTCTTGGCTATCTGCAATTTCTTCTGATGAAAGAACATGATATGGCAATCTAACCCAAGAGGCTACTTCTTTATTATCCTTAACTGCAGGTGTCCATTCTCCCGAAACCTTCAATATACGAATAAGACGCAGTGCAATTTGGTCTCCAAGATCTTTAACGATATCTGCAGAATCTATCTTCCCTTTTTCATTTACACGAAATTCAACGATTATATCTCCAGAAATATTCTTATCAATTTCGGATGTTGTCAACACTAGGTTCTTACTTAGATCTTTTACCAAATTATCGTATCCAATCTTTGGTGTAGCCTCTTTATTTTGCCCCTTGCATACCAGCACCACCCCAAAACCCATGAATAAAGTTAAAAAAGACTTTTTCATAAGATAAAAATTAAATAGTAAAAGCAGAGGAAAAGACATTACTCTTCCTCTACTTATTAATTGATTAACTAATCTCTCGGTCCAGTGTAGACAAATTTCTCTTCAAAAGTACGTCCGCCTCCATTTGAAGTCCAGTTTACTGTAAGTGTTTTAGTCGCTGGATCGTATTTACTTGTTGGCTTAGTAGCAATTGGTAATAAAGTTGTCATTTCTACTGTAATATTGTTCGTAGCTTGATCAATAGTATAATTTACAACATTTGAATATGTTCCCAAAAGTCCTGGTTTCAATTGACATTTATTTCCGCCAATTGTTACAAGTGTTACTGTCTTATTTGCATTTGGAACAAGAGCAGTGTTTGCAGAAGTTGTATAGGCATAAGTTCCGTCGAAGAAATTTTTACCAGAGATTCCAACAACCATTTTACCAAAGTTTCCAGAGATATTTCCAACGGAAGCAGATTCAATAGAAAATCCAAGCGCATAGCTTTTATCAAAAGTAAACATACTGGGCTTTAAATCAACAACAAACTTACCTACTCGTTCCCCCTTCTTTATGACAACATCGAATGAAGAAATACTATACTGTGAAGTAGGAAGAGCTACAAACTCATCGTCCTGATCATCATTGTATTCGTCAATTAATGAATTATCTAGCTTAACCTTCACATTAATATCATTCGGGGCAGTATTTGAACCTGCATAATTTACTTCTAATACCAACTGCCCTGTTGGATTCATATCAAATGATAATAAATACAAGGGTAGCTTACTAGTAGTACTTGATTGAATAAAACCAGGATTCTTAAATTCGATAATATTTGATATTGCCCCTGGAGCATCTGGCCCAATCAAAACTTCATCTTTCAAACAAGATGAAAATATAGTGGTAATAACCAATGCTAAAGAAATATATTTTAATATTTTTTTCATGTTATTTTAAATTTATCTAGCCCAAAAAATCTTCGAAGTATATTTATCTATTGAAGGAATATTTGCACTATTATAGTTAAACTCAGTATTAGGATACATCACTCGCGTAGGCAACTTATCTGTAGCTGTAGCTTCAGAAGTTATTGAAACAAATGTATTATTTCTGTTTGCAATATTATTAGGATAATATGCATTTGTATTCGGGTTAATCAATGAAGGATACCCTGTACGGCGATATTCGTTCCATGCCTCATGTCCAAACAAAAAATTGAAAGCAACATATTTCTGTGTAATTATGGCTTGCAATTTTTGTACATCCGAAGAGGCGCTTGCTATATTTACTAAATAGTTACTGGCATTTTCTGCTTTATAATTTGTTAAATAAGCTGTTAAATCAGCTGCAGAAACAGTTGTTGCATCCGCTTCATTTCTATTTAAATAATTATACGATGCTTTAATCCCCTCATCAAATAAAGTAGCCACAGTACCAGAAGTTATCCCTTTCAAAGCAGCTTCCGCTTGTAAGAAATAACTTTCCGAAGCCAACAAAATTGGCTGACCAGCCGCGGGGCCTTTTAATATTCCTTTTCCTGTATAGGATGTTGAAGAAGTGCCTAAAAACCAAGAACTTGGTGCTTGACCACGACCAGCATCAGATTGCTGGTATCCCAACTGATTTACAGGCGTAGACACCCCTGTCTTATAAATTAAATTAGCGCGAGCTGCATCAGATATTTTAGTACCATTATAAAATGTCATAATATAGGGCGTTGGCGCATATTGACTTGCAGCTCCTACAGCCGCTCCATCATAGGAATAAGCCCAAGCATTCCACATTGGATTTTGCTTACCGTCATTTTTAGTAAAGCCAGGATTAACAATCACATCAGCTGTTACAAACCCAACATCATCTAGTGTTGTTTTCGTAAATTGAACTTTATCTTTAGCACGCAATAACATTTTTAATTTCAACGTATTGCCTAATTGCGCCCATTTAATACCATCTCCTTTATATAAAAAGTCTGTATTTTTAAATAAAGTTGAAGATGTGCTCGTCTTAAAATAAGCTACCACGCTATCTAATTGTGTACCCAAATCCTTATAGATATCCGTTGCTTTATCATAGGCAGGAGTAAGACTTGCTTTCCCTTTTAAGGCTTGTGAATAAGGAATATCATTATAAGTATCTACCAGATTCACATAGTTATAGACTTTCAATAGTTTTGCAGCAAAATATAAATCCATTTGACCCTGTGGCTTGGCCGTATTTTCAACATATTGAAGATCATTCAATATATCATAACTTGTTGACCACAAGGAATTAAAATCAGTCGTAGTAAAATTATAGGAGATAATTGATCCCCAACCAGAAACTCCACCACCGTTTGCACGATAACCGACCAGTTGTGTACCATAGCTATTATATGTAGGTACAAGGCGTGCTGTAGCTACTAAAGCCTGTGGAAAAACAAGTTGAGGAGTAGACTCTGTAGGATTATTGGGGTTATCATTGATATCCAATGCCTTGGAACATGAGGCTAAGCTCAATCCCAAGCAAGCGTATAGTAAAAATTTATTTCTTTTCATTTTAAGATCAAATTAGAGAGTTAAGTTCACAGAAAAACCGACATATCTTGATGGAGGCGTTTGACCCAAATTAGTCAAACCAATTGCATTACCATTTGACGAGCCATTTCCATCAGAATATTCTGGATCGGTATAAACATTTGATTTTGGCGTCCAGATAAATAAATTACGTCCTTGAACACTTACACGAGCCCCTTTAATTACGTTTTGACCTGCCAAAAATGATTTTGGGATACGATAACTCACAGACATTTCGCGAATTTTCCAAAATGCCGCAGAAGTAATATAATTTTCTTGGATACCCGTACGAGGCCCAGCAATTGACCAATATCCTGGTCCACCGTCGCGTACTGTAATATTTGTATGTCTCGTCCTGAAAAAACTTTACAGATTTAACCATTAGTCCTAAATAGATCTTACAGCATTTTTTGGTAATCCTGAAAATCCTTTACAATTA
>NZ_MKWH01000003.1:0-29615 GCF_001899705.1 Sphingobacterium sp. 40-24 | reverse complement strand
CCGTAACAGGTGGGAGAGTAGGTCGGTGCCTTTTTTTACACGGAAGCCCTTGCTGGAAACAGTCAAGGGCTTCTTTCGTTTAAGTACCCCCGTACTTCCTGTACAATGCTATTGCATATCTTCCGTACCGCCGACCGGCCCTGACCCACAGTGGTATGGTGCACCACTATTAGCCATCCCTCCAGTTTTATGTGGCATTTATCATCATGGTCATTTCATAAGCCACATGGAAGTAAACATTCGATATTTGGTGAATAGCCTACAATAGCTCGGTTAGCCTGCAACATTATTATTGGACAATCGTTTGCATTCCTGAAACTCTTTTTTACTTCAATTTACTATTGTATTATTGTTAAGTTAATTTAATGCATTATAAATCATACGCATGAAGGTATCTTTTTGGAGCACAAAAGCACAAGTCAGTTTACTGATGGGATTGGCTTCTCCTTTTATTTTTCAACCCACTCGAGTTGAGGCTAAAGTAAGTACGATCAATTATTACAATACAATAGGTCGCGATCAAGTTAATCGTATTATCGCGATTCAAAAAATTAATCCGACTACAGTTGAGATTGTATACGATAATGGCCAACGTCTGACTTTAGATTTCTACGGTAATCATATTTTTAGGATGTTTCAGGATGTTCATGGTGGTATTATTCGTGACCCCGAAGCTAAACCCGGTGCAAAAATATTGGTAGAGCAACCTCGGAAAACTGTCGCTGAGCTCGAAGTAAAGGATGAGGGTAATAAGGTCAGCATCTCCACCAACGATATTCTTTTTTCAATGGATAAACAGACTTCACAGTTTAGTATCCTTAATCGTAAAACCAATAAGATTGTAGTTGAAAGCTTAAAACCGGTCGTTTTTGAGGACAAACAAGTAAGCCTTGAATTAAAGGAAAATGCGGATGAGTACTTTTTTGGTGGTGGCGTTCAAAATGGACGTTTTTCACATAAGGGAAAAGTAATTGCTATCGAAAATCAGAACAGCTGGACCGATGGCGGTGTTGCCTCTCCAACCCCTTATTACTGGTCAACCAAAGGGTATGGTTTTATGTGGCATACTTTTAAGAAGGGAAGTTACGCCTTTGGAGCCAAAACCGCTGGCACAGTCAAATTGGCCCACGATACGGATTATCTGGATGTCTTTTTTATGGTTGGTGACGGTATTGTGCCTTTGCTCAACGATTTCTACCAATTGACGGGTAACCCAATTCTTCTACCAAAATTTGGTTTGTACGAAGGACATCTTAATGCTTATAACCGCGATTTTTGGAAAGAAGATGAAAAGGGAATTCTTTTTGAAGATGGCAAACGCTATAAAGAAAGCCAAAAGGACAATGGCGGAATCAAAGAATCGCTGAATGGCGAGAAAAACAATTATCAATTTTCGGCTCGCGCAGTCATAGACCGTTATAAAGCCCATGACATGCCTTTGGGTTGGATTCTTCCCAATGATGGTTACGGTGCTGGATATGGTCAAACGGCATCTTTAGATGGAAATATCCAAAACCTGAAAGAGTTTGGCGATTATGCACGTAAGAATGGTGTGGAAATCGGTTTATGGACACAGTCTGATCTCCATCCCAAAGACAGCATCAGTGCATTACTGCAACGTGATATAGTAAAAGAGGTACGGGATGCAGGTGTGAGAGTCCTAAAGACGGATGTGGCCTGGGTGGGCCCAGGATACTCCTTTGGTCTCAACGGGGTAGCTGATGTAGGGCATACCATGCCTTACTATGGCAACGACGCTCGTCCATTTATTATTTCATTGGATGGTTGGGCAGGTACGCAGCGCTATGCGGGTATCTGGTCGGGTGACCAAACTGGAGGTGTATGGGAGTATATTCGATTCCACATACCAACATATATCGGCTCGGGACTTTCGGGTCAGCCCAATATTACCTCTGATATGGACGGGATCTTTGGTGGTAAAAACTTCAAGGTCAATATCCGTGATTTTCAATGGAAGACTTGGACACCCATGGAACTCAATATGGATGGCTGGGGATCGAACGAGAAATACCCTCATGCTTTGGGCGAGCCAGCTACTTCGATCAATCGTCTATATTTGAAATTGAAATCTCAATTGGTTCCCTATAGCTATAGTGTGGCAAAACAAGCGGTAGATGGACTGCCCATCATTCGCGCGATGTTTTTAGAGCAAGCAAATGCTTATACGCTTGGAAAGGCAACGCAATACCAGTACCTCTATGGTCCAAATTTCCTGGTGGCACCGATTTATCAGGAAACACGTGTGGATGAGAAGGGAAATGATATTCGCAATGGTATTTACCTCCCGGATGGTGAATGGATTGATTATTTTACGGGTGAAAAATACCAGGGTGGCCGTATCATCAATAACTTTGATGTGCCTATTTGGAAGCTGCCTGTTTTCGTGAAAAATGGAGCCATTATTCCAGTGACAAACCCGAATAATAATGTGCTGGAAATCAAAAAGGATCAACGTATTTATGAGGTGTATCCTTATGGGAATTCCAATTTCCTGGAATATGATGATGATGGAAAAACCGAGGCTTATCGGTATGGTAAGGGAATAACTACATCCCTAACTTCGCAGTTAAACAATAATAAAGTTGTTTTTACGATTGCTCCAACACAGGGCGAATTTGACGGATTTGAAAAAATGAAGTCTACCGAAATTCGTTTCAACGTTAGCAAAGCACCTAAGAAATTGACTGTAAAGGTCAATGGAAAAAATAATAAACTTAAAGAAGTGAACAGCTTAGACGCGTTCAATACTTCTGAAAACGTATATTTCTACGATGCTCAGCCAAACCTGAATCAGTTTGCAACCAAGGGATCTGAATTTGAAAAAGTACCTTTGGTGAAAAATCCGATGTTGCTGGTACGACTAGCGAAACAGGATGTCTCATCGACTGCAATAGAAGTACAATTGGAGGGTTTCGAATATGCTCCTGTTGACAACTATCTGGCTCAGACCGGTGCTTTGACTTCGCCCAAAGCTGTTATCACAGATCAACATACACAAGCATATACCTTAACCCCAACCTGGGAAAAGGTTGCAAATGCTGATTATTATGAAATTGAATTCAATAATCTGATCTATTCGACCATCAAAGACAGTCAATTGCTATTCGAAGGATTGGCCGCGGAAACTGATTACCAGTTTAAAATTAGAGCTGTCAATAAATCTGGTGTTTCAGATTGGAGTACATTTGCAGCAAAGACAAAGGCAAATCCATTGGAATTTGCCATCGAAGGAATCAAAGCAGAGACTTCTGTGGATAACCAAGGCGGAAATGGTATCAATAAATTGTTCAATTATGATGAGGGGGATATGTGGCATACAAAATGGGGACAGGCAGCTGTTCCGTTTGATATGACCTTAGATCTAAAATCTGTTAATCAATTGGATAAGTTTGAGTATCTTCCAAGAACCGATGGCGGAAACGGCATCATTTTAAAAGGAAAAGTATTCTATAGCAACGATAAGGATACCTGGACGGAAGCTGGTAGTTTTGATTGGAAACGTGATGGCGAAATGAAACGTTTTGATTTTGGAACCCATCCGGTGGCCCGATTTATCAAAATTTCAGTTTCTGAAGCTGTTGGTGGTTTTGGTTCAGGAAGAGAATTATATGTGTTTAAAGTGCCAGGATCGTCAAGCTACCTACCAGGCGATATTAATAATGACCGATTGATCGATCATAATGATTTGACATCTTATATTAACTATACGGGATTGCGATTGGGTGATGGAGATTTTGAAGGTTATGTCAGCAATGGTGATGTCAATAAGAATAATTTGATTGACGCTTATGATATTTCCAATGTCGCTGTTGTTATCGAAGGTGGTGCAAAACCAGCAAAGGAAGAAAAAGTAGCTGGTAAACTAAAATTGGTTCCCTCAAAAACAAGCTTGAAGTCGGGAGACACCGTAGAGATCAGTATTAGCGGGGAGAATCTTAAAGCTGTCAATGCGCTTAGTTTTGCTCTTCCGTACAATCAGGGCGATTTTGAATATGTCGGTATTGAACCTGTACAGCTGAAAGAGATGAACAATTATAGTAACGATCGTCTTCACACCAATGGAAGTAAAGCGCTGTATGCTACTTTTGTTAATCTTGGCAATAAGGAGACCTTGAATGGGTCTGAAGTTTTATTTAAGATTAAATTGAAAGCAAAACGCAATGTCAACTTCAATCTGAAAGCGATAGATGGTATTTTGGTTGATAAAAAGCTGAATTCCGTTACTTTCTAAAAATAATAAATAGCCTTAACAAAAAGGGGAGCCTCATAGGCTCCCCTTTTTGTTAATTGACGTCTAAGTGTATAAAATTAGTCCAATATCATACTGAGGTCCATCAGTAGGATTTCAGTATCTGCTGAGGTGACTTTCAGGTTAATTTCAGCGACATCCCAGATTCCAAAACCATCCCTGCTCTCCAATTCTTGTCCTTCGACGGTAACACTGCCTTTTATTACAAAAACATATACACCGTTTCCGGCCTTTTTGATCTGGTATTTTGTCTGGACGTCCTTGTCAAAATGCCCCATAGAAAACCAGGCATCCTGATGGATCCATACCCCCTCGTCTTCTGGATTGGGCGAAAGAATTTGTTGGAATTTATTCTGTCTTTGTGCGATATCTAATGTAATTTGATCGTAGCGCGGGCTCACATTCCGTTGATTAGGGTACACCCAAATCTGAAGAAACTTCACCACCTGATCGGTGTTTTTATTATATTCACTGTGTATGATGCCCGTTCCGGCACTCATGACCTGAATATCTCCTTTCCGGATAATGGCTTTGTTACCCATGCTGTCTTCGTGTTGCAAATCACCTTCCAAAGGAATACTGATGATTTCCATATTATCGTGCGGGTGTTTGCCAAAACCTCTTCCTTCAGCCACCATATCATCATTTAGTACCCGCAATACACCAAAGTGCATACGTTCCGGGTCGTGATAATTGGCAAAGCTAAACGTATGATTGCTTTCTAACCAGCCATGATTTGCATGACCGCGTGTAGCTGCTTTATGGAGGACGCTATGGTTTTCCAATTTTTCTGAATTATAATTTACATCTTCGGCATCCAGCGTTTCAAGCGGTTCTATCTCGTCAATATCATTCTTCAAGATATCAGCTGAAGATACTGTTGATGCAAATATTCCGGAACCCAAAAGGCCTTTTTTTATAAAGTTCTGTTTGTTCATGATCTTATTATTTAGTATCCAAAATTAGCCTATTAGCCACCAATTTCTATTGATCTAGTTCAATAAAGAAAGGGTTTTAGCGGATTTTAGTTGTTTCTCTAAGAAGCTGTTGCTTGTGGTCTAGGCATTATTAAACGGAACGTAAGTCTGGAAAAAGACTGTAGACTTCATTTTTTAGAAGTCCACTTCCACCGCCATAATGTTTGATCAGGCCAATCGGATAAGTGAGCCGTGAAAGGTGATCTGTTATTTCATGCTCTTCCTGAGGAGAGAGTCCCGAACTCAATAATAAAACATCTACAGGATTGTCTATCAGATGTCTCTTACAAGTACCCAAATCCTGTTGTATCGTTGCATTCCAGCTGGGTGTGCTTTCAATGATTCTCTTGAGCGTGAGGAGAATTTCTTCATTTTTACCCAATAGGAGAAAGTTTATGGTTTTCATGATGAATGCTATTTTTAAGTGTATGATTAGTATAATGATACACAAATTCGTTACACGCTAATGTTGATGAGTTGAAGCGCAACTTTTGTTTATCATTCGCTATCGTGATGCTTCCTTCTTAAGGATTTGCACGAATTACTGTATTAACAATGGCATTACCCTTTAAAATTTTTGAAATGGGACATTCTTCGGCAATTTGTTGAAGTCGTTCTCGGGTATCCTCCGCTAAGATTTGTCCAAAAGCGATCTCGCGATCAAAATACGTAACCACCTGTCCTTTTTCAATCTTGAGATACATATTTGAACTGACAGAAATTTCTGGAATATCAAGTCCTTTTTTATCGATGTACATGCGTAGCGTAGCTAATGTACAAGATACAAGCGATGAAATCAGAAGGGTGTAGGGGTCAGGCCCAAGATCTCTTCCGCCAAGTTTTTCAGGTTCATCCGTAATAAATTCACCATTCCTCCAGTGGATGCTGGTCTTATATTTCTGCTCGGCAATATGACCGATGACAGGGTTTTCCAATATATATTTCATACGGATAATTCTTTTGTTTGTAATACAACAAAAATAAGCCTGAATTGATTCATTTTCATTGATGTAGTTCAATAAATATAGTCATTCTGTCTTATGATGTTTTTTTTTATAGCCGATCAAGCGGATGGATTTCAGCTGATGAATAAACATTGCCGTTTCAGAAAAAATAAGGATTGGAGTAAGTTGAATCACATAAATTTTCTTACTTTTAACAATCGAACACGCTCATTTTTTTAAGGATTTTAATTTAATATTTCGGTTATGATGAAGAGATTTTTACTTGTCGGACTTTTTGCTGGTATAACCCATTTTATGGCTTTCTCGCAATCGCACGAACTACGAGTGGGTATTACTTCCGGTGTGTCCAACTTTACGGGATCGGGAGCCGAAGCGAAGAGTATGTTGAATGGATCTACGCAGCAGGACTATTATACCAATAATCCTTATGGAAAAAAATATGGAATCAATATCGGTGGTGCTTTAAACTACCGGTATGTTTTTGCCAACAACCTGATATTAGGTTTGGAAGGCGCCTATGAACGATTGCAGACAAAGATTGATTTGGAAGGCAACGAGTTTATGAATGGAAGCCGTGGTCAAACCCGTCTCAATCAACAATTTATCAATTTTAATCCTTTTGTTGGCTATCGTGTCTTTTTTGAACCGATGACAATGGATATACAGCTGGGTATGGATATTGCCAAAACGTTAAGCATTAAAGAAAATGGTAGCATTGAAGATAAGCAGGGTAATAAAACAAGTTTTGATCGTGACCGCGGCAAGATTATAGATTTGGATCTACGCCCTCGATTGCAGTTTAATGTAAATTATGATCGTTATACCGTATTTGCTGGATATTCATGGGGACTGAAGGATTACAACAGCGGGATGCTTGGCGCTGATCCCGGTACCGCACGATTAAATGTATTCCGCTTGGGTTTACAATATCAGTTATTAACCCCACTATTTAAAAATGACTAAGGGTCGAATAGAAGCATTCAGTGATGGCGTTCTAGCCATCATTATAACGATTATGGTACTTGAATTAAAAGTACCTGAAGGGGTTACTTTTGCAAGCCTCAAGCCTTTATTGCCCAAAATCATCTCTTATATCGTAAGTTTTATGTATGTGGGACTCTATTGGAACAACCACCATCACCTCTTTCAAATCGTTCGGAAAGTAAACGGCAAAGTACTTTGGAGCAATCTCCATTTATTGTTTTGGCTATCCTTAATGCCGGTTACCACCAATTGGATAGGTGAATCCCATTTTGGTCGAGATCCGATTATCGCTTACGGTGTTGTGTTGATTATGTGTTCTATTGCCTACCATATCGTGGAGTATTTTGTGATCCAGATTGAGGGCGAAGATTCTGCATTGAAAAAAGCGGTCAAATCGAAAACAAAAGAAAATATTTCTACCGCACTGTATTTTCTGGGAATAGGTCTGTCTTTTATCAATCCGTATATCAGTTTAGTGCTTTACGGAACGGTTGCTATCATGTGGATTATTCCCGACCGCCGTATTGAGAAAGAAATGCGGAATCAATAGTTTTGCTGATCCAGGACTTTCAGAATGAACTGCGCGCGATCAAATACGGTTGTTTTTGGAACCTCAATAGTTTCATAACCCAGTTTTGTATAGGTCTCTTTCATTATCTTGAAGGTATTTTTGGCCTCTTGCCAAGTTTGTTTCCGCTCGTTGTCATTCGCATAGATCTCTGCCCAAGGTGGTAAGATGAATACCTTTTTATGATAACGCTTCAATCTTGCTTCTCGCAGGCAATCTTCCCCGATTGCAAGACTTTCCATGGCAATATATGCTAATGTATCTGGAATCCCGCGGTCAAAAAACACATAGCGGGTTTGATCTTTACGCAACTGTTCCGAATAACCGCTGCAAGACGCCGCTAGCATGAGCTCGGCATAATGACGCTTATTCTTCCAGGGGAGGCCGTCGCCATTCATTTCCATTTGTTCTCGGATAATCCGCCGGGCATCCTCCGGTACAACACTAAATCCCAGTCGTTGTAATTCCTTTAATAGTGTTGTTTTACCGACACCAGGTCCTCCTGTCAGGACAATAAATTGAGCTGTTTGATCCATAATGTTTAAAAGGTAATAAGTTAGCAGATCATAAGTCCCAAGTTAGTCCAAACTTGGTTTCTCTGCCGAAAAAGGGCTTTGCTGTTTTCAGAAAAGATCAGCTGTATTGCTTGGCAATTTTTTTTTCGGGTTCCACGTAGCACATATACAGGAAAAAAAGAAAAAAATATTCAAGGGGTTTCATCAGGACATAGGTCATATTTGATGCCCTAACAGAATTTATTTTGATCGAGATATTAAACCCATATTTATCATAGCAATATCTAACATAGCGGTGTAATACTGGCGATAGATCGCTTAATATTTCTTCGAATGCATTGGCAATTTGGAGTTGTCTATTGACGATAATGGTGTTACCATGTCTTTTGCCTAATCTCAATGGTTTTACAAGGGCGGGATCTCCTTTGGCTGCAACTGTACAGAGGTAATGTCCCTGATGATCCAAGATGGGAGGGTGCATTTTTTGTGAAAAAGCCCAAGTGGTTGTTTCTGTGAAAACTTTCACCATTGAATCCCGATCCTGCCCCAAAAGGATGAGGATAATTGTTAGTAAGAGAAAGACCGGAACAAGTAAAATAAGCGCCCATGTGGGGTAATTTAGCTTTGCTGAAAGTAGGTTATTGATCTTGTTGAGCGTGGCGTTGGCATAGCTTCTTGTCGAGGCGTAACCCCGTTCTTCAACGATGATTTTACGGATTAATCCTACACCCATGATCAAGCAGCATATTGGTGTGAAAATAAAGTATAAGGTTCCCTCGTTGCCAACATACATATCCAATGTGGACGTATCGTGGTGACTGACCTGAACGAGTACAAACACACTGATCATACTGCCTATCATTAACATAATCAGCATTAGAACAAGAGGAATAGGGGGGATTTTTCGTCCTTTGAGCCAAATCGCTATTGCTGAAATATTAAATGTTAGGAAATAAAACAGAAGCGATAAAATGTGTTTTCCACCGAAGGGAATATAGCAATCACCATCTACAGGATCTACGGCTTGATTATATTGACTTGAGTGGAATAATAGCCCTACTCCGGTTATCATTAACGAAATCAGGTAACCGATGATGATCGCATACTCAACAATTGTTATTTTCCGCTGTTGTTTTTTGACAACAGAACGAAGCAGATATAAAATTCCGAAAAGCGTAAGAATAATAAGAAGAAAAATGAAGATCATAATGGGATGAGCAGTTATAATTCTAAGACGAATATCGTCAAATCATTTTGTTTAATTCAGATGCAAAGCAGTCTTTTTTTGCAGTCTATATGTATAGTTGATTGAAACCAATATTATTGAAGTGTTTAATAGGTTGGAATTCAAGATTTCTTCAACAGTATATCGTTATAGGGCCGAATGTCTAGCAATTATCAGTGTTTAACCTTTGCCGAATAACCGGCTCCAAAAGCTCTTTTTTTTACTGCTTTGCGAACTATCTGTTGTGTCAAAATGTTTAGGGTCGGCATGGATTGTTTCTGTTTTGACATTTGGTAAGATCTCATTTTCAGGAATTCCATGACGATGTTCTATTTCCTGGATCTGTTTTAATGCCGTTGTCTGATATAAAAGTGGGCCTTCTTTGTCGCAGTTAAAGAGGTTGGAGTAACTTTTTGATTCATTCAGATCAAAAGGTTGTGGTTCGACAACTTCTGTTGCTTCCAAAAGACCAAGGTTACGATCTTTGGCATATTGCAGAGCATTGAGGAAAACAGCAATACGGTTATCAGAAAATAGCGTATCTAGTTCAGCCTTGATCGTTGGATTAGTATGGTAGTCTACCAACAATTGCGCAACTTTTTCTGCTGGGATAAAGACACCCGAACAATAGTTTTCTACAAGCCTATTTTCGATATTATTGGTCAGAAATTCATGTTGTACAAATTCATTCCACTGTTTGTAATAGCCGGATAAATGGTCATTTTTGGAGAAGGATAGGGCTCCACCGCGCACATAAAAGTATTTTTCGAAAAAACCTTGGACAACAGCAATGAAAAATCCATGGGTTTTGTCAAAATAATCATTTTTGTCGGTTTCCCGACCCGCATTTAAGGTGTCTTGGTACTTGGTTTTATAGAAGTCTTCTAGTTGGTGAACTGCAGAAACTTCCTCAATCTTTTCAGGATTTTTGAGCAAGTCAAAATACCAAGTTTCTATCTGCTGTTCTGAGATGGGGTGGTAACTAATATCATAACCCATAATGACTGTTTTTAATCGCTTATGTTGTAATTGCTAATATATTAAAAATTAACATTTTGTGCAATATGAATTGCTCAGCTATCGTGCTTTTTTCGCCTAAACAGAAAGGTTGATGACAATTTTATACAGCGATATGGTGGGACAACATGTTTGCCTATTTCATGATAATTAATTACTTTGGTCACAAACAGAATTTTTATATGAAGCACTTACTAGTTATTATTTTTATGTCGGCGAGCTTATTTTTTACAGCCTGTCAATCCCCAAGTCCAGAGACTTTTTTCGGAAAAGTTGTTTTAAACACAAATCTTGTAGCAGATTTTGCTCCTGAACGCTACGGCAAACAGCTCGAGCAGGAGACCGTAGAATTTGCGGATATGCCCTCCAGTAAGAAAGTAGGCGACGAAGCTCAAAAATCTGTTGGAATCAAAATTCAGGTGGTCGAAAAGGCTTTAAAGGATATTAAAGAACTGAATGTTTCCGATGACGATGCAAAAGCGTTGAAAGAGCAGTCTATTGCATTATTTGAAAAAGTGTTGCCTGTTTATAAAAACGAATATACCGCTTATGCAAAGTTATGTGATGGTAAAGGTTCAGCTGAAGAAAAGCAGGCTTTACTCCAGAAGATCGAAAAAAACGATATGCCTTCCATTAACAGTGTGTTTGACAACGTATATGCTTTAGGAAAAGCTTATGCCGAAAAACATAACTTGAACGTTAACTGGGGAAATTAAACCGATGGAGGAAACAAGCTTATATAGAAATAAACGGAAAACAATTCAGCTATTGTCAATTTCGGGAGCTCTATGTTTGTTGCTTTTGGTCATTTTATTGTTCAGTATCGGTTTATTTGATGGAGTATTTAAGGGAAAGCCGACAGTTTTCTCTGCCGGAACACTGCTGATACTCTTAATTTTATTGTTTTCCAGCCTACTGAGTCTTCGGGATAAAACGGCGCAAATTGTTTTAAACGACCGCTATTTTCTTGGAAAGACAACACCAGTATCAAAAGCTTTTGGCCGAGGCGACTGGCAGGATGTTAAAAGCATTGATTTACAAAAAGTCGGTGGTGATACCCTGGTCGTTGTAACACTGGGTCATCCTTCTAAATATAAAGAGCGGCTTTCGTCGCTGTTATGGAAAATGGCTTATCAAGAATCCACGCAAGAATTGTGTATTATGTATTCGTCCTCAACGATTGATTTGGAGCCCTCGGAGCTGTATCAGCTTTTTGTTTCTTATTGGAAAAGGGTAAAAGTAATCGATGTCTAGCAAACAAATTAGGTCATTGCAGACTTTATAGCATCAATCTTCTGTTGAATAATCTCTTTTTCCAATGTTATTTTGGCGAGGTTTTTTGCTTTATTGAAGTTTGCAATGGCTTTGTTTTTATCTAGATCCTGATAAAGTTCCCCGAGGAGGACAAAATAAAAGTGGTTGTCTTCTAGCTGTAAGGTTTTTACTTCGGCCAATGCAGCTTTAGCGCCTTTTACTTTATATAGGGCAAATATTCTATTTAATGCAGCTGCGGGGGAATAATTGACGACTAATAAACGGTCATACCACTGCAGGATTTCGGTCCATTTTTCTGGACTGTCTTCCTTTATACAATGGCATTGCGCAATTTTCGCCTCCAGATGATAAGATGTGAGTTCGTCGCCCAATGCCGCATTCTTCAGAAAATAAAGCCCCTGATGGATGAGTTCTTGATTCCAGCGTTCCTCATCCTGTTGCTCATACAAAATGAAATCACCTTCATTGGTCAGCCTTGCCTCGAAGCGGGAAGAATGGAAACAAATCAGCGCAATGAGCGCATTGGTCTTGGGTGTATTGGTTTTTTCATAAGATGAAAGCATAAGCGCAAGGCGTAACGCTTCAATACAGAGCTCCTTTCGTAAAATTTGATTTTGGGTTTTAGAATAATACCCTTCATTAAATAAGAGGTAAATAATATGGAGTACATTATCGAGGCGTTTGATAATTTCTGTTTCGGAAGGCAGTTCGAGTTCGATTTTTTCTGAACGTAGTTTTTCCTTTGCTCTGAATAGGCGCTTATTGATGGTTTCTTTGTTGGAAAGAAATGCTTCGGCAATTTCTTCTATACCAAAACCACAGAGGATTCTAAGGGCAAGACCAATTTGTGCCTCACTGGCAATTGCTGGCGTGCAGATGGCAAACAGCATTTTTAATTGGCTGTCTTTAATATTTTCCTGCGAGAAACTAAACTCGTCAAAGCTCTCCGCTTCTGGCTCCCGCTGCCGTACTACCGGGATGATTTTATCTGTAAATATTTTATTTCTTCTAAACTGGGCCAAGGTTTTTTGTTTTGCAACCCTGTACAGCCAAGCCGTAGGATTTGCAGGAACGCCTTTGGTCTGCCAGGATTCTGTGGCAACTAAGAACGTTTCGCTGACGATATCTTCCGCTATTTCGATGTACTGGAGGCCAAAACTCTTGCTGATGACAGCGACTATTTTGGTAAATTCTTGCTGGAAAAGCTGTTTTAGAAAATCTGGATCCATAAGTTTAAAATAGGATCGGCTATGTCGGTGTACAGCCGATCCTGTATATTATGATTAGTTGAGCTGTGCACGTATCTCTACACTTCCGTTAAAATCGAGAATAGGACAGCCATGGGCCAATGTTGTGGCTTCGTCAAGATCCTCTGCTGCGACGACAATAAAACCGCCGAGTCTCTCCCGAATTTCCACAAAAGGTCCATCCGTAACGATACCGCCCGGCTTTAATACCTTTCCGGCAGGCTCAAGACGGGAGCCATGATCCTTCAGTTTACCTTGCGTATCGATGTCATGGATCCAGTCGAACCACCTTTTGTTCACAGCTTTTGCTTCTTCTTCTGTCAGTTGACTTTGCTCATTGGCCCCCTGACGAAATAATAAGATGAAATCTTTCATTTTTATGGTTTAATTTATCGTGTAAATATACGTTTCGTATTTATGAGGTTGGCTGTACTTTGTGCTGTCCAACTTTGTAGCTTCCTGCTTGTGTGCGGAAGGAAATATTGATCCTATTGTAGGAATTGATTGCTGTAATGGCCAAGGTCAGGTCAATAAGTTCTTCTTCCGAAAATATTGCAGTTGCTTTTGCATAAACCTCGTCCGATACATCGCCATGTGTAATTTTCGTCACGGCTTCGGCCCATTCCAGTGCAGCACGTTCACGTTCGCTATACAGCGGGGCTTCCCGCCAGGCATCCAATAAGAACAATCGTTGTGGTTGGTCTCCGGTGTCCAGTAGATCTTTTGAATGCATATCCAGACAATAAGCACAGCCATTGATTTGTGATACACGGAAATAAATAAGATGCAAAAGCTCTTGTTCTATCGAGCACTTGCTCAGATATGCACCTATTCCAAACATCGATTTCATGGCGTTTTGCCCTTTTGCGAAAAAATTAATTCGTTGTTCCATTTTTTTATTGTTTTTAGTGTAACTGATTTACACCACAACAATGCTTGAAGTTAAAGAAATTGGACAGCTTGATCTGTAAATTTTATATTTAAATTGTAAGTGCTTGTATTATAGTTTTTTAATTTAAGTATTTCTCTAATAAAATTCTAATAATTTTCTAAAAGATCTCTAACGAATCATGGGGGGAGGAATGTGGACCTTTGCAGGCAAAGGAGGATAAAGAGATGAGTGTTTTTGAATTTACCATACGATTATTTGCTGCATTGCTTTTGGGCGCTGCTGTGGGCGTAGAGCGCCAATGGCGCCAGAAAAATGCGGGACTTCGGACGAATACATTAGTTTCGTTGGGAGCAGCAGCTTTTGTGTTACTTTCCATAGAAATTGGCGGTGATGCTACCGGACGGATCGCTTCTTATGTGGTCAGTGGAATTGGTTTTCTTGGCGCTGGTGTGATTATGAAGGACGGTTTGAATGTGCATGGCCTGAACACGGCAGCGACGATTTGGTGTTCGGCGGCAGTAGGCGCGCTCTCCGGTCTAGGTTTGTATGCCCAAGCATCTGTCGTTGCGCTGGCTATTATTTTTACACACCTGATCTTTCGTCCAATCGGACAAAAAATGGCCTTCTTGACTTTTAATAAATCGGCAGCATCCCAGACCGAATATCTACTGACCATAGGCTGTGGGATAGACATCGAAAATCATATTCGTGTTTTATTGATGCAGATGCTCAGCAGTAACGAAAAGCTATTGTTGTCTTCCCTTTCGAGTGACGATACCCTGGCTACTAACACTGTTGTCATTAGGGCTATTGTTAGAGCCATCGGTCAGCAAGACAGTCTTATCGAACGGATGGCTAGCCGATTGACCATTGAAGAAAGAGTAACAAAAATAAGCTGGGAAATTATTGGTACCGAGTCGGATTTGTAATACGAATTGGATCGGTAATAAGAATGGGGTTTACGGAAATTAACATGAAACGGGCTATAGGGTTATGATTAAAATGAACAATAAAACAACAAGGAATCCATTGCACAATATGATCAGTTCCAATGGAATGAATGTAGGGACTGTGACCAAATTGCAGGGGGTGGCCAGTCAGGATGAAAAACTTGCCTGCGCGATGTTAGAAACGAGCAGAGAAGGGATTACAGATGAAATGGCTGCGGAGCGTCAACAGAAATTTGGTTTAAATGAGGTGAAACATCAAAAGGCCCCAAAGTGGTATGTGCAGCTATTGAAATCTTTTGCTAACCCCTTTATATATATTCTGTTATTGATTGCCACTGTTTCCTTTATTATCGATGTTGGGCTTCCGGAGGTTGGCGAACGGGATTATAAAACAGTTGTTGTGGTGTCCATTATGATTTTGGTCAGTGCACTGCTTCGTTTTGTACAGGAGTATCGAAGTAATGCCGCCGCAGAAAAATTAAAAAGTATGGTGAAAACTACGGCGACAGTATTGCGGAAATTTAAAGGGAAAAGAGAGATTCCTATTGTTGAGCTGGTGCCGGGAGATGTTGTATACCTTTCCGCAGGGGATATGATTCCTGCAGATTGCCGTATTATTCAGAGTAAGGATCTTTTTGTGAGTGAAAGTATGCTGACCGGAGAGGCGCTTCCTGTAGAGAAGAATTATTTGCCGATCCGGGATGCAGGGAATAAATCACCTATTGAACTTTGTAATATTTGTTTTATGGGGACCAATGTCGTTAGCGGATCGGCGACAGCCCTGATTGTAACGACGGGAAGCTATACCTATTTTGGAAGTATCAGCAAATCGATTACTGGCGAACGTCCCGAAACAAGTTTTGATAAGGGGATAAATAAGGTGAGTTTTTTATTGATCCGTTTTATGCTGGTCATGGTTCCGCTGATCTTCTTGATCAATGGATTGATGAAGGATAGCTGGACGGAAGCGCTACTGTTTGCCATTGCTGTTGCTGTAGGTTTAACCCCCGAAATGCTGCCCATGATTGTCACCGCTAACTTGGCAAAGGGCGCTGTCAATATGAGCAAACGTAAAGTCATCGTCAAGCGGCTAAATTCCATCCAAAATATAGGTGCCATGGATATTCTATGCACGGATAAAACAGGAACACTGACATTGGACAAGATCGTCATGGAAAAACATCTGAACGTCTACGGTGTCGAAGATGACGAGGTACTCAAATGGGCCTATCTCAATAGTTTTCATCAGACAGGTCTGAAGAATCTGATGGATAAGGCTGTGCTGGAACATGTCGAATTGCACGATTACCTGAAAGTGGAGGATCAATATTTGAAAATTGACGAGATCCCATTTGATTTTCAGCGGCGACGGATGTCTGTGGTTCTCAAACAGCATAATGGCAAACACCTATTGATCTGTAAAGGGGCCGTAGAGGAAATGCTTGAGTTATGTACACATGCTTTTGATCCGGGAGATGACCGTAGCCTGCATGTCGAAAATGACCGTACAGTACCGATGGACGATACGATGCGTAAAATTGTATTGAAAACATCAAGAAAGATGAACGAGGAGGGATTACGTGTTTTATTGGTTGCTATCCGAGAATTTGAAGGTAGTCACCCGTTGACCTATGCTGTTGCGGATGAAGCGAAAATGACGTTGACCGGATTTATTGGCTTTTTGGATCCGGCCAAACCATCGTCACAGCCTGCGATTGAAGCCTTGCAGAAATTGGGGATTGCGATTAAAGTACTGACTGGAGACAATGAGATTATTACACGCAAAATCTGTCTGGATGTCGGCATTCCGGTGGATCGGATCGTCAATGGAAATGAATTAGATAGCATCACGGACAGCGAGCTAAATCAATGTGTTGATCGGGTGTCGGTATTTGCGAAATTAAGTCCGCTCCAAAAAGTTCGTGTTGTGAAGGCATTAAGGGAAAAGGGGCATACGGTTGGGTTTATGGGCGATGGCATCAATGACGCAGCGGCACTTAAGGAGGCTGATGTCGGTATCAGCGTGGATACGGCTGTCGATATCACCAAGGAAAGCGCAGATATCATTCTTTTGGAAAAGGATCTTATGGTGCTGCGAAAAGGGGTTATTTACGGGCGTCGAACTTTTGGCAATATCATTAAATATATCAAGATGACGGCGAGCAGCAATTTCGGCAATATGTTCAGTATGCTTGGTGCTAGCGCTTTTCTTCCATTTCTTCCAATGCTGCCCGTGCATCTGCTTATTCAGAATCTACTCTATGATATATCGCAGGTAGCTATTCCCTGGGACAGTATGGATGAGGAATTTATTGTCGAGCCAAAGAAATGGGACGCTGGCAGTGTCTCTAAGTTTATGTTATTTATTGGTCCCATAAGTTCACTGTTTGATTTTGCCACTTTTGCAGTATTGTTTTTCGTGTTCAAGGCCAATACCGTATCGGATCAAACACTCTTTCAGACTGGTTGGTTTGTGGAGGGATTGCTTTCACAAACATTGATTATCCATATGATAAGAACCAAGAAAATACCCTTTATTCAAAGCTGGGCTGCAGCGCCGGTTGTGGCGTTGACGAGTTTGATGATGATTATCGGTGTTGTTTTGCCGTTTACACCATTTGCTGCTGCTTTAAAAATGGAGGCACTGCCTCTAACTTATTTTCCATGGCTTATCGGCATTTTGATCTGCTATTGTTTAATGACGCAGTGGGTGAAAAATTGGTTTATTCGGAAATTTCATACCTGGTTATAGTTGTAAATTATTGGAGTAAAATGCTGAAATTCATCAACAATAATGTTAATTTTAGGCAAAATACTCCAATGAAACTTATAACATATACCCTTGCTATCTTTGGATTGGGCCTAATGGCTTCCTGTGGATCGGGAACTCAGGACCGACAATCTACTGTTGATACTGCTGCGAATGAAAAATTTAAATCGTATGAGGACCGCTTTATTCTACAGCTTTGGAAGGAAAATCCGGAATGGGCTACCCAGGTCGGATTCCATCAGTATGATTCCTTGTTGACCATACCTGATGCTGATGCGCAAAAACTACGACTGGAGTTTTCGAAAAGACATTTGGACAGCCTTAAAAATTTTGATCTGAGTACGTTGAATCTTTCTCAGCAAACAGATTATCATCTGATTCAAAACTATCTTGAATCCAATATTTGGGCGATTGAAAAAGAGCGCGCGTATGAGTGGAATCCTTCTTCGTACAATGTTGGTGGGACGATCGCTTTTATGCTTGCCGAGAATTATGCGCCTTTATCGACCAGACTTAAAGCGATATATCATCGGTTGACGAAGATTCCGGCCTACTATGAGGCGGCGAAAGGACAGCTTAAAAATCCGGCCACGGTCTTGACCGATTTGGCCATTCAACAGAATTTGGGTGGTTTATCTGTGTTCGAAAACGATTTACGGGATTCACTTAAAAAATCCGATCTGCCGACATCAGAAAAGGATGCCATCCAGAAGGCTTCACAACAAGCTATTGCGGCGATTAACGGATATGTTCAATTTTTAAAAGTGACACCTAACCCTTCTCCACGAAGTTTTAGACTAGGAAAAGAACTTTATGACAAGAAATTTGATTTCGATATCCAATCGGGTTCAACGGCAGAACAGATTTATCAGGCTGCTCTAGCAAGAAAAAGCTATTTACACAGAGAGATGTATAAAATTAGCAAAGAGCTGTGGCCTAAATATTTTGGAAAATCGTCCTTGCCATCCGATAGTTTGCTTGTCATTCGAAAAATGATCGACACCCTGTCTGTCAAACATGTCAAAGCAGAAGAGTTTCAATCAGCTATCGAAGCACAGATACCGAAGCTGGTTGCATTTGTCAAACAAAAGGATTTATTGTACATCGATGATAGCAAGCCGCTCGTGGTGCGTAAAGAGCCTGCTTATATGGCTGGTGTTGCAGGAGCTTCAATCAGTGCACCTGGTCCATACGATAAAGGCGGAAATACCTATTACAATGTGGGCAGTCTGACCGGTTGGACGAAAGAGGCAACGGAAAGTTACCTTCGGGAGTATAACCATTACATTTTACAGATACTCAATATCCACGAGGCTATTCCAGGTCATTATACCCAATTGGTGTATGCCAACCAATCGCCGAGTCTCATCAAGAGTATTTTAGGAAATGGTGCAATGATTGAGGGCTGGGCTGTCTATACCGAACAAATGATGCTCGAAAATGGTTACGGAGACAATGCTCCAGAAATGTGGTTAATGTGGTACAAATGGCATCTGCGTACTGTTTGCAATGCGATACTCGATTATAGCGTCCATGTGAAAAATATGAGTGAAAAAGACGCCATGCATTTGTTGGTTGATGAAGCGTTTCAACAGCAGGCTGAAGCAGCCGGAAAATGGAAACGTGTGTCGGTGAGCAGCGTGCAGTTGACATCTTACTTTACGGGATATAAAGAAATTTATGATCTTAGGGAAGCTGTGAAGCAAAAAGAAGGAAAACAGTTTAATTTGAAGGCGTTCAATGAAAAATTCCTGAGCTTTGGCAATTCACCGGTGAAGTATATCCGGGAAATGATGTTAAAATAAAAGTAAGAAATCCGATCAATGATAAAGCCACTCCCCTGAGTGGCTTTATTGTTTATCAAAGCTTATTGCTCGATGGCAACATCGGCGGTCACCTTGGCAAATTTGTTTCGATAATCTATTGGTGTAAGGCCAGTAATTTTTCGGAAAATATCTCGAAAGGCTTTTGTATCTGTATAACCTACATCATACATGACC
Organism: Sphingobacterium sp. 40-24; assembly: GCF_001899705.1. Lineage (NCBI taxonomy): Bacteria > Pseudomonadati > Bacteroidota > Sphingobacteriia > Sphingobacteriales > Sphingobacteriaceae > Sphingobacterium > Sphingobacterium sp. 40-24. The sequence goes on along the minus strand of NZ_MKWH01000003.1, from coordinate 9,960 downwards.
TCAGAGACGTTTTTTCGTGATGCTTCGAAGAACTTTTTTGCAGCTTCGATGCGTACGCGTTGCAGGTATTCAACAGGCGTGTTGTTGGTTGCTTCTTTGAATCTCCGTTCAAATGTTCGCCGCCCAATATTGACATGATTGGCCAGTTCTTCGACTGTAATTTTCTCCTCGTACTTCTTCTCGATATAGTCTTGAGCTTGTTGGATATCCAGATCAGCATGATTACGTTGGCCTCTGAATATGGCGAATTGCGATTGATTATCCCGGCTGATATCCAGTGCAAAATATTTGGCTATGAGTACGGCTGTTTCCCTATCGGCATACTTTTCCACTAAATAGAGGATCAGATTCCATAAACTGCTCGCGCCACCACTGCTGTAGATATTTTCATGTTCAGTGATCACGGCACCATCTTCAATTTCAATGTGGGGGTATTTTTCCTTGAACTCTTCGATATGTGCCCAGTGTGTCGAACATTTTTTCCCATCTAAAAGACCGGTCTCAGCGAGCAGGAAAGCACCCACACATAGACTGGCAAGACTAGCCCCTTTGTGGTACAGTTTTGTGAAATAAGGGATGGCTTCGGCATTATCACGTATTCCTTTTTCTATGTTGCCAAAAATAGGCGGTATAATAAGCAGATCTGTTTTCTGAACGTCCTGTAGTAGTCGGTTTGTCTTGATGGTATACTCCCCGCTATTGGCCGGGACGTAAGTCGTTAAACCTACATATTCGACTTCAAAAATAGGCTGTTTTCCAAAGGCCGTTAGAAATTCATTGGCCGTATGAAAGGTTCTGAACGCAGGGGTAATACCTTCGATAGTGCCGTATTCGGGAACAAAAACAGAGATTTGCATATCATTTTTGGTTTATGATATAAAGGTACAAATAGTTTTTGTCGTAATCTACCCCTAAAGTTGTCGTCTTTGCAACAGCCGCAATGTTGTGATCCTTTGCATCTTTGTTATATCAATATAAACAATAGAAAAACAATGAAAAGACAGACAAAAATTACAGTTGAAGCCGCGATTAACGCTCCTGTAGAAAAAGTATGGAAACTTTGGAACAATCCTGTGGATATCATGCAATGGAATACGGCAGATCCGAGCTGGCACTGCCCAAGTAGTGAAAATGACCTTCGTGTAGATGGAACTTTTAAAAATAGAATGGAGGCGAAAGACGGAAGCTTTGGGTTTGACTTCGAAGGAACCTACCATACAGTAAATCTATATCGCGAAATTGCTTATACCATGGCTGATGGAAGAACTGTAAACACGTTTTTCTCGGAAACGGAAGGGCAAACTAACGTAACTACAGTATTTGAAGCGGAACAGGAAAATGATCCTGAATTGCAAAAATCGGGTTGGGAGGCTATTCTGAATAACTTCGTAAACTACGTAGAATCTGCGAATTAATATTTCCTGACTTCAAGGTGAATCAGAACTGAAATTATACACTTACACAAACGACTTATACAATGAAAAAAAACAAAATTGCTTTTTGGATAGCAACGGTATTTATAGTTCTCTGGGAAGGACTAATGCCACTTGGAACACTATTATTTGCTCCTCAATATATCAATGCGGGCACAAAACCGTTGGGATACCCCGACTATTTTGCCTATGCATTAATCATCTGTAAGGTGTTGGGCGTTATTGCAATTGCTGTACCACAGGTTCCAGGTAAATTAAAAGAATGGGCTTATGCTGGATTGACATTTAACTTGATATTTGCTTTTATCAGTCATGCCTGTGTTGACAAAAATGCTGCATTTATGGCCATGCCTATTGTGATATTGGCGGTACTCGCTGTTTCTTACGTCTATCAGGGTAGAATAGCCCGCTTGAGCAGCAAAGATATGAGCAACACAGGAACGTATCATCAGACCTCAGTTGTTTAAGGCCTTATTAGATTGGATTGTCCTAAAATAATGCCTAATAAAAAAAGTAAAACAAAAAACCAGCAGTAGTAATTTATTTATAAACGATATAGCTATGAAAACGAATCATGTTTCTTTACATCGAATTATTCAGGCGAGCCCTGAAAAAGTGTTCCGTGCTTTTGCAGACCCGATAGCACATGCCAGCTGGCTTCCTCCTTATGGTTTTCTATGTACCGTACAACACATGGAATTTAAAGTCGGGGGAAGTTTCAAAATGACTTTCACCAATTTTAGTACAGGTCATAGTCATTCCTTCGGTGGTGAGTATCTAGAGATTGAACCAAATGGTTTTATCAAGTACGTGGACCGCTTTGATGACCCTAATTTACCAGGTGAAATGACTACGACTGTTTCTTTGCGTAAAGTGATCTGTGGCACTGAACTTCAGATTGAACAGACCGGAATTCCCGAGATTATTCCCGCGGAGATGTGTTATCTTGGCTGGCAAGAATCTTTGGAAAAAATGAAAAAGCTTGTGGAACCTGAAATACCGGACGCTTAATCAATTTAAATTATGCTAGTTGAGCAGATGGAACGCTTGCAAAGCGGAATATTCATTACATTCTCAGGAAACTGTAGGGCAGCACTTACCTTTTACCAGACCTGTTTCGGGGGCACTTTACATTTCGAGATGTTCGAAGAACCCCTTCAAGGCTATGTTGAAACTCCTGTGGTGAGTGCCGCTCTTATTTCCGAACGCATTGTCATCTATGGCTCCGATCTCGTACACAATGAAGGTCGGAAAGTGGGAAACTATGTAGCTGTATTTGTTCCCTGTCAGGACAATGCTGATCGCGAGGAATTAATCGGAAAACTTACATCCCAAAGGATCAAAAATAAATCTGGTGATACAGCACATAAATTTATTGAGGTAACTGATTTGTTCAATGTACGCTGGGTTTTGGGAATTTAGTTTCCTCTTTCAAATAGTTGCTTTTTCTATTAAAAAAAAGCAAATTGTACTAAAATCAGTGTTATGATCTTTGTAGAAAATGAGTTTGTGCCATTAATCCGGAGGTCTATGTGACAGATCCTATTTTTGCCTACTTAGGGGACAAACTCTCAGCACTGGGGATGCAGGTTGAATACGTTGATTTTCAGGTCAGCCGTAGCTTTAGGGGGTCTTTTCGTTGTAGTACCCAGCCATTATTGCGGAGTTTCCAGTAGACTTCTTCATTCTTTCTGATCCCTATCCAGATTTTTTGGTCCTGCTGGAGACGCACTTTTTCCAATGGATAGTTAACTAGTAAAATGCTGTTGCTTTGTCCATAGTCCTGTCTACAACGAGCCTTTTATTTTCGTTTGTTTTTAACTTTTACTATATTGATGTAACATATCATTGTTTCGGTATACTAACATATTATTAACAGTTAAAGTAAATTATGAATTTATCAATAGAGACCCTTAGTAAGACCTATTCTAATGGGGTAAAAGCTTTAGATGGCGTAAACTTAGAAATCAAGCCTGGGATGTTTGGTCTACTGGGGCCAAATGGTGCAGGCAAATCTTCTTTAATGCGGACGATTGCGACGCTTCAGAAACCCGACAGTGGGCGTATTACTTTTGGTGATATTGATGTACTCAAAAATCAGCTTGATTTGCGGAAAGTTTTGGGTTATTTACCACAGGAATTTGGTGTTTATCCCAATCTGTCGGCATCAGACCTGCTGCAATATTTTGCAAAATTGAAAGGAATTAAATCTAAAGCGGATCGGGATGCCATTATCAATCGTGTTCTTGAGGTAACCAATCTTTGGGACGTGCGCAATAAAAGTGTAAGTGGTTATTCGGGCGGTATGAAGCAACGTTTTGGTATAGCGCAATTGTTGCTGAATGATCCTAAGTTAATCATTGTTGATGAACCGACCGCAGGGCTTGACCCAGCGGAAAGACATCGTTTTTTAAATGTGCTACGCGAGATAGGTACCGATCATACCGTTATTTTTTCCACGCATATCGTGGATGATGTGCGTGAACTCTGCCATGAGTTGGCCATTCTGAATGGAGGAAAGATCCTTTTGAGGGGCACTCCAAAAGAATCTATTGATCAATTGGAAGGTAAAATCTGGGTACGTATCATCAGTCGGGATCAATTGGATGAGTATACACAAAAATATAACGTTATTTCAACCAATTACAATCAGGACAACACGCTCAATATTCGGGTGTACAGCGATGAGCGTCCTGATGAATCATTTGTGAACGCTCAAGGTCAATTGGAGGATGTCTATTTTGTAGCGCTAAAAAATGATCAACGCCATGTTTAAAGCCATTTTTAATTTTGAGTTTGCGCGTTGGTTTAAGAGTTCTGCCGTCTACATCTATATGGCACTCTTCTTTGCGCTTTCGCTGTTCATTATGCTGTCTTCGCTTGGTATTTTTGATGGTATAACGGCCACGACTTCGTCCAACACCATGATGAATTCTCCTTGGGCGATTAACGGCATGGTCAATGGCATGTCGACTATTATCTATTTTTTGATACCGTCCATCGTTGGAGCCTGCGTCTACCGGGATTTTCAATATCAGGTGCATACGATACTTTTCAGTTACCCTTTCTCAAAAACGGATTATCTACTCGGTAAATTCTTTGGATCGGTGGCTGTTGTATTGGTTATTGTATTTGCTTCAACCCTGGGGATTATCGTTGCACAATTTGTACCAGGCATCAATCAATCCCTTTTGGGGCCGATTCAGGTTGGGGCTTATTTACAAACCTATCTTGTGCAGGTTATCCCTAATCTCATTATTTTTAGTGCAATTATCTTTGTGCTGGTAACATTGACACGAAACGTATACGTTGGTTTTGTTGCGGTGCTGATTCTTATTATTCTTCAGGTGCTGGTTCAGAATCTGGCAAACAACATGGACAACCGTTTCGTAGGGGCATTAATCGATCCTTTTGGGGATAGTGCCATCTCGTATTATACACAATACTGGTCTCCTGAAGAGAAGAATGTAAACAATCTGCCATTTACTGGAGCTGTTATTTATAACCGGTTAATATGGCTTGCGGTCGCAGCCCTATTCATTGGCGGGTTTTATGTGTTGTTTTCTTTTTCACAACATTCGATTTCCTTTAAATCGTCGAAAAAAGGAGCCCGTTTAACCAAAAATAACTTTGATAGTGTCTTCAAAATCAATCTACCTAAAGTAAATTATGATTTTTCGACATTTCATTATTTAAGAACAATGTGGATGATGGCACGGTATGACTACCGATATATTGTCAAAAATCCGGTGTTTTTAATATTGACTTTGGTAGGGGTATTGTTCATTATCTTAATGGCAAGTACCATTGGTTCGATATTCGGAACGTCGACCTATCCCGTGACCTGGAAAATGCTGATGATCCCGGGGACTACATTTAAATTTTTCCTGCTGATTCTCACTTTTCTTTTTACGGGACTTCTTGTGCATCGTGGAAGTATTACTCGGATGGGAGGACTACTGGATACCACAGCGGTACCCAACTGGGCTTTTATGGGATCGAAGGTTCTCGCAATTCTTTTGATGCAATTAACCTTGCTGGCCGTTGTGATTGTGACCTGCATGGGCTTCCAAATATACTATCGATATTATAATTTTGAAATCGGACAATATGTGATGCACCTGATGGTATACGGTATGCTGTCAAACTTGGTGTGGCTCTTCATTTCGCTTTTTGTCCATACGCTTTTCAAGAATTACCTGGCTGGATTTTTTGTGTTGTTGACCCTCTTTATTGGATTACCTTTTTTATCCATGGTCGGTGTAGAACAGGAAATCTATCAGTTTAACCAGGGACCGGATCTCGATTACTCGGATATGGATGGATTTGGTTACGTTCTACCGTTTTTAACCTATCGGGTTTATTGGCTACTTTTTGCGGTGTTCTTTGCTGTTATAGCCCTGCTATTGTGGCGGAGAGGTAGTTTTTCAGGAGTTAGCGAGCGTTGGCGTATTTTTAAGACGAACTTGGGGCCGGTAACAACGGCGATACTCATTTTTGCCTTTGCGGGCTTTATCGGCATCGGTGCTGCAATCTATTACGAAAATCATGTTAAAAATCCCTATTATACCAGTTTAGATCATGAAAAGCAGGCTGTGGAATGGGAGAAGAAATATAAAAAGTACCAATACGGGCCGCAGCCCCGTGTCGTGGATGTCAAGTTTAATTTAGATATTTTTCCCGATAAGCGTAGTTTTAAAGCGAATGCGGCCTATGTGCTAAAAAACAAGACGAATACGCCTATAGATTCCATTTTCGTCAATTATAATGATTACGATTATACCTTTTCTTTAAGTGTGCCGAATAAATTGATATCGGCCGACGATAAATATAATTTCAATATTTATAAACTCGAAAAGCCTATGGCTCCGGGCGATTCTATTGTATTGAAATTTAGCACGGCTAGTCCGGCCAACACCTGGATAAATGAAAAGTCTCCTGTGAAGGGCAATGGCACTTTTATCAACAATATGCTTTTTCCGAATATAGGCTATCTTGACCGTGGCGAGCTGGTAGATAATGATATTCGAAAGAAATACGGACTGCCACACCGGGATAGAATGGCTCCACAGACTGACAAAAGGGCCCTTCAGAATAACTATATATCTAATGATGCCGATTGGATCCGTTTTGAAGCTACGGTTAGCACAGCCAAAAATCAGTTGGCTATTGCTCCAGGCTATCTCACAAAAGAATGGGAAAAAGATGGTCGTAAGTACTATCAGTATAAGATGGATTCGGAAATCCTGAACTTTTTTGCTTTTAATTCTGCCGAATATGAAGTCAAAAAAGATAAGTGGAACGGGGTTAATTTAGAGATCTATTACCATAAGGGGCATACCTATAACCTCGATCGCATGATGGCTTCCAGTAAAGCTTCTTTGGCTTACTATACGAAAGAATATAGTGCTTACCCGCATCGACAATTACGTATTATTGAATTTCCGCGCACAGCAGGAACTTTCGCACAGTCCTTTGCCAATACTATTCCTTTTTCCGAAGCGATCGGCTTTATTGCTGATGTCAATGAGAAAAAGGAAGATGCAGTCGATTATCCCTACGCGGTAACAGCCCATGAAATTGCACATCAGTGGTGGGCACATCAAGTGGTAGGAGCCAATGTGCAGGGGGCGACATTGATGTCCGAAAGTATGTCGGAATATTCATCGCTAAAGGTTTTGGAAAGAAGATATGGGAAAGGGCAGATGCGTAAGTTTCTCAAAGATGCGCTCGATGGCTATTTACAAGGGCGAAGTGCCGAAAAACTCGGTGAAAAGCCGTTGATGTATAATGAAAATCAAATGTATATTCATTACCAAAAGGGATCCTTGGTACTGTATGCCTTGAGCGATTATCTGGGCGAGGATCTTTTTTACCGGACAGCTCAATCTTATTTACAACGTACAGCGTTTCAAAACCCACCGTATACAACGTCGTCGGAGTTTGTGGATAGTTTTAGACAGGCGACTCCAGATTCCTTACGTTACCTGATTAAAGATATGTTTGAAACGATCACCCTATATAACAACAAAATAGAAAAAGTAAGTTCTAAGAAACTTAAGAATGGTAAATATCAGGTTGATATCCAATTTGAAGTTTCTAAATACCGCGTAGATGGCAATGGGAAAAAGAGTTACAATGACGAAGGTGGACAGCCACTGTCCTTTAAGAAATCAGATCGTGTGACCCTGAAATCATTGCCATTGGCAGACTATATTGAAGTCGGCGTTTTCTCGGATAAGAAAAGCAAAGACGGTAATAAACGTCAGGAGCTTTATCTAAAAAAGCATAAAATCGATCGAATCAACAATACGATGACGCTAGTTGTTGATCAAAAACCCCAACAGGTCGGCATAGACCCTTACAATAAATTGATCGATATTGAATCGGACGATAATCGAAAGGAGATATAGGGAAACCCCGATAATAAAAAATCCTCATCGCATGATGAGGATTTTTTGTGCTCCCACCTGGGCTCGAACCAGGGACCAAAAGATTATGAGTCTGATGGTCATATATCTTGGAAATGGTTGAAAAATGCCATTTCTGCTTTACAGAAGCAATATATGAACAATTTTTGAAACTGCAAAATTTTGCTTCGTTACGTATTTGTAACGGTTTTTAAATAAATTCCGGCTGTAAATAATGACATATCAATTGTGTCTTCTATATTTCACTCTACGGTTGTCAAAGGCTTTCATTTTGCCTTCCAAAATATTTACGATGTGATTATTAATAATTTTATTTTCGATGGCTCCAGCATCAAATGATATAGTATAGTCGTTTTCTTTGTCTATATCCATAAAAATAATCTGTTCAGCATCTGACACTATCGCAAGATTTGGATTGTGAGTGACCATAATAATTTGTCTAAACTTTTTCGCTCTCTTAATATAGGGAACCAATATTTCCGCCACACTTTGATTATCAAGGTTGTCCTCTGGTTGGTCAATAATAAGAGGTTTGTTGTCTTTATCTAAGACAAGGTAAAACACCAAAAGTAACCCCCCTTTTTCACCGGGTGAAAGCTGATTTAATCCCTTATTATTTAATCGAAGATCATACTCTGGCTTTAAATAATCTAAAGAACATAAAAAATTATAGAAATCCCCTTGACGTCCTTCCTTTATGAAGATTTTACTACTCAACAATTCATTTATAAAGCTTGTTATATCTTCAATTCCATTTAAATTGTATCTGTTGATTAGGTTTTTAAGATGCTCGTCACCATTTTGGTAGAAATCGCCATATCTGTTTACGAATTCGAAGAATTTAACATTGAATAGTTTATCCAATTTAAAAGACGTTTCAATGGTAATATTTTGTCCGTCCGCAAATTCCTTCAAAACGTCGGTAATCGCACCTTTCATTTTATTATAGATCACTTGTATCTTTTGTTTAAGACCAAATATGATAGATATAGCACTATTTCGCTTTGCTATTTCATTCTCCAATTCCGTATTCAGTGACTTATCCAAATATTCTAATTCAGCAATAAAGAACGAAAGAGTGCCGGGTGTAAATTCATCTCCTAATACCTCTTTCTCCTTTGACTCGAAGTCTTTAATCTGATTAAGATAGTCTTGATATTCTCGATAGGGTTTCTCCAGCTCTACGCCAATTTGAGTTCTATTGGCAACATGTTCATTTAATTGGATTGTAAGGCTAATTTCCTTTCCATTTACAATTGTAGAAGCAGGAGATATAAGTCCTTCGTTGTTTTGAATTTTTTCTGCAAGAACGTCGACTTTTTGTTGGATAATAGAAGTATCTATAGTAAGTAGCAACGTCTTGTCAATATCTATCTGATATTGATTAAAAATATCTTTTTTCTCATTCTTCCAATTTTCAAAATATTGCTTTTGATATAAAACTTCTTGCAACAATGAGTTTAAATTGGAATGGGATATTTTTTGTTTTCTTAAATCGTCTTGAACAGACTTAATTTCTGCTTCGAGTCGATTTATTTCTACTCCTATATTCGCAAGACTTTCAAGTTTTTCTTTTTGTTCCGCAGTTAGGTTTGGATCGTTTTCGGGATTCTGAACAACGGATAATTTTTCCCTTTCTTTTTTTAAATTATCCAAATCTATCTGTTTCGATTTTCTATTGTTTTCGAGGCCAGTTTTATATTCGGGTTTTTTCTTTTCCTCTAATATAAGAATGTTTTTATTTAAAAGGTTTAGTTTACCGATTTCTGATTCTATCTGTTGATTTATTAACTCAGAGCTGTATTTTTCTAAATCATCAAAACTTTTTCTACCAAGTTTGTCAGAATCATCTAAACGAGAGAAAACAACTTTATTAATTTCATCTTTGAATTTAGTTTCCTCGTCATTACATAGTTTTTCAAGATATGCTTGCGGGATGTATTTTACTCGCTCAATATCTGAAAAATCTACAGTATCATTTAATTTTTTTGAGTTGACTGGATATTACGGTTCGAATAGTGCCAGTCATTTTGGTCGGATGATGCCACTTATTTCGGTTCAATTTGTGCCAATTTAGTTTGAAATAGCATAGTTTG
>NZ_MKWH01000002.1:0-29766 GCF_001899705.1 Sphingobacterium sp. 40-24 | reverse complement strand
TCTCGTTGCGTACGCTTTACATAATTTGTGCCTTCTTTCATAACGATTCTTTTTATGTATCGCTATTTCAGGACGAGACATTTAACATATAAAAAAGGCAATCTTATTAGAGAAGATTGCCTTTTTTCGTTAACGGGAATTCCATAATTTCCCTATTGATTGCAGCACACAATTGTGTTCCTGATCAAATTGACTGCAGTACTCTGACCAGAAGTGGATCGGTCGCCTAATGCGTACTGCTCTTTGCTGCATTTAACCAGATGACGGTACCCAAGATTAAAAGTACCCCGAGCCATTGTATCGTGGATACACTTTCATGAAGTATAAAAAACGACATACAGGTGGCTACGGGTAGCTCCGCCGAACTTAATATTCCGCCTAAGGAGAAGCCCGTTTTCGGTAGGCCATAGGCAAATAATAAAGGCGGGATGACCGTGCCAAATAGCGAGAGGATCAAGCCGAAATAGAGGAAGTTACCATCAAATTGACCATTCCATAAATAAGCAGGTGGAAACAAGGTGAAGACCAGTATACAGGCCCCCGTTACCATAATAGCGCTTTTTTGAATGGGGTGATAGTCATTGCCGACACGACCGTTGACGATCATGAAGACCGAATAGGCGGTCGCTGCTAAAAGACCAAATAAGACACCTGTTAGGTTGAGGTGTTGCAAGCCTTTTTCAAGAAGTCCAGTCGCTAATAATGTTGCAATGAGTACAATGCCGATACCAATCAGGTTGTTTTTTGAAGGTTTTGCCTTGAAAAAGATAAATTCGATTACCACACCGATCCAGATATACTGCATGAGCAGTACGATGGCCAACGAAGCCGGGACGAGCTGTACACATTTGTAATAGAGAATGCTCACCAAACCGGTCGAAGTACCACTGATTAATATCTTGATCCATGAAGATTTCTTGCTTGAAGAGTGAAATGACTTTGCCGAAAAGAGTTTGATGATGATATAGATAAGCCAAAGGATAAGCATGCCAAACAATACCTGAATTCCCGTTACCTCTCCTAAATTCAACCCTTTACCATAGGCTTTTTTAACAAACGTTGATAGTATCCCAAAACTACTCGCACCTAAAAAGACAGCTAATGCACCTTTTAATTTTTCCATTCTCAAATAAATTAGGCGTCAAAGTTACGATTTCTGAACAATTCTTTTTCTTATCTGACGTTCTTATCAAGAAAAGCAATCTCCGGGGGCAAGCAAATTTATTGGATATCAACAGCAATTTAATTAAGTTTGTTATGCAAGTAAGTTTGTTAAGCAAGAACGTAAATCGAACAGCATGGGTGTCAGATCTTATTTTATCTTCTTTTTAGGTGCAGTTCTATTTTTGAGCAGTTGTTCAACGAAGAAAAAGGTACTTAGCTCCAAAACACATTCTTCCAATGGTTCGGTTTTGACAGATGCGAGCTCAGCGCGTGGAAAAACTTTTTCGGGATCCAAACTTGACAATTATGCAGACTTGCTCAATGTGAGTGCCAAAAAACTAAATCCGCACCTTTATTCCTTTATTGACGATTGGATGGGGATACCGCATCGTATGGGTGGACAGACCAAATCGGGGGTAGATTGCTCGGGATTTGTTAATCTGCTCTATATTGAAGTATACAAAGGGAATTTGCCGCGGACTTCGCGTGACATGGAAGGAATAGTAAAGAGAAAAAAGGTCGATAAACTTGAAGAAGGAGATCTCGTGTTTTTTTCTTTCGGACGAAATGGAATAGATCATGTTGGTGTATACCTGCATAATAATAAGTTCGTTCATGTTTCGACACGGAAAGGTGTTATTATCTCTGATCTTTCCGACAGTTGGTATGCGAAGACCTTTGTTGACGCGGGCTCTCCCAATATCTAAACGCGTGAATTTCATGTAGGTTTTATGTCATATCTTGATATAAACTTTTATACCCTGTATAAATCCTTATTTTTGTCAAAATTTTATAGAAATGACAATCAAGAGTAAGAAGATTTTTTTGGGCCTTTGTATTATTGTGCCGTTTTTGATGTATTGTGTTTATTACTACAGTAATATGATCAAAAATGCCCCTTTTCGTTTTGCCGATTTTGAATCCATTGAATTCAAATATGGCGAGCCGAACCACATGGTCAACGAATACAATTCAAAAACACGTATCTATAAATATTTAGACAAAAAAGATTCTCTAATTACCGATACTGTAAAATTTACAAAAGACGATTTATTATACCTGCATCGCAAAGCAATGGAGCTCGGCTTTTGGAACTTGGATACCGATATGACCGGTCCTGAATGGCAGCAGGATTCAACAAATTCTAAAGTCCCACGTTTTTATTTAGAGTTCAACTATAAAGATAAGTCCAAGCATATCACTTTGGATGCAGATTTTGCAGGCAACCCTCGGATGCACGATGCAGCAAAATCAATGATCGATGAAGTCAACCGCATGTTGGCAACTGCGCAAGCCAGATAGTTAAGAAATAGGCCCTAAGGGTAAAGAGAGAAATCAAGTCATTGGTTTCTCTTTTTTTGTGCCGAATATCCGTCTGTAAACAAAGGATGGAAGAAGGATTTAACCCGCCAACAACATATATGTTAATGGGGATTTTATAGGGACTTAATAGGGACCTGATAGGGACCTCATTCGGATGAATACGTATAAAACACGGATAAGGTCCCTATAACTATACTGCCAAATATGGATTAATTAATACAGGAGTATTAAATGGCTTCCTTTGTTTTTTTGATAAATTCTTTATATTCTCTTTATACTCCGTTAACCTGAATCGAATACTTTAGCGCCAAAACAAAATTTCATATGAAAGCATTTTTGGCACTAGCAATTTCCTGGGCATGCGTAAACGCTGTGCAGGCGCAAGATTTTGCAAAAGGAAAAGTTTATCTGGACGTAAACAAGAACGGAAAATTAGATAAAAACGAACAAGGTATTGCGTCTGTTTCTGTTAGTAACGGGCGTGAAGTGACAACGACTGATAAAGATGGTAATTACCAATTGCCCGTTGGAAATGACAACATCATTTTTGTGGTTAAACCAACAGGCTATGCTTTGCCCTTGGATGAAAATAACCACCCAAAATTCTATTATATCCATAAGGTAAACGGTAGTCCAGTTTCAAAATACCCTGCTGTTGCTGCTACAGGAAAAATCCCTGCTGCTGTAAATTTTGCAATGTATCAACAAGATGAGGATCCTAATTTTTCAGCTTTCGTTTTTGGGGATCCACAGGCTTACACGGAGGAAGAACTGGCCTATTTCAAAAATGGTGTGATCAATGAAATTTCCGATAAGACAATTGCGAAATTCGGAATAAGCTTAGGCGACTTGGTGGGAGACGATCTTTCACTTCAGCCAAAATATAAATCGGTGATTTCCACGATGGGCTTACCATGGTATAATGTCATGGGAAACCACGATATGAACTATGATGCTAAACTGGATAGCCTCTCCGATGAATCGTTCGAGCGGACGTTTGGCCCCAATAATTATGCGTTCAACTATGGAAATACGCATTTTATCATTCTTGATAATATCATTTATCCGAATCCACGGACAGGTAAAGGTTATTTAGGCGGATTCCGTAAAGATCAGCTTGATTTTGTGGAAAATGACTTAAAAAACGTTGCTAAAGATAAATTGATTGTGTTGGCATTTCATATTCCTTTATACCATCAAAACTCGGATGTCTTTCGTAACGAAGATAGACAACGTCTGTTCGATATTTTGGCTCCATTTAAGCATACCTTGTCTTTATCCGCGCATACACACTTTCAGCGGCAATATTTTTATGGGCAAAACGAAGGATGGAAACAAGAAAAGCCACATCACGAGTATAATGTGGGTACGACCTCTGGCGACTGGTATTCAGGCGAGTTGAATGAAAAGGGAATTCCTGTTTCTACAATGCGGGACGGTACACCAAAAGGATATGCCATCTTAAAAATCGAGGGCAACCAATACAGTTTTGATTATAAGGTTGTCGGTAAGCCAGCAACGTATCAGATCGATTTATATGGCGCATCGGTCGTTCCAGAAAAATACACAAAGAGATATCCGATATACGCTAATTTTTTCATTGGAAAGGAAGGTGACAAGGTAACGTATAGAATCAATCAGGGCGAATGGAAGGAAATGGATTTTGTCAATGAAAACGATCCGGCATTCCTAAATTCTCTTGCTAAATACGATACAGCAACTGAATTAAAGAATACGCGTAGACCTTCGAACCCCGAAAAATCCAGTCATCTGTGGACAGCTAATTTGCCCAAACTTAAAGCTGGTAAATATCAGATTGAGGTTCAGGCGATTGATCTTTTCAATAGAGTACACCTGGCAACAAAGACTATTGAGGTGAGATAAATAACCATTTGTAGAGTTGTTTTAAGTTTAAAGATAGCTTAAGATGCACTTAACATAACGATCCTATATTTGTGTAGAGTAATTTTTGATTCATAAAGAGTTAGGGTTAATGTGTAGATCTGTTGTGAAACACGTCTGAAAATTTAGTTTGTTTTTAAAGTGAAGGTAATCTCCCCAGATTACCTTTCACTGTTTTAGACCTTTTAGGCTATCTTACGATACCAGCATTTAACTGCTTCTCGGCTGGCCTGTTCTTACAGTTCATTTGATTTATGCAGACAAGGTTTTGCCTGGTAATTCGTTTGGTATGAACCTTAGCAATATATGAACACATAGTTCGCTGAACACTTGGTTCGACAGCGATATTTTCTTCTGAAAGTGTCTGATGTTATTGGCCAGAAAGAACATTCCGTTCGCTTTTATTGTTGTTGGTCTGCGAAGTCATGAAGGCTTTTATGCCGGATAGCACGCCGAAAATCATCCGATGCCGGATTTTCAAAGATCTCCAGGTCGAAGTATTTTGTGGCGGCAAATAGGTGGTCGAATACATCCGAAACAATTCCTTCGTAATATTCCCAGCGGATATCGTTTACAAAGAAATAAAGTTCGACTGGAACACCGTGTTCGGTTGAAGCAAGCTGACGCACCATCAGGGGCATGGTCTTGTGGATATTGGGGTTTTGACGTAAATAGGTGAGTGTGTAAGCTCTGAACATCCCTAAATTTGTCATTTTGCGACCATTTATGGGGCTTGACTGATCTATCTGCTGTTGGGTGTTGAATTGGTCAATTGTCCTGGCGCGCTCTTCGATATACGGCCGCAGGATCTGTATATTTTTGAGTTTTTCAATTTCTTCATTTTCTAAAAATCGAATCGTGGAAATTTTGATATTTATGGCCCGCTTTAAGCGCCTACCGCCCGACTGCTGCATGCCCCTGTAATTTTTGAACGAATCCGACAATAGCGTATGTGTTGGTATCGTCGTAATGGTCTTATCAAAGTTCTGTACTTTTACATTATTGAGGTTAATCTCTTTGACCGTTCCATCGGCGCCATATTTGGGCATCTCTATCCAATCTCCGACACGGATGGAGTCATTGGCCGAAACTTGTATACTGGCAACAAATCCTAGTATAGTGTCTTTGAATACCAACATCAGAATTGCGGATGCGGCACCCAAGGATAATAAGAAGGACCAGGGAGATTTTCCTGTCAATATTGAAAAGCAGATCGTTCCGCCGATAAACAATAAGATAATCTGACAGACCTGTAAATAACTCTCCAGAGGTTTGTCTGCAAAAGATTTCTTCATGCGCAGCATATCCCGCAAACTTTTCAGGAGCGAATGAATAATCAATAAACTGACGACAGTCGTGGCTATGTCAAGTATTTTATTGCTGTTTTCTTTCCAGGTTGGAAAACCCATGAAAATTATGGGCATGATGTATTGTGCCACTAAGATCGGAACAAAATGAGCAATAAGTTTCAGTGTTTTATTACGGATCAACAGATCATCAAAGCGGTTGGTACTACGTCTGATGGCTTTGATTGTTAACAGGAGTAATGTTCTTTTGGTGAAATAGTCAATGATGATCAAAAACAAGACAACCAGTAAGAGTAAAAGGATCGAGTTAACAAAATGACTCCCCTGATTATCAAGGCCAAATTGTTTAATCCATTGAAATGTCCAATTATAGATGTGGGATTGAGAATCTTTGAATAATTCCGTTGCTGTGCTTTGCATGTTACAAATATACAAAAAGCCGCAGTTAGCGGCTTTTTGTTATTTTGAATTGAGCGGTTCACGCTCGTGTTTATGTCTAAAGAAGACTGCAAAAAGGACTGCTATAACCAAGGTGTAGATGGCAAAAGCTAGCCAGATGTCATGCCAGTCTTTCAGCATGAGGTTACCACTTAGCATGCCGTCAGGTAAGATTGAGATACTCTTTTCCTGCAGAAAATGTAAAAAATGGGTGTTGTCGATTGTTGTATCTAAATATTGTGCGAGATCTTTGCTGTTTTGAAAACTTTTGGTAAAGTAGTGGTCAATGATCCAACCCGATGCAAAACTGCCTACAACGGCACCAAAACCATTTGTCATCATCATAAACAAACCTTGTGCCGAGCTGCGTATGCTTGATGTTGTCGAAGTTTCGACAAATAATGAACCTGAGATATTAAAGAAGTCAAATGCCATACCATAGACGATACAGGATAATACAATCATCCAAAGTCCGCCTGCAGGGTCACCAAACGAGAATAATCCAAAACGTAATACCCAGGCTAACATCGAAATCAGCATGACCTTTTTTATACCGAATCTTTTGAGAAAAAATGGAATAGCCAAAATAAATAGTGTCTCGGATATCTGGGAAATCGACATAATGATAGTCGAATATTTCACAACGAAAGATTCTGCAAATTTAGGATAGAATTTAAATTCATCCAAGAATACATCACCGTAGGCATTGGTCAGTTGGAGTGCGGCCCCCAAGAACATGGAAAAAATAAAAAATAAAGCCATTTTATAATTTCCGAAAAGTTTAAATGCCTCTAAGCCTAATAGTTGTGTCCAGGAGGCATCTTCCTGTTGTAACTTTTTTGGTGGACATTTAGGTAGCGTAAAAGCATAGAGACTTAAAGCCAGCGCTGCGGTTCCGGCGATATAAAATTGATAAGCTGTAGCCTTGTTGCCGGTTAAATTGGTGATCCACATGGCGACGATAAAGCCTATCGTTCCGAATACCCGGATAGGGGGGAATGCCTTGACCAAATCGTAGTTATTTTCATTCAATGCCGTATATGCAATGGAGTTGGATAGGGCCAAAGTGGGCATATAAAAACACATCGCCGCTAGCATTGCATAAAAAAAAGTGTTTGGATCATTTACCTGCGGTAAATAGAATAAAACACCCGCATAACATAAGTGAAGGATAAAATATAATCTTTCGGCATTTATCCAACGATCGGCGATAATTCCCATCAGGGTAGGCATAAATAAAGAAGCGATCCCCATGGTTGCGAAAATAGCTCCAAATTGTGTACCATCCCATTGTTTTGTGCCAAACCAATAGTTTGCTATTGTAATCAACCATGCTCCCCAGACAAAGAACTGAAAGAAGCTCATAATGGTCAATCTTAATTTAATAGACATAAATCGATGTTATTTAAAATTTTTATTTCGCTTTAATGAAAGGAGTTATTTTCTTTTGGAAATCTCATCCCTAATCAAGGCAGCCTGCTCGTAGTTTTCTTCGGTCAATGCCTGATTAAGTGCTTGCTCCAGTTGCTCATCTGTCAACGAGGAGAAAGGATTTTGTGGGGATTTTGAAGGTGTTTTTTCTTCGACCTCAACAACACTTGGATCCTGAACTTTGTTGGATTTGTCCAGGTTTTCCAAAAATGCAAACTCATGTCCTTCAATGATAATTCCAGCAGAGGACATAATAAATTCGTAGGCATAGATCGGAGCTTCAAACCGTACAGCCAGTGCAACTGCATCGGATGTGCGGGCATCAATCTCTACAATCTTGTTGCCGTCAGAACAGATAATTTTAGCATAAAATATCCCTTCAATCAAATTATAGATCAGTACTTCAATGAGTTTAATACCAAAAGAATCTGCAAAAGATTGAAATAGGTCGTGTGTGAGCGGACGACTAGGAATCATTTTCTCTATCCGAATAGCAATAGCTTGAGCCTCATGGCTGCCGATGATGATGGGCAATCTTCTGTTGCCCTCCACTTCTCCCAATACAAGAGCATAAGCGCCAGATTGTGTTTGACTATAGGATAAACCAACGATATCTAATCTGATTTTCTTCATTTTAATTCCAAAGCGGTCTACAAACTTAGATAAATTTGCTTTTATATGCAATTATAACAACTAAAAACTCCCCATTCATTTTGGATAAATGGGGAGAATATATCGGATGAAAGCTTTAAATACCTTTGTAAGCCTTCAATGCCTGCGTTAATTTCGGAACGACGTCGAAGGCATCGCCTACAATTCCATAGTCGGCCACCTTGAAAAAGGGCGCTTCTGGATCTTTATTGATGACAACGATTGTTTTGGATGAGCTTACTCCAGCCAAATGCTGGATTGCTCCGGAGATACCGATTGCGATATAGAGATTGGGACTCACTACGATACCTGTCTGGCCTACGTGCTCCGAATGCGGGCGCCAGCCAGCATCGGATACTGGTTTTGAACAGGCTGTAGCCGCGCCAAGCACATCGGCGAGTTCTTCAATTATCCCCCAATTTTCAGGTCCTTTTAGACCACGGCCGGCAGAGACGACGATTTCAGCTTCCGGTAGGGATATTTTGTCTGTTGCACGAACAATCTCTTTGACCATAGTTGTAAAATCTGTTTGGTCAATATTCGGAGCAAAAGTTTCGACATTTGCGCTACCACCGGTCTCTTTTGTTTCATATGCATTTGGACTAAGTGCGATGACTTTTATATCAGAGGTTAGTTCGAGCGTAGCGAAAGCCTTATTGGAGAACGCTGTTTTTTTTACAGTCAATTTGTCGCCATTAATGGTCGGCAATTCGAGTGCGCCATCGGCCAGACCAGCCTCCAATTTGGCTGCAATACGTGGAGCGAGTCCCTTACCTGAGAATGAGTTGGACAGCACAAGTATTTTTGAACCGGTACTTTTTACGGCTTCAGCAATGATGCTTGCATACGCTTGGTTTACAAAAGAAGCAAGTTGTTCATTATTGACATTTAATACTTTGGAAGCACCGTACTTACCCAAACCAGCAAGTTCGTCTTCAGCGACATTTCCGATTGAAATAGCCACAAGATCAGTCTGTATGTTATCGGCGATGGATTTTGCATAAGAAACAACTTCAAAAGCTGATTTTTTGAATTTTCCATCAGTATTTTCTACATATACGAGTATAGACATAGTGTTTTAGCGTTTAAAGATTAAATAACTTTAGCTTCGTCGTGAAGAAGAGAAACTAATTTTTCTACCTCGGCAGCGTAAACAAGTTTGACCGTACCCCGTGGTGCAGGCGTCTCATAGCTGACAATGTGTTCAAGAACGTCTATTGCGGAAGGTTCCAGCACATCCAATGGTTTGGTCCGTGCGCTCATAATACCACGCATATTCGGTATTTTAGGTTCGGCAACACCTTCGGCAGTGCCAATGACGATGGGTAGCTTTGCTGTCAATACTTCTTTTCCACCTTCAATCTCGCGCTCAACTGTGACTGCGTCGCCCGCAATGTCAACTTTTTTGGCAATGGAAACAGAAGGGATATGCAGCAGTTCTCCTACGATTGCTCCCACTTGAGCACCGTTATAGTCGATTGATTCGCGGCCGGTTAAGATCAAATCAAATGCATTGTCTTTGGCATATTGTGCTATCTGATTCGCAACAAACCAAGCATCGCGCGGAACGGCGTTAATCCGTACAGCATTGTCTGCACCAATTGCCAATGCTTTTCGAATGGTTGCATCAGTCGATGCATCGCCCACATTGATGACAGTTACGGTTCCTTTTCCACCTTCGGCCAACTCAACTGCTTTGGATAAAGCAATTTCATCATAAGGGTTTATAATGAATTGTACACCAGCTGTATTAAATGCAGTGTTGTCATTTGTAAAAGTGATTTTGGATGTAGTGTCAGGGACATTACTTATACAAACTAATATTTTCATATACGATTGGTTTTACTCAAACTTACCATATTTTCTTTCAATTAAAAAGTGCTAAGGCGTTTTAAATGCTTTTAAAAAGTTGTCTTGAGATTTTGATGAATTTGTAATTTTACCAGTTGTTTTCTTGTATTTTTTTTGATGTGATATAATATTGAGGTGTTTTGTTGTCTTTTTTGTAATTTTTTATTTTAAATAGCCGGTTCTTGACAATAGATTTATTACGTCAGTAAATTGTCATTTTATATGCTAGCATAGTAATTTCATAAAGCATCACAGCTCATTCGGGGTTCCTGTTTATAAAAACCTTTCGTGTGATATGGAGAGACGGGGAATTGTTTTAGTGGATACAGAATTAAATTGCATATAAAATGCAATTTGTCTAAGTTTGAAATAAAAAAAGATATGTCGACACGATTGGATCAACTGAATGAATTTTTGAAGGAGAGCCCCGAAGATCCATTTTTAAAATATGCGATTGCAGCTGAATATCTCAAGCAGGAAGATGAACAAGAGGCCATGTTAAGATTTGAGAATTTAGTACATACGAACCCAGATTATGTTGGAACGTATTATCATTTGGGTAAATTGTACGAAAAATTGAATAGACAGCAGTCCGCGATTGATACCTATAAATCCGGAATTGAGATCGCTCGCAAGACACGTAATTTCCATGCTTTGGGAGAGTTACAAGGTGCATTATCATTCTTGACAGACGATGATGAAGATGATTTTTAATCTTTTCTAAATTTTTGGTATTTAATTTGTTATGAATTTATTGGTGTAACTGTTAGATGCTGATTTTTTTGAATTTGGAATGAGATGAAAAGGTTTATTTGGATTGTGGGTTTGTTGTTGACAATTGGAATGGTGGGATGTGATAATCCCAAACAAAGTGTTGCGGTCTATAAAGATAATTTACAGGACCTAAAAGGTAGGGATAAGGCGGAAGTAGTGATTGGTGAATATAGAGGTGTCATGCCCTGTGCGGATTGTGATGGTATAGAAACACTTATTTCATTGCATGCAGACAACACCTACCAATATTCATCTAAATACCTTAATAAAAGTGATGATGTATTTATGCGTGAAGGCAAATGGAAATTGGATGGCAACATCATTACATTGGACGGCGTCGACTATAAGTTCAAATTAGGAAATCGGATACTCAGCCAGCTGGATCTTTCCGGAAATGATATTACGGGTGATATTTCCAAATATTATGTCTTGACAAAAAATTGATATATAGCCTAAGGGGCATATTAACACATAAAAAAGCCGAAAGTATACTTTCGGCTTTTTTATGTTTTTGGATGTATAGCTGTTTTCGGCTATCGAATAAGTTCTTCTTGCTACAAGCTTGAGATTTTTTTCTTCACTTGCGGGTCATCCTTGAAGCTATATCTGGAAATGTTATTTGTTCTTTGTACAAAGTTCTTTCAACGTTGCTACGACGAAGTCAACTTCTTCCTTTGTATTATGCTTACAGAAAGAAAAACGAACTGAAGGTCGCTCCGAGCTTGATTTGATTGCACCCAATACATGCGAGCCTATATCTGTTCCTGAGCTACAGGCACTGCCACCAGAGCAAGAGATTCCTGCAATATCCAGGTTGAATAAAAGCATGTCGGCCAGGTCACTGCAAGGGAAAGAAACATTCAGTACGGTATAAAGTGATTTCTCGGGTTCTATAACACCATTAAAATCAATCTCTGGGATTGCTTTTTGCAACTCGTCGATCATATAAGATTTGAGTCCTTGAATATAAGCGTGGTGTTCTTCCATGTGCTCATAGGCAAGTTCTAAAGCTTTGGCAAGACCCGCTATTCCATAGACATTTTCTGTTCCACCACGCATGTTGCGCTCTTGTGCTCCACCATAGATTAACGGTTTAATCTTGTTATTCGCATTGATGTAAAGAAAACCAACTCCTTTCGGGCCATGGAATTTATGGGCAGCCCCTGTTATAAAATCTATTTTGAGGCTACCAAGATCATGTGGATAATGCCCCATGGTCTGTACAGTGTCCGAATGGAATATCGCATTATACTTTTGGCATAACTCGGAGATACGTTGAATATCGTTGAGATTTCCGATCTCATTATTGGCATGCATAATGGAAACGAACGTACGCGGATTGGTACTTAAAAGTTCTTCCAGCTGGTTGAGATTTAAATTACCTTTTTCGTCAACTTCCAATAAGTCGAGGTGCACCTTACCGGCTTTCTCCAACTCCTCTAACGTATGCAATACCGCATGGTGCTCAATAGGTGAGGTGATGGCATGGGTTATTCCAAAGTCGGCGATTGACCGAACGATGGCCATATTGTCCGCCTCGGTTCCACCCGATGTGAAGAAGATCTCTGCTGGAGATACATGAAGTAGATTGGCGATCGTTTTACGTGCTTTTTCTACAATTGTTTTTACTTGTCGTCCGTGACTATGGATAGAAGATGGATTTCCAAAGTTATTGTCCATCACATCGACCATTACTTTTATTACTTCAGGATCTAAGGCTGTAGTCGCTGCATTATCAAAATATACTTGCATGCTGCAAAATTACAAATCTCTCAAGTAAATTAGAGGTATTAAATGACTTATTTTTATCATTTTATTTTCCTAATTGTAGCTGACAGTGCTGGCGTAGCGGGTCTCATCAGAATTAGGCTCTTTTGCCTGGAAAGGAATAAGATGAGTATTTTTCCGTTCTGATGAAAAAAATAGCGCCAATCTATTACTTCAGTTTGGCGCTACTTTTCTATTTTGACAAGTTCTTTTTTGGTCTGACCACGATGAGTATCACAATTCCTCCTAGTGCGAGCACCAAACCCAAATAGGCAGCGATATCACCTGCTTGCGTGTAGAACGTAATTTCTTCATTTAAATTGATTTCCTGATTTAGGGCCGCAGGCTGCCACCATTTAGTCTGTTGTACAATATCACCACGTTGATTGATAAAGCCTGAAATCCCTGTATTTGCCGATCGGGCAACCCAGCGCCTGTTTTCAATCGCACGCAGTTTGGCATACTGTAAATGCTGGTCTTTACCCGAAGTATTGCCCCACCAGCCATCATTAGTGATAATAGCAATAAACTGAGCGCCTTTTTTGACGTATTTGGAAACATAATTGCCCCAGATGGATTCATAGCAGATAACGGGTGCGGCACCAATACCGCTCTGGGCATAGAATACCGAAGGTTCAGCCTGTTTTCCGTAGCCACCCGTCGTACCACCGAATGCTTTAAATAGAGGTTTCAGGAAGTTCATCGCTGCTCCAAAAGGCATTTGCTCTACGCCCGGAACGAGTTTGGACTTATGGTAAAACTGAAGTTTGGAGGAATAATCGATCAATGTTGCGGCATTGAAATTATCCTGATATACATTAGGAGCTATTTCACGCGCAGTAGGTGTTTTTGTATAGTTGTAAAGCTGATAACTTTCAATACCTGAAAGTACATTGCCATTTTTATATTGATCTAAAAATTTTAAAATGCGCTGGTAAGAATAAGTTTCCCTAAAGTTTTCCTCATCAAAATCGCCGTTCTGTGAAAGCGCAGTTTCAGGCCAGATAAAAAACTCTGTATTGGGTTTGGCGACCGAATTTGATAAAGAGAATAAGGTATTTAATTGTTCTTCAGGACTTAAATTGAATTTAATATAAGGGTCGATATTCGGTTGTACAACGACAATCTGTGCCGGATTCTGATGTTCTTCGTAGTTGAAGTAACGTACCAGCGAGTAGGTACTGGGAATTAATAAGACTGCAGCCAAAGAAGCAATTGGTACAATCTTACGTTTGATCGGATAAAGTCCTTTTCGATTGAGGTAGAGTGTAAATACTAAGATATTGACCAGCCAGATCCATATTGTTCCGCCATAGACCCCTGTGATGTCATACCATTGGATCAATTGATGAAAACTAGCGAAACCGTTGCCCAAAGTCATCCAAGGAAAGGCTAAATCCCAGGATTCGTGTAGAAATTCATAGCTTATCCAGAATCCCATTAATCCGAAAAGGGATAACAGGATGTTCGTTTTACGTCGTAATTGCCCATAAAGCCTGAAAGCTAGCGCCATTAAAGCGGCGCCAAGGCAAAAAGGGATCAGACTGATGATAACAGCTGCAAAAGGCGGCATAACTGCCGAAATGGAGTTGTATACCCAATAAATAGAGGCCGTATTCCAGACAACTGCGGTGAGTCCTGCAGTAAGAAATATGTTGAGGCCTTTCTTTTTGAATGTTTCACTCCGGATAATATTTTCCACTGCAATGAGTAGTGGAACAAACCCAATAAATAACAATGGACTGGAATAGGGGATTGGTGGCCAGCCCAACCACAATAAAAAGGCACTTAAAAGTGCCAGTAAATAGTTGTTTTTCACGCTATATTTTCTCCCATTTATGATTATAAACTGGATAAAACTTCTCTCTTTTTACTCTCGTATTCCTCTTGGGTAATCAATTGTTTGTCGAAGAGTGTTTTTAATTTTTTGAGCTTTAAGGTAATTTCATCATCTTCCTCTTCTTTAACGGGTGGAGCGGGCGGGATGTTTGGTACCGTTGGCGCTGGCGGAGTTACTGGCGCCGATACAACAGGTTGAGGTGCCGCCGGAGCCGTAACTGCTGGCTGAAGCGGGGCATTATTTTCTGGTCGTTCGATAATCACTTCCTTCGCAACTGTTGGAGCAATGACTATTTTTTCTTTTTCGGCCGCCAATTCCGCTTTTTTATAGTTTTCAAGGGCGGCTTTAATATATTGATACAATTTCCTAGCCTGAACTTTCGGGATATAATCTATGCTCAGATTTTCTCCTGTAAAAGGGATAACAGTCACTTTTGAACCAAATATTTCTTCCTTAAAAGCAATATCCTTGATGTCTTGCCAGCCGAAGATTTCAAAATCAGTGGCCAAGCCCAGTTTGGTAAATTCGCACATAAAAATGCGTTTATTACTAATCGTGATACTATCCGGTAAAATGGTTACAGCAGGTTTCTTTTGAACTGCGATATAATCTATTTTTTCTCCTGGAGTAAGCATATCTTGGACTTTAGTCACCAATTTTTCAATGATTTTTATGTCCTGCCCATCCTGTGCAAATTGTTCCATGTTCATGTCAAATACTTTTTAATACCTAAAGATTGTCAAAATTTATTCCAATCCTGCTACACAAAATACAAATTCTCCTTTAATCGGATTGTTTTCAAAGTGTAATTTTAAATCAGTTAATGTTCCCCGAACATTTTCTTCATAGAGTTTGCTCAACTCACGTGATATCGACGCCTGTCTTTCTGGTCCAAAAACGGTGATAAATTCTTCGATGGTTTTGAGAATACGATGTGGTGACTCGTAGAAGATCATTGTTCTTTTTTCTTCTGCCAACGCTTTTAAGCGTGTTTGTCTTCCCTTTTTTACGGGTAGAAAGCCTTCAAAGCAAAAACGGTCGTTGGGAAGCCCCGAATTGACAAGCGCGGGTACGAATGCTGTTGCACCTGGTAGGCACTGTACTTCGAGCCCTTCTTTGATGGCCTCACGTACCAGTAAAAAACCCGGATCTGAGATCGCCGGTGTCCCTGCGTCCGAAATTAAAGCAATGTTTTGCCCTTCTTTCAGAAATTTAATGATTTCAGATACCGCTTTATGTTCATTGTGCTGATGATGCGCAAATACTTTTTTGTCGATTCCAAAATGTTTTAAAAGCGGAGCACTGGTCCTGGTATCCTCTGCTAAGATGAGGTCCACTTCTTTCAGGACATTGATCGCACGAAACGTCATGTCCTCCAGATTGCCAATAGGTGTTGGAACTAAATATAACATGGTCAAAGTTAAGTTTTTTTTACTATATAATATGCGCTAAAACATTCTGTGCTTTTTGGAGTTTTATTTTAAAGATTATGGTAAACTCCATCACTTTATTTTAAATAAATTATGCAATACATTGAAAAAATACAGGCACATCTGGGTGCTGAAGCGAGTTATTTGTTAGAATTTGATCAACCCGCAGTTTCCAAAACAATGCTTCATCTTCCACAAGCAGCATTTATTGACCAAGTATATAGTTCGAGTGACCGTAGTCCTCAGGTCTTGCGGAGTTTGGGGCAACTTTTTGGAACGGGTCGATTAGCCAATACCGGTTATCTTTCGATACTGCCTGTTGATCAGGGAATCGAACACAGTGCAGGAGCTTCCTTTGCGCCAAATCCACAGTATTTTGATCCGGAAAATATCGTCAAGCTAGCCTTAGAGGGAAATTGTAATGCCGTGGCTTCTACCTTCGGTGTTTTGGGCGCTGTTGCCCGAAAGTATGCACATAAGATTCCGTTTTTGGTTAAAATAAATCATAATGAACTATTGACCTATCCTAATCGAGCCGATCAAATCTTGTACGGAACAATTCGCGAGGCCTGGAATATGGGGGCTGTTGCTGTAGGGGCAACGATTTACTTTGGGTCTGAGGAATCCGACCGCCAGATTATAGAGGTAGCAAAAGCATTTGAAGAAGCCCATTCCTTGGGAATGGCGACGGTATTATGGTGTTATCTGCGCAACTCGGCTTTTAAAGTCGGGGATAAAGATTATCATTTAGCAGCAGATCTGACCGGACAGGCTAATCATTTGGGCGTAACGATCAAAGCAGATATTATTAAGCAAAAACTACCCGAATTGAACGGCGGCTTTAAAGCGCTGAATATGGGTAAAAGTAGTTATGGAAAGCTGGATGAACGCATGTATACCCAACTTTCTTCCGATCATCCTATTGATTTGTGCCGCTACCAGGTGCTTAATTGCTTTGCCGGCAGGGCAGGCTTGATCAATTCTGGCGGAGCTTCGGGACAGAATGATATCCAGGAAGCTGTAAAAACTGCGGTTATCAACAAGCGTGCAGGTGGCACAGGGTTGATATCTGGTCGTAAGGCTTTTCAAAAGCCAATGAATGAAGGTGTCGCATTATTACATGCCATTCAGGATGTTTATTTATGCGATGAGGTAAACATTGCTTAGCAAATGCGCATCACATGAGTTCATCAGATTGAATCTCAGCACAGGGCTTTGAATATAGATCGAATTATAGAGCGTATCGATTAGGCGTCTAATGGATACGCTCTTTCTATGGATCATGGGTTATAAACATCGGTTTCATGGAAGATTGGTCTTCCATGGGCTGATGGATGTTAGCCGATGCGGTGTAATGAAAATAGAGCGCCGTAAAGTAGTCAAAAAGCCTTTTTGATGGTGGTTTAGGAATAAAATTGCTTGTAAATAAAGGCAAATTTATCTAAGTTTGTTCACTATTTTAAATAACACATTTATATTATGTTGCAATTAAATTATATCCGTGAGAACAGGGATACGGTAATCGAAAGATTGGCTGTCAAGCATTTCAAGGAAATTGGATTGGTCGACGAAATCATCAGTTTAGATGAAGAGCGTCGTAAGATCCAATCGGAATCTGACGCACTTTCGGCAGAGGCTAATGCGGCAGCAAAACAGATTGGAGATCTGATGCGCCAAGGTAAAAAAGAAGAAGCTGAAACCGTTAAATCCAAATCTTCGGGATATAAGGAGCAAGTGAAGCAACTTTTGGATCAATTGGGAACAATTGAAGCAGCATTGAATGAGAAGATCGTACAATTACCTAATTTACCGCATCAATCCGTTCCAGCAGGTGTAAGTGCTGAGGACAACGAAGTTGTTTTGAGCCATGGCGAAATCCCGGCTTTGTCGGAGGATGCATTGCCGCATTGGGAATTGTTGAACAAATATGATATTGTTGATTTAGAGCTTGGCGTAAAAGTTGCCGGTGCAGGTTTTCCTATCTATAAAGGTAAAGGCGCTAAATTGCAACGGGCATTGATCAATTTCTTTTTGGATCAGGCAGCAGAAGAAGGATACGAAGAAG
Organism: Sphingobacterium sp. 40-24; assembly: GCF_001899705.1. Lineage (NCBI taxonomy): Bacteria > Pseudomonadati > Bacteroidota > Sphingobacteriia > Sphingobacteriales > Sphingobacteriaceae > Sphingobacterium > Sphingobacterium sp. 40-24. The sequence goes on along the minus strand of NZ_MKWH01000002.1, from coordinate 11,823 downwards.
TACAGGTGCCTATCTTGGTCAATGAAGATTCTGCATTTGCTACGGGACAATTACCGGATAAAGAGGGACAGATGTACTATGTGGGTAACGACAATCTGTATTTGATCCCTACAGCTGAAGTTCCGGTCACCAACATTTATAGAGACGAGATTGTGAAAGAAGGACAGTTTCCGATCAAACATTGTGCTTATACACCATGTTTCCGTCGTGAAGCAGGTTCATACGGGGCACATGTACGTGGATTAAATCGGTTGCACCAATTTGATAAAGTGGAGACGGTGCAGCTTGTACATCCTGAAAAGTCCTATGAAGTGCTGGAAGAAATGAGTTTATACGTACAAGGACTGTTGCAGAAATTAGAGCTGCCTTACCGTGTACTGCGCCTTTGCGGTGGAGATATGAGTTTTACTTCTGCATTGACTTATGACATGGAAGTGTATAGTTCTGCTCAGAAACGTTGGTTAGAGGTATCTTCCGTTTCCAATTTTGAAACTTATCAAGCGAATCGTTTGAAAGTCCGTTTTAAAAATACTGATGGCAAGATGCAACTGGCACATACCTTGAACGGTTCGGCGTTAGCTTTACCACGTATTGTCGCAGCGATATTGGAGAATAATCAAACGGAAAAAGGAATTAAGATTCCTGCAGTTTTGGTGCCGTACACTAAATTTGAGTATATCGATTAAATATCAATAAATAAGTTGCTTTTGCACTTATTTAACATCACAGTGAAAGACGCTCAGCCTGAGAAGGTAGGGCGTCTTTTTTTTGTTATAATTCGATTTTAAAGTGTTTAGAATCATTATAAATTACTTGTGTTTTAATACAGAAAAATAATAGAATAACATGTTAACGTTTTCTTATAACATTGTTAATGTTTTGTTAATTATGGCTCATTCCGTATAAAATTCTGTTTGAAAATTGTTTGAAGAGTTTTTATTCTAAAATGATTCTTTTGTAACAATTTGTAAAATTGTGAACTTATTATTGCGGTATTTCCTGTTTTCTGGAGATTATGTTAAAAAACTTGTAAAAGCAACTTTGGCTTTCTATATTTGACACCGCTAATAAAAATCGCACTAACTATTATTTACTGTAAATGCTGAAAAGAGCAAATTTTACAGCTGGATATTTATCTAAGGACTGACCCTGCATCTACCTGGGGCCCGCTTTTCCAAAAATATTTTCAACTGTTACTGAATAAACTGCAATAGCATGTTATGTTTTTGCTGTTTATTGTCTAGGCAATTTATGTTTAGACGGTTATGATAACGGATATAATTTATATCAATATATAGGATTAGAAAAAATAATAAAATTAACTAACTAAAACATGAAACAAACATTACTAAGTTTTCTTGTTGGCGGTATGATTCTGACTTCGGTTGCATTCGCTCAAGAAAAGAAGATTAGTGGTCGTGTTACATCTGCTGACGGTAAAGCAATACCAGGGGTGACAGTAGTTGTACAAGGAACTAATCAGGCAACGCAGACTGATACTGATGGTAATTATTCATTGAATGTACCGGCAGGTAAGGTTGTCGTATTCCGTTCCGTTGGTTTTGATGATAAAACTATTATTGTTAACAATAACAGTTCTGTATTCAATGTCTCTCTAGTAAATCATGACAATGCTTTGGAAGAAGTTGTTGTTACAGCAAATGCAATTAAGAGAGAAAAACGTTCTTTGGGATATTCTGCGCCTACAATTAAGAGCGATGAATTGACAGAAGGCCGTAATTCGAGCGCGATCAACTCTTTAGCTGGTAAAGTAGCGGGGGTAAACATTACCTCTACATCTAATTCGCCAGGTAGTTCATCTCGTGTCGTATTGCGTGGTGGTTCATCTATTTCAGGTAATAATCAAGCGTTGATCGTTGTTGATGGTACTCCGATTGATAACACAAGTAAAATGGGGGGAGCCAGTGATTTATCAAGTGTAGATTTTGGTAACCGTGGTAACGATATTAATCCAGATGATATTGCTTCTGTAACCGTTCTGAAAGGACCTGCTGCTGCTGCATTGTATGGGTCAAGAGCATCCAATGGTGCATTAATCATTACAACGAAGAGTGGTAAAAAAGGAGCAAAAAATGAAATCACATTTAGCTCGACGAACACATTGTCATCAATTTTGAAATTGCCAGAATTTCAAAATCAATATGGGCAAGGTGCATCTGGCTACAATAAAGCAGGTGATTTGATTTATACAAACGATCCGAAAGAAAACTGGTCTTGGGGAGCACCATTCACTGGAGAGGTACAAGAATGGGGACAAGCAGTAAATGGCGTTCGTCAGAAAAAAGCATATTCTGCTGTGAAAGACAACGTACGTGATTTCTTTGACCTTGGTATTGCTTCTGACAACAATTTAAGCTTTTCTGGTGGCTCGGATAAATCAACTTTTTATCTTGGATTGAATGCTTTGAATTCAAATGGCGTTTATCCTAGTAAAAAAGACAACTACAACAAATACGGTGTTCGATTCAATGGAACGACGGAGTTTTCGAATAAATTTAGTGCAGGTATTGCGGTAAACTATAGCAGAATCAATAGTAACAATGTTGGTGGTGGTCAAGGCGGTGGTTCTGTTTATAACAACTTATTACAAACGCCGAGAGATATTGATGTTGTTGGTTTAAAAGATTTGTCTAATCCCTATAATGGATATGGTTATACGGATGAAAATGGTGTAGCTCATAATGACGTATATGGTTATTACGGTGCTTATACCATGAACCCATATTGGGTATTGGCTAACTATAACAATTATAATGATGTGAACCGTATCATGGGGAACTTCAATGTAAATTATAAACCGACCGAATGGTTAACATTCCAAGAACGTGTAGGTTTAGATAATTATAGCGACCGTAGACGTTCTGAATCTCCGAAATATAGCTATTTGCCGATAGATAATACCTCGGGTAATTATTCTGAAGGAAATATTCAAACTGATCCAGGACAATACCGTATTGATCAATTTAACGTGAATGAAATTGTCCATGATTTCATGGCAACCGCTACTCATAAGTTTAACGACGATTGGGACGCTTCATTTATGATTGGTAATAATATCCGCCAACGCAAAACTACTTCCAATAGTACTGCAACAAATTCAAGTGGTGGACTTGTTGTTCCGGGATGGTATAATCTTGCAAACTCGAATGGTCCTTTGGATCTGATTGAAGATACTTGGTCAAACCGTCGTTTAGTAGGTGTTTATGGTGATTTGAACGTCTCTTATAAAAACATCGCTTATTTACAAGCTACAGCACGTAACGATTGGTCATCTACTTTGCCAAAGAAAAATAATTCATTTTTCTATCCAAGTGTAAGTGGATCATTTGTTGCATCGGAATTGTTCTCTCCTGAATTGAAGAGTAAGTTCAGTTATGCAAAAATCCGCGCTAACTGGGCGCAAGTGGGTTCTGATACAGATCCTTATCAATTGATTTCAACTTTTTCTAGAAGTACAATTGCTGGAGGGTTCGGTTCTACTACTTTCCCTTTCGGAAACGTATCCGCATTAATGTCGGGTAATACTATCGGAAATTTGAACTTAAAGCCTGAGATCACAACTTCGTTTGAGGTTGGAACTGAATTGGGCTTCTTCAATAATCGTTTATCTGCTGATTTTACTTACTACAAGAACAATTCGAAAAATCAAATATTAAGCATTCCTATTCCACTTTCTACGGGGTACGGGCTCAGTTTGGTAAATGCAGGTAAGGTCCAAAATAATGGTGTGGAATTAACATTAAGAGGAACTCCTGTGAAAACAGAAAACTTGACATGGGAATTGTTTGGAACATTCACTAAGAACAACAGTAAAGTTGTTGAATTGATGGATGGAGTACAACAAGTATCAGTTGGAGGCTTCTCGGGAATGAGTATCGTAGCTGCCGTAGGACGCCCTTATGGAGAGTTTTATGGTGTTACAAATGCGACAGATGCACAAGGCCGTACTATTGTTGATCAAAAAACAGGCTTACCCATTGCTTCTTCTAAACCAGAATATTTAGGTACGTATAATCCAGATTTCCAAGCTTCATTGGGTACAAGTTTGAGCTATAAAAACTGGTCAATGAGCGCGTTATTTGATACGAAACAAGGTGGTGTGTTCTACTCTAGAACAAAAGACATCATGGGATTTGTTGGTACCTCAGCTGAGTCAGGTGGCGATCGTATAGGTCAGATTTTCCCAAATTCTGTTTATTTGGACGCTTCAGGAAATTCAGTCGTTAATACATCTGCGACTTATGATAAGATCGATTATTATCCAAATATGGAAGCGGGGGTAAATGTTGTTGATGCGACATATATCAAATTGCGTAACCTTACATTCACGTATAAATTCTCAAAAAACATGTTGAAAAACACACCATTTGGAGCGGCTTCTATCGGAGTGTTTGGAAATAACCTGTTTATTTGGACGCCAAGCGAAAATAAATACGCTGATCCAGAGGTGAATTCATCTGGTGCTGGTAATGCACAAGGTTTTGACTTTACAGCTCAACCTTCATTACGAAATTATGGTATCAATGTTAAAGTTTCATTTTAAGAGCAAGTAAAGTATGAAAACTATAAATTTTAAAAATGCTAAGAAGCTTTTAGTTTTAGCTTTAGTTGGCACACTAGGGTTGACTAGCTGTAATAAATTTTTGGATGTGAATGAAAACCCAAACAATCCAGAAACAGCTACTCCTAGTTTATTACTACCTACAGTAGAAGCTGCGATCAGCCAAGTTGTAGGGAACGGTTTTCAGGTATATGGTAATATCTGGGGACAATATTGGACGCAAAATCCTACATCTTCTCAATATCGTTCTATCGACAGATATCAAGTATTGAATACAGCCATGGATAGATCGTGGTTGATTTTGTACCGTAGCGCATTGAACAATGCGGAATTGATCATTAATTCAAATGTAGCGGCGAACGATAATTATAAAGGTATTGCTTACTTATTAAAGGCTTATACATTTCAAGTAGCAACAGATGCTTTTGGAGATATTCCATTGTCAGAGGCATTAAAAGCGAACGGAAATCTTAATCCTAAATACGAAGCTCAAGCTGTTGTATACGATTCAGTATTCAATTATATTGATAAAGGCTTGGCTTTATTGGCAACGCCACAAGCTGTTCCTGTTTCGACCCAGGATATGATTTTCAACGGCGACCTAGATAAATGGAAAGCTTTTGCAAATACATTGAAATTGAGAGCGTATTTGCGCATTTCAAATGTGGATGCGAATAAAGCTGCAGCAGGTATTAAAGCACTTTACGCAAAAAATGCCAAATTTTTAGATCAAGACGCTTCAATAACTTACACAACGACAGGTGGTAACGAGAACCCATTCTACAATGAGATGGTAGGTTTAGGTAAAACACAAAATGTTGTGGCGAGCGGAACTGTGGTTCAAGCATTCGTAAAGAACAGTGATCCAAGAAGATTTTCTTTCTTCAATAAAGTGAGCGGACAAGATACAATTGCATTTATCCTTCAAGGTGATTTTAATGCAAATTCAGCAAAATTAGTTTCTTCTCCTTCACCTCTTGTTGGTGGTCGTGCTGTTGATCCTACATCAGCAACCGCGCCTGTGAAATTATTTTCAGCTGCAGAAAGCAAATTCTTGCAAGCTGAGGCTGCAGTGAAAGGTTGGGGAACAGGTGATGCGAAAGCATTGTTTGAATCTGGTATTATAACAAGTTTTACAGCTACGGGTAATGCTAATGATGCGGCTAAATACATAGCGGAAGCACCAGATGCGAAATTCGCAGGTGATGTTGAAGCAAAAGTCAAAGCTATCATTACACAGAAATATTATGCGATGTGTGGTTTCCAAGGTTTTGAATCATGGACTGAGTGGAGAAGAACAGGCTATCCAACTTTCTTTACGACTTCTATCGCATCGACTTTAGGTGCAGGAAGAATGCCATTGCGTATGCCTTACGCCAACAGTGAAGCGACTTCGAATGTAAATTATCCAGGTAACGTGGTAATCTATACACCGGTGTGGTGGGACGTTAAGTAATCTCTTAGATTTATATGCTTATAAAAGCGGCAATTTCGAAAGAAATTGCCGCTTTTATTTTGGTATTATATTATGGAAAAAGCTGTATTTTCGTCCTTATTAACGCTGGTATATTTTATGAAAAGATCGATTTTAGTTTTAATTGTGCTTGTTTTTATAGGAGCTAATACGGAGGCTTTTTCTTCTAAAGCAAGGGGGAAAGTGTTTATTAACGATACGATAGTGAATTACTTTGATAAATCAGGAAATGCAGTTAAGACAAAACTTGCGTCTCACTCTTATGAATGTATTGTTCCTGTTGGGGATGAATCGAATAGATTTTTTAATATAGTTAGCTATTATACAGCAACTGATTCCATGAAATCTTTCGCTTATAGCCGTGATAGCGTAGTTGGGGGCTTTGGCTGGAAGTATGTTGGCGAATCGACTACCTACCATCCGAATGGACAGTTGAAAAGCTTGGAGAAATTCGATACCAATGGTTCAGCTATTGATTCATCTTATTATTACTATCCCACGGGCAAGCTGAAAATGTTGGTTACCCAAGTGCAATCAGGTCAAAATCCATTTACTGGCACTCCTATAACCAAACCATATTACCTATTGTATTTGGATTCTTTGGGAAATTATCTTTTGAAGCGAGGAAATGGATTTATTCACTTCGATTATGACAATGGTGACCATATAGAAGGTGAGCTAAAAGATAATGAAAGAGAAGGGAATTGGGTGGGCTGGAATATGGAGAGCCGTTATGAGGAGCACTATTTAGCTGGCGTTCTTCAAAACGGAAAAAGATTTCGTGCCAATGGCGAGGTGATTTCATACGATGCTGATACAAGGGAGTCAGCTCCTATTCCTTCGCTTAAAATGGACCAATTTATGAAAGCTATTTCTCGGCAGATAGACCTACCAGACCATTTAATTGCTCAATTGAAGTCTTCCATAATTAATGTACGATTTGTAGTCAACAAAGATGGTAAGCTCAGTGATTTTAAATATGACAATGATATTCCTAGTGGGGTTAAAGAAAAAATTACAACAGCTATTCAAAGTGTTGGTCCATGGAAACCAGGGAGATTGCAAGGAGAGCCTGTGGCAATAAGTTATACCATCCCGATACGATTGTAATACATCGGTACAAGATGCAATCCGTCTTCTAAAAAATTTTTTGCTTCTCTAAGCGGTAAGTAGGCTGCTAAATACAATTATGTTTTATGAGCAAGTTTGATCTGTCAAATAAGCACATTTATACTATAGTTGAAGTATAGATGCAGTATACTTATAGTATTATATTACAGCGAATAGGGGGGCTTTATTGATGCTGAAGCAAGTCTAAAGATTGGCTTTGTTGTTGGCTTATCGGATGGAAATGTTAAGATAATAATGGTATATTTGTCTACCATTTAGTGACCAATTTAATTTATGAAAAAGTTGATCTTTCTTCTGTTAGTATGGAGTTCTTATCGAGTCTTTGCACAAGAAATAAAGATAAATACCGACGGTCAGATTAATCATATTGGCAATTCAAAGGATACAGTTATTCGTTTTTTGGACCCAGAAGATGATTTCTTGGCAACAAAAGACAAATCTTATTATTATAGACAAGTTTATCCTGTTGCAAATGAGCCAAGAAGAATCTATCGTGTACAAGCCTTTTATACCGATACTAATCTTCCAAAGTTTTATGGACATAGTTTAAATTATGATGGAAAAACATTAAAGTATTGTGGCGAGACCGTGTCTTATTTTCCTAATGGAAAGGTCGAATCTGTGGAACTTTATGATGAACTATCCTATTTGATTGATACTGCATTTTATTATCACCCAAATGGAAAATTAAAAGCTTTGGTCTATTATGAACCCAATAAAACAGAGGCTAAGTCCAATTTCCCTCATTATTTGCTGTATTTGGATTCGGTAGGAAATATGCTACTTCGGAAAGGAAATGGCTTTTTTAGATTTGACTATAAAAATGGTCAATATATCGAAGGTGAATTAGTTAATGATAAACGAGAAGGGATTTGGACTGGTTGGGATCATTCAAAATATGAAGAATTTTATAAAGAAGATATATTAATAAATGGGAAGCGCTATTTGCCCGATGGAAAAATTAATATGTATACTACCAAGACCATGAAGCAAGAACCCAAATATCATGGTAATCTAATGGCTGATATTGGATTGGTTATGCGTAAAGTTCAGTTTCCCTCAGAATTTTTTGAGAAATATAAAAAGAAAACCATACTTGTCAGTTTCGTCGTTAATAAGTCTGGTGCTACTGAAGATTATGAAATTGAGGGAGATTATGATTTAAGTATCAAAAGGATGATGATTGAGGCAATGCAACGGTTAAGTAAATGGACTCCTGCTTACCTAAAAGGAATGCCAGTGCGAGTGCGTTTTACAGTCCCTGTGAGATTTAATTTCGAATTAATGGAGCGTTCAGTTTACTAACGCTGATCTCTTTTATCGTTTTAACGATTTTATAGCTTAATATTTTGTTGTTAAATGAAATTAGTATAAACATTTTTTACTTGTTATAATAATCCAATTTTGATCAGTTGAAGGACTTTTTCATGCTTGTTAAGCTTCCATATGGTAATGAATGATCAGCGGTTAATCTAAAAACTATCTTTTGTTACGTATATATGTGAAATTAATTGACTGTCTATGAGTTTGTTAACATTTATTATAAAATAAATGTTATCACAAAGTTATGCTTGCATTGCAAAAGTTAAAAAAAGTTATAAATTTGTATTTAACATTTTTTAACAGCTGAAACAGCGCGATTAAAAGATGTATGACTAACTAACATAGCTGATAATAATTATTGAGAAGTAAAAAATTTGCTAGCCAAGCTGCTTTATTGCCAAGAATTTAAATAAACATACTTAATTAAACATAAACATATGAAACACAAACTACTCAGTTTTTTATTGGGTGGTGCTATCCTGACTTCGGTAGCATTCGCCCAAGAAAAGAAGGTTAGTGGACGAGTGACAGGTACAAATGGCGAGGGGTTGCCAGGAGTTACTATTGTTATTCAAGGCACTAACCAAGCCACACAAACCGACGCAAACGGTAACTATTCCATTAATGTTCCTACTGGAAAAATTTTAGTCTTTCGTTCTGTAGGTTATTCAGACAAAACAATCACAGTTGCACAAGGTTCAAGTTTGTATAATATACAACTTAGTGACAACGAGTCTGTTTTGGATGAAGTCGTTGTGACTGGTGCAGGGTTAACTGCTAGCCGTCGTTCTGTCGGTGTTGCACAGACTACAATTAAGGCTGAAGACTTAATGCAAGCAAAGCCGTCCAATGTCGTTACGGGTTTAACCGGTAAAGTTGCCGGTTTACTGGTACAAGGTGTTACATCGGGGGTTAATCCTAATTTTAGGGTTATGCTTCGCGGTATGCGCTCACTTACAGGTAACAACGAAGCCCTCATCGTTGTTGATAACGTTATCGTCCCTTCATCGATCTTGGGTAACTTAAATCCAGATGATATCGAGGATGTTACTGTACTAAACGGTGCTAATGCTGCAGCATTGTATGGTTCTCAAGCGGCCAACGGGGCCTTGATCGTAACAACTAAAAAAGGTAAAGGTAGTCTAGGCTTCCAAATAGATCTTGAGAATACGACTACATTCGAATCTGTAAACTTTCTTCCGAAGATGCAAAAGCAATTTGGATCGGGAGCTGACAATGATTTGCAGATCTATAACCCGCATGAAAATCAGCAATATGGTCCAATTTATGACGGCGTAATTCGACCAATTGGGGATCCATTACAAGATGGTAGCATCCAAAGTATTCCGTATAGCTATGCAGGTAAAAAAGGAAAAGACGGTTTCTGGGATACAGGTGTAACCAATATGACTAACTTGTCGATCTCTTCGCAGAGTGAAAATAGTTCATTACGTTTGTCAGGTCAATATTTGACTTCAACGGGTACAATTCCAGGTGATAAATACAATAGAGCCTCGGCACGGCTTTCTGGAACGCGTAGATTGGTGGAAGGACTTGATTTGACCTACTCGACATATTACGCTCAAAATAGGTACAACACGACTTCTGCTGCAGCAAATATTTATGAGCGAGTTTTAAATACGCCTGGCCAAATTCCATTGACCGATTATAAAGACTGGCAAAATAATCCATTTGCTTCCCCTGATGGTTATTTCAATGCCTATTATAATAATCCTTATTTTATGGCAGATAATTATCGTAGCCGGACTAGAAATGATTATTTTATTGGTAACTTGGAATTAAGATATAAACCAATTGAATGGTTTGATGTTTTGGGACGTGTCGGTGTTACTACATCAAATCAATCCTATAAAAATACGACTGGCGTATATACCTTCTCAGATTTTACAAAATCTTGGGCTGGAACGTCTACCTATAAATATCAAAATATTTTAGGTGGCGTTACGGACGGATTTAATTATTCTACTCGAATTGTGTCGGATTTTATAGCGCATGCCTATAATAAAACTGGGGACTTCAAAATTGACTATACTGCACTTTTTCAATTTATTCAAAATGAATATTCTGGAATGTCTGCGGGCGTATCTGGTTTAGCTGTTCCTGAGATTTATAATTTGGGTAATAGTACCAACAACCCAAGTGCTAATCAAGCGAATTACCTGGCACGTACATTTGGTTTAACGGGTAAAATTGACGTTGGCTATAAGGATTACCTATTCCTGACCGTAACAGGACGTAATGATTGGGTTTCTATTTTGGAGCCAAATAACCGTTCATTCTTCTATCCGTCAGCAGCCTTATCGTTTATCCCAACGGATGCCTTCGAAGGTTTGAAAGATTTTAAAGCTTTAGATTTCTTAAAAGTGAGAGCATCGTGGTCTAAAGTAGGACAAGTGAATTTAGGGTCATCAACAGACTTTGGTGCTTATCGTCTTTTGCCAACATTTTCACAAGGAGCAGGTTATCCATATAATGGAATTGGAGGGCATACTGTTGGTAATCAGTTAGTACAAGATGGTTTGAAGCCTGAAATGACGCGTTCTTTTGAGGTAGGTTTTGAATCTGCTTGGGCAAAAAGACGCATCAATTGGGATTTCACATATTACGATAATCGCACAACTGATAACGTTGTGCCGACGGGAATTTCTACAGCAACAGGTTATGGGTCTTATCTTGTAAATGCGGGTACAACAACAGGTAAAGGAGTTGAAACTAAATTAAATGTAATCCCAATTCGTACAGATAATTGGGAATTAAGTGTAGGTGGAAATTATGCATATTTTAATAATAAAGTTGAATCTATTGCAGAAGGACTTGAAGTTTTACAATTGGGAGCCTATACTAGTGGGTCGAGTGCTGGTGCCGGTTCTTACGCGGTAGCTGGAGAAGATTTCCCTGTATTGAGAGGTACCTATTACAAACGTGATGATTTAGGTCGAATTATCGTTGACCCTGTTACTGGATATCCTTCATCAGATGGTACACTCAAAATATTAGGTAAAGCAATGCCTACGCACACACTTGGCCTTAATTTAGATTTGACTTGGAAAGATTTATCATTCCATACGCAAGCAGAATACCGTACAGGTAATTATATTTATAACGCGGGTGGTAGTACATTTGATTTTTCGGGCGCAGGCTATAACACCGGAATTTATAACAGAGACCGCTTTGTTATTCCTAATTCTTCATATTGGGATGAGGCATCTCAATCATACGTGGAAAATACTGTCTTGTCCTGAAATAGCTTTACACTAAATTGTAAAGTATATGACAAAAAAGAGTAATGTGG
>NZ_MKWH01000001.1:0-30384 GCF_001899705.1 Sphingobacterium sp. 40-24 | reverse complement strand
ATTCCAAGTACCGTTGTAATTCATAATTTGAGCACTGAAAGTTGGACTATTGATTCTTATTTTTCCATCTTTAAACAAAAAAGACAAGGTATAATCGACATCATAGTAAGCAATACCTGATGTTTTAAGTCCTCTTTGTTGGTAAGCTGCTAAAGTTATCGCCTGCCCGGGAACCAAAGTCAGGCCTTCTTTGGGATTGGAATACAAGCTATTGATCGACTTTAATACATTATCGTAAAGTTCTTGCTGTTTAACGCCAGGAACTTCCACTACGGTATAATCTAGATTCTCTTTAGAAACGAAACCTGTTGGAGCTAGGGTGAAATATTGTGGAAACGCCAAATTTGTGAACAGAAGCAAAAATATTCCGGTAATGATATAATTTTTCATATTAAATTGTTTTAAAGAGAATTAACTTAGCCAATTTTACAAAATAATTCTTTAGTCGCATCAATGTTTCTGCAATGTACTTCATTGTAAAAGAAAATCCAATTGAAAAGTGCATACAGAGGATGTCGAACCATTTTATAACTATACCACTGAGGAAATTGTTTGCAAATCAATGTATATATTTGAATACTAAAAAGATTTAAAGATGATAAAATCAATGCGAACACCAACTATTACCATTGGAATTATAATAATTATTTTAAATTTATTTGGCTGTTCTGGACATACTAAGCAAAATAATAATAATAAGCCATCAATTCAGAATCCATTAACCGAGCAGATTATTGATACGACTTCGGATGACATGTTATTGGAAGTCGTTTATGATAACCTCTTTCGTAAGTTATCGCCGGCATATGACAAAGAATATGAAATCGTCTTGTCCTGGAACAAATCCAGACAAGCAATTTATATGATCAGCCAATTAGAAGGAGAAGTAAATAATGGTGGTTATAACCAGTTTTATTTTAATTCAAGCGGTCAATTTGCTGCTGCGTTGCCAGAAGCGCTGAAATTAGTTGGCGCTACTCAATTTGCTGATCTGACCGAGCGGGCAAACAGCACATTTGAAAAGGAGAAATCGAAAATAACCGAAGATCAGGATGGTACGGTAGAAGGTTTTAGTAAATCTTATGAAAACAATCCGCTAAACAAATTTGACGAGGAGTTCTACAAACTTAATGACGCTAAAAACTTGCAAAAAATTCTGGTTGACTACATCCGAAAGAACAAGAAAGAGTTTACTGATTAGCATGTATTTACATATAGCCAAAAGTAAAATTAAAATTAGAGAATTTGGACCTCGATAGTTTATATGTTGAACGATGCCCTTATCACCGTATTGATTAATGACATTTTCCAGTTGATGATAAAAATGTCACAATGGAAAGAAAATTTTAGATAATTTTTTTACTGACATGCATTTCAGTAATTTTGAATTTATAACATAAACTTTAAGTAAGAATGGAAAAGTATAATTACGGGGTCATTGGTCTGGGTGTAATGGGAAGAAATCTGCTTTACAACATTGCCGATAATGGTTTTTCTGTCGTAGGATTCGATTTAGATGAAGAAAAGGTAATCGAACTTCGTAAAGGAGTGGCTTCAGGTACACAGGTTGTTGGAACTGTTTCACTAGAGGAATTTGTATTGAATTTAGAAAGTCCGCGAAAAGTTATTTTGATGGTACCAGCAGGGAAACCGGTTGATGCTGTTCTTGAAAGCATAACCCCGCTGCTGAGTCCAAAAGATATTGTCGTTGATGCGGGAAATTCTTATTTCAAAGATACCGAGAGACGTATAGCCGATTTAGCTTCTAAAAACCTTCATTTTATGGGAATGGGAGTTTCTGGAGGAGAGCAGGGCGCCAGGAGAGGACCGAGTATTATGCCAGGGGGAGATTTGGAAGTTTTCAATTTGGTGAAGCCTATGCTGGAAGTTATTTCAGCAAAAGTAAAGGGGGAGCCCTGCACCGCTTATATGGGGAAAGGAGCTGCTGGGAATTATGTTAAAATTGTTCACAACGGTATTGAATATGCCATCATGCAATTAATCAGTGAAGCATATGATTTACTGAGAAAAGGAGCTAATCTTACGAATGAACAATTGTATGAAGTTTTCAAAAGATGGAATGAAGGCGAGATGAATTCTTTCCTTATTGAAATAACAAGAGATATCTTCCAGCAAAAAGATGATGTAACAGACGGTTTTCTTGTCGACAAGATTTTAGATAAAGCAGGAGCAAAAGGAACCGGAAAATGGACCTCCCAGGAGGCTATGGAAATTGGGGTTTCTATTCCAACCATCGATATTGCCGTAACATCAAGAATTTTATCCGCTTACAAAGATGAGCGAGCAAAAGCTTCTCAATTATATGCTAAAGAAGAAGTAAAAACTCCAGAAAATACAGAATTGTTTATCAAAGAGGTGGGGGATGCTTTGTATTTATCTACTTTAATCAGTTATGCTCAAGGTTTGTCATTATTGGTAAAAGCGTCTGAGGAATATCAGTTTGAAATTCCGTTAAAAGATGTTGTTAAAATCTGGAGAGGTGGGTGTATCATCCGTTCGGTTTTATTGGAGAAATTTTATCTGGCTTATTCAAAGTACGAGAACTTATCTAATATTTTATTGGATCAGGAAATTTCAGAAATTGTAAAAGATAAAATTCCGTCATTAAGAAAAACAGCTGCTTTTGCTGTATCAAACGGAATTCCAAGTTTAGGAATTCAGTCGGCTCTAGGGTATTTCGAAGCTTACACCACAGCATCTTTACCTGTAAACCTGCTTCAGGCTCAGCGTGATTATTTTGGTGCGCACACTTACCAAAGAACGGACAGAGAAGGAGTCTTTCATACTTCATGGCAAACCCCAAATAACTAGATCCTAACAATGAGTGACAATACAATCCTGCATCCAACAACGATTGTTATTTTTGGTGCAACAGGGGATTTGGCAAAAAGAAAGCTTTTTCCTGCCTTCTACAATTTATACATCGATGGCAGAATGCCCAAAGGTTTTAATATTCTAGCTTTAGGAAGAGCCGAAAATACGGATGAAAAATTCAGCGCTTATATTAAAGAAAATCTGGAGAGTTTTTCCAGGAAGACCGTAACCAAGGAAGATTGGGCTGGTTTTCAGGCTCACATCAGCTATTTTCAGCATCAGCTTGATGAAGAAAGCTCTTATCAGAATTTATATCAGAAACTGGAGAATTTTGATAAGGTGTACGGAATGAGAGGAAACAGACTTTTCTATTTGTCGATTGCACCAAACTTTGTATCGGTAATTTCAAATCATCTTAAAAATACATCAATAGCATCTGATCCTGCAACAGATCGAATTATTATCGAAAAACCTTTTGGTCACAATAAAGAATCTGCCATTGAGCTAAATAATCTTCTTTCACAAACTTTCCAGGAAGAACAGATTTATCGTATTGATCATTATTTAGGTAAAGAAACAGTACAGAATATTTTGGCATTCAGGTTCGGAAATTCAATTTTTGAACCTCTTTGGAACCACAGACATATAGAATCGGTGCAGATCACGGTTGCCGAAGAAGTAGGAGTGGAAACAAGAGCCAGTTTTTATGAGCAGACAGGAGCTTTGCGCGATATGATTCAGAACCATCTTTTGCAAATTCTTTGTATGGTTGCTATGGAACCTCCGGCTTCACTTGGATCGGGTGAGATCAGGGACCGTAAAGTTGATGTTTTAAAATCCATCCGTAGGATTTCTCCTGAAAAAGTAGATCATTATGCGGTAAGAGGACAGTACGGACGAGGCAAAGTAAATGGGCTAAAAGTAAATGGCTATCGCCAGGAGGAGGGAATTGCTCCTGATTCCAATACCGAAACATTTGTCGCTATCAAGTTTTATCTGGATAATGAAAGATGGGAAGATGTTCCTTTTTATGTTCGTACCGGGAAGAAGATGAAAGAAAAGCATTCTTATATAACGATTCAGTTTAAGCCACTTCCCAATTCTATGTTTTCAGAAAGCACCTCGCTTCTGTCGGCTAACCGATTGATTATTAATATCCAGCCACAAATGGACATCAGATTGCAGTTTATGTCTAAAAAACCAGGCTTGTCCTTAGCGCTTAAACCTGTGGAAATGATTTTCGATAATTTTGCCTGTCAGACCGATACTCCCGAAGCTTATGAAACTCTTTTATTGGAAGCACTTGTCGGAGACCTTACACTGTTTATGCGCTCCGATCAGGTAGAAGAAGCTTGGGATGTGATAAAAACAATTCAGGAAACCTGGGAAAAAACCAAAGACCCCTCTTTCCCAAATTATGCTTCAGGAAACTGGGGACCTGATGACAGTGATGCACTGGTAGAGCGGCAGGGACATCAGTGGGTTTAAAATCTAATTAAAAGAAAATGAATATTACGATATTTGATAATCTGGATGCTTTATATAAAGAAGCAGCAGATACATTTGTTGAGCTTTCGAAAAAAGCAATCCAGAAGCATGATAAATTTGTGGTTGCGTTAAGTGGTGGCTCTTCACCGAAAGCTATTTTTAGTTTATTAGCTTCTCCTGAATATGCCGATAAAATAATTTGGGAGAAAATCCATTTTTTTTGGGTAGATGAAAGATGGGTTTCTCTTGAAGATGAGAAAAGTAATTTTAAGATGACTTTGGAAGTACTTTTGAATAAAGTTCCAGTCAATAAAAATCAGATTTTCCCCATGTATAAAGAGGGAATTGAGCCTGAAAATTACGCTAAAGAATACGAAGCGCAAATTAGAAATGTTTTGGGAGCTGACGGTGTTTTTGATTTCATCCTTTTAGGAATGGGCGATGATGGCCACACAGCTTCTCTGTTTCCAGGTGAAAAGATTTTACAGGAAAAGGAAAAATGGGTTGATGCCTACTATCTAAAGCCGCAGGAAATGTTTAGGATTACGTTGACTGAACCTATCATCAATAAAGCTGAAAATATTCTGATTGTTACATTCGGTAAATCCAAGAAAAACGCTTTGAACGAGGTTCTTAATGGTGTATATAATCCTGAACTATATCCGCTACAGTTAATTGAAAAGAAAGCAGGAGTACAGCTTTTTACTGATAAAGAAGCTGGAATTTAATTTAATTGTCTTTTCGGGGTAAGCAATATTAACCTCCATTTCGAAATTGAGATTATTAAAAAGACCTTTCCGCAATAGCGGAAAGGTCTTTTTGATTCCTCTTATCATGCGATGGAAGGAATTATATTAATCCTAAAAATACTCAGATTTTAGCTGAGTATAAGATGATTTTTCTGGAGCAGTCTACAGGACTTTTCCCTCAGCAATTGGGACGTGAGGTGAAACAAAAAAATCACAGCAGGTTTTAGTGAATTTCCGAAGATTGACGGGAAATGACTTAAAACTATTTATTTTCTTTGATAGATTCATCTATAAGTTTCATTTGATGATCGACAGTTTTAGTTACCTCTTCTTTCTTCACGACTAAGGTTTTTTTTCTAGACCCGGAGGAAGAGAAATCTTGCCGTTAAATTCAGGAAGAAACAAATTGATCTTTTCCTGATCCATCTTATTGAAATTAATAAAAGTCCATTTTTTGGTTTCGTCCTCTTTTAAATCTAATAAGTAAGCTGAAGTAATAGCCATTTTGCCTTTTTCAGGCATAGACATTACCAATACCTGAGGAATAAAGCAGTAGGCTATCCCATCAATTTTTGAGACATCTATATCGACATAATTGATCGTGGAATCAATTTTAACCCCATATTTTATAAGAGAAGAATAGAGTTCCTTGGTCAGTTTTGTTGCCTGATCTATCCCGCCCATGCTTTCAATTATGCGGGGCGATATTTGACTTATAATACCTTCGATATCTCCAGAAATAGATGCTTTTGTCATGATAGACAGTGCTTCCCTGAGCTGAGGATCTTTTTGCGCGAAGCTTGTATGATGAAAAATAGTTAATAGCGTAATTAACCTAAATACCCTTTTTCGCTGGATGTATTTAAACCGGTTGAACCAATTGTTACTTTGCATAATGGAAAGAGGTTAATTTCCGTTGAATGTACGGGTTTTTATTTATAAATCAAATTAGATAAGTGTCTCCGTATGAAGTATATTTTATTAATCTCTATCAACGCCAAAGCACAGGAGATAGAGATTTTAATTTGACTAGATCGTATCGGGAAGCATTTTTCAGGGACACCGATGGAATCTATTCAATTTCGAATATAGCCTGTATTTCGACTGAAGTATTTCCTGGGAGTGACGAGGCTCCCACCGTTGCCCTGGCGTGTTTTCCTTTTTCACCAAATACTTCTACAACCAAATCTGATGCAGCGTTCATGAGGTCAGCATGTTTGGTATAGTCATCAGTTACATTAAAGTACCCAGTTAACTGAACACATTTTTTTATGCGGTTAAGATCGCCTCCCACAGCATTTTTTAATACTCCCAAAACATTGAGCATTGTGGTACGTGTCGCTTCCTTAACCTGCCTTTCATCCACGTCTTTACCGAGTTTACCGGGGTATTGTAATTTACCATCCTTTAATGCATATTGATTGATAAATACCAGGTTTCCGGTACGTACAAATGGCTGATAATTTCCGGCAGGTTTTGGAACATCAGGCAGGATAATATTTTTATTGTTCAGTTCCTGATTTATATCATTATTGTTTTTTTGTTCAATAGGAGCGGATTCTTTGTGAAATGTTCCTTGTAAGGCCTTTGCAACCTTCCCGAAGTTTTCCCCCTGATCTTCGGCAAGAAGGCGTTCATCGGAGCTTGGACGTGGCACATTTTTTATACCTACCAAGCTCGTGGTTCCTAAAACAGAATTGCCCTGAGCAATTGATCTGTCAATTTTGTCATTTGAGCGTATGCCATTTGAAACAAGTATCATTCCATGAACCGCAAGGGCGTTCCAAAACGACTGTAAGGCAAGTTCATGTCCTGCTCCGGTACCCGCAGACATAAATACGCTGGCAGGCATTCCTTCAAGTGCGTTTTTCGCCCATAGATCTGTTGTTTTGGAGAAAAATTCGCTCATGCCGGTACTAATATTTCCAAAATATACCGGAGAGCCAAACGCGATACCATCATATGATGAAAGTTCCTCCATACTAGCAACTGGGATGGTTTTCAAAATTGGATGGTCCGAATTCTTTACTTGTTTGATTACTGATCGAACATTTGAGTTTTTTTCTAAGCCTTTAGCAAATTCTTTTGCTAATTCTAAAGTCCCACCGTTATCGGAGTAAATAAGGACCAAGACATTTACATCTTTCTTTTGTGCCATGGATTGAGTTGATAAAGTAATCATCATAACCATTAAAAGCAGTAATAACTTTATAAAGTTTTTCATTTCTAAGTATTTGGTCAAAATTAATCAAAGTACTTTTTTTAACTTTGCCAAAAAGTGTATGCAAAACGACATGGTTAAATGTGGATTAACTGAGGTTGAGCCAGGATGCTATACGGATCGAAGTGAAAAAAAATCCTTTGTATGGTATGAAAGAAATTATCAGCATGATAACTATGAGCATTCTCACAGTCATTATCAACTTACCTATGTTGAAGACGGTTATCAGTATTTCCATATTGAAAACAGTATTTATCTCGTTCCGCAAAATAGCCTGATCTGGATTCCTTCGGGTGAGAAACACTGTATCTCTTCTGATTCGAAAACGGTTAATTTAATGGTCCTATTTTTTAACGATTTGCAAGCCGAAGAATTTCATAAGGAGGTTCATGTTTTTTCTTGTCCAGTGGTATTAAGAGAAATGCTCATTTACGCAAAAAAATGGAACAGGCTTAATGGTATAGATAAAGAAGAATTAAGTTTCCTAAATACGATTATCAATAGCCTTCCTAGTTTCTGTAATGAAAGTACTTCACTACAGATCCCTGTTCCAACCGATAAACGCCTTTCCAAGGTCTGTAATGAAATTAATGTAAATTATGCTTCTGGGGTTGACCTCATGGAATTGGCTTCTGTAGCATCGTTGTCAGTAAGACAGATGCAACGGATATTTAAGCAAGAGACAGGACTAACTATTTTAAAGTACCAACAGTTGCTACGAATAGTTAAAAGCATTGAGTTACTCGACAGCGGCCAGTTTACACAGAAACAGATTGCCACAATGGTTGGATACAAAAGTCTTCATGCTTTCACAAGCTCTTTTAAATTACTGATGAAAAAGAGGCCTGCAGTGAATAAGCACAAGGCCAATTTGGATATAGGATGATAATTCCCTTTGAGCAGATGCAGATATACTTTTTTCGTGCATTCATATTTTCCAGCGAAACGGAGGTTTCGTATTGCTTGATCTCCGGAGCTTATTATGAATTTCACTTCAGCCCAGATATATCGTAGGATTTAAATGCATTTTGGGGAAATTTAAATATGTTGAAAATATGTTATCAATATTTTTTTTAATTTGTTGCGAATTATAATCCGATAATAGTTGACAAGGACGGCTCTTTAAATGTCCGAGAATAACCTTGACCTGTTTCCTATTCAATGAGGCTGGCCGCAATTTCTTGTTTTGAAGGTTCTCGAACAATGGTTATTTTATTGTTTTTGAGGGATATATATCCGCACTCATTAAATTTAGTTAACCATCCCATCATTGGCCAAACTCTCCATTTTAGGAAAAATTGATTAGCGTTGATGACAATTGGTTTGAAGTGGTTTAAAGGGGGATTATAACTTGGATGATATTGGTGGTAGGCCAATGCGTCGATCGTGATATGAGCAACCCCATTATTCCTCGCACTGAAACCAAAATCGGTATCTTCAGCTCCATATCCAATATAATTTTGATCAAATCCTCCAATTTTATGGAAAGTCTCTTTGGTACACGCAAAATTGAGGGACCAAAAAAGTTCATAACTAAATTGATTTACATCTTTCCTGACAGGATCCGGCCTGCTGTTTTGCATCAACTGCGACATCCATCCAAGTTTATCTGCAAAGCCTTTTTTTAAATACCTTACTCGGCCGCTTATTAAGATATTTTTTGTTGAATAGGGCAGATACTGTTCTATTAAATCATCTGCCGGAATACAATCTACGTCTAAAAAGATATTAAATAAAGAACTCGAACTTTTTATAGCCGTATTTCTTGCTTTGGCCAAATTTAATTCACCTGCTGTATCTATTTCCAAGGACTTTATCTTAAAGGGATATTCGTCTTTGAGTGGGTAGGCACGTTCATTGATATAGACAATGATCAGCTCTATGGGTAGAATAGAATTTTTTGCGAGCCCATTCATCAGGTTTATTAGCGCGTCATGGCGTTTATGTACGATCGTCAATACAGAAATGGAAGCGGTAGAGTACATATTATTTATATAAAGTTTTAAATAGATTTGAATGCAGTTTCTTAAGCCGCGCAGCAATTTCGATGGTCGCTTTTGGGTTCATCAATTTTTCCCATGCTTCGACCTTTAATTTTTTTGCGTTTTCAATGATGTGGGACCAATTGACCTGATGTAAAGCTTGCTCTTCTATTATCGTCGCTACACCAGCATTTTGCAGTAGTTTGGCTTTTATTTTTTGCTCTTCAAAAGGCCTTTCCGCAGGTACGCAAATAACTTTTTTTCTTAAGTCGCCCAATTCCATCACGCAGTTGTGTCCCGCATTGCTTATCACGATTCCGCAATTTTTTAATATATCGTATGCAGTTTTTGAATTGCCATAATAGCTGACTCCACTAATAGCGTGATAATCTGGTATTGTGCCGAGTATATGTAGGCTGGATGTTTCAGGTAGATCTTTCCGAATTTGAGCGATGAGCTTCCAATCGAAACATGTGCCACCTCGGCCAAAAAACATCGCTATCTGATCGTCCGCACTCGTATTGTCCTCAATCGACATGCCGCTATATTTGGAGAAGCCACCTGAATAAAATGTTTTATGCGCAAAATCGCTTTCAATATCTTGAGCCATTGTTTTTGCGTATGGTGCCAACACAAAAGAAGCGCTTTCATAAGCCATTAAGTGTGCTAAGTCGGAGCGGTTGCCATGTTGTCTTACGACTACTGTTGGTATCCCACAGAGACGCGCAAGTAAAGTTATCTCGACCGACACATCAACGAATAGTAAACAGTGGTTGTGCTTAGCAAAAAATTCTGTTATAAGGTAATTTCTATTTATTATACCCTTCACATTCACGGGAGCATAATGTAAAAAACTCAAGTCACTAGCAGCCCAATCCCGATCGCTATTGGCGGGAATATCAAATGGCAATACGATTGAACGAATACCTTTTGGTATTAAATCTTTATAAGTTTCTAATGAACTACCGAGGAAAACCACTTCATCAGAGGGTAGTTGCGCCGCTATAGCTAAGGCTCGAGTAAGATGACCAGACCCATGGTGGTGAATATAAAAAGCATATTTATAAGACATATTTATCTGCACATTTTTTGATTACTTGAGCAAATATATTTTCGTAGGAAGATACCATATGCTGTATATCCAATGATGATTCAGCATGCACTCGGCATGCTTTGCGACTAAGCTGTGCTGCGTCGTTTATGCACTTAGCCAATTCTGTCACTGAGCAGGACGCTGTAAGACATCCAGTTTCTTTTGTCACAATTTTTGGTAGCGCTCCTCTCGCAAAGCCAGCGACTGGCGTTCCGCATGCGAAACTCTCAGCAACAACCAAACCGAAAGGTTCTTCCCAGCAGGGGGTAATCACACTTACTGCCGCATTTCCGATTAGTTCATTAAGTTGTTCGTGTGTGCAGTGCTCTACCCATTCAGCGTTGTCATCGAGAAGCGGTTTGACAAAAGTGTCGAAATAATGTTTGTCTGCGACCGAGCCTGCGATTTTGATAGGTCTTCCGGCCAATTTTGCAGCTGCTATTGCGAAATGGGTTCCTTTATCGGGATGAATTCTGCCAAACCATAATGCATACTCTCCAGAGTTATTTGCTATATAGCTCCATTTATTCAAATCAATTCCATTGTGTACGACCTTACAGTTGGGTATATAGGGCTTCCACATTGTTGCATTTGTTTGCGAGACAGATACATAAGTCATTTTGTTGTATCTGTTTGCTGCCATAATAGCTTTTTTCATCTCAAAAATAGGAGGTGTATGCAATACAGTTACCATCGGTGTTTCCGCCAAGGTCGCCATTGTAATGGGTACGTAATTTAGGCTATTGTTAAATATAACATCAAAATCATATTGGTCTATCTCCTGCATCAGCTCCAGATAGGCGTGATGTGTCGATATAAAATCTTCACTCAATTCATGCGAGCGAAATCTACTTAATGTTTCCATATCGTAATCTACATCGCTAAGGATAGCATGCACATTTAGAGAAGGATCGGAATGCTCACTGGCAAACAAGGTAACCTCGTGTCCCCTTTGCAGTAAAAGTTTAGTTACTTCGTATGTAAAGGCTTCCAACCCGCCCATAAATGGTTTGCGGATGGGATGTTTTAAATGAGCTAGCACTGCTATTTTCATAATATATTGATTGTATATGTGATGCACGTGACGTAACCATGCTGATTAGAACAGCACCAAGTGAAATTCGTTCACCGTTAGTAACAATTATTTTTAGGATACCCTAAAACCAGCTACTATTGAATTGACTATTTCGACGCTAACTAGGTTGATATGCCAACCTCGTATCATGTTAAGGTCGAGAATTAGCGTCTCGACCTTTTTTTTGTTTAAATTTAAACCATTTCCTCTTGAAAATAGTTCAATAATAAAGCAAAGTAGATATATTATGGCACTTACAACAGGAAATGAAGACAAAGTAACAAGAGAGGTAGAAAACCAAACTTCTAAAATTCCATCGATTTTATTTTTAGCGGCTTCGCTGGCAGCGATGGGAATTTCAGCAGCATTAAAATGTTGCAAAACAAAAGACGATAATAATGCACTGTTTGTCGGGCAGTGGGCGGCACCGTTTTTATTATTAGGTATTTACAACAAGATTGTTAAGACCGAAGGGCACGATTAGTATGGTTTTATTGTGATGAGTGTTTTAGAGGCTGATCTTATGATCAGCCTTTTTTAAATAGTAGTAATTGCTCCGAATCGATAAATTCAATTGTAAATCAGCATAACGTCCCCGCCTTAATCCAGGCTGGCCATTTGCTGTTTCGACCATTTTCACAGATTGGATTATTCTGAAACTATTCGCTCATTTTTCCTGTTATATTGCTGTATAAAAGACCGCAAAAACCATAGAGTTATGAGTTTACAATTAAATAATGTTCTACCGGTAAATAGTGCTGTACCTGAGATCGAAAAGTATGAAGGGATTTTTCACAAGGACGTGATAGAAGGTTTAAATACTTATCCAAAGAAATTATATTCAAAGTATTTTTATGATCCCATTGGCGATCGCCTTTTCCAGGATATCATGCATATGCCCGAATATTACCTGACCGACTGCGAGCTCGAAATATTCCGCACAAAAACCTTTGAGCTAGCGGATTTAATCACTACTGATGAATCCGATTTCGACCTGATAGAACTCGGTGCAGGTGATGCCCTTAAATCAAGTCATCTATTACAACATCTCAGCGCAAATCACACCTCATACTCCTATATGCCTATCGATATATCGGGCAATATTCTTTCGTTATTAGTCGAAAAATTAGATCGTGACATCCCAAATTTAGACATTGTACCGCTTGAGGGAGAGTACTTTGAAATGCTTGACCAAGCGATGAAAATTTCCACACGGCGAAAAGTAGTATTATTTTTAGGCGGTAATATAGGTAATATGGATATGGACGAAGCCCAGCTTTTTTGTGCCGAAGTGCGCCGTAAACTAAGCCCCGGTGATATGATTATAATCGGTTTCGATCTCAAAAAGAATCCACACACCGTTCTTTCTGCCTACAATGATAAAACCGGAATCACGTCGGCCTTCAATATCAATTTATTGAATCGCATAAACAGGGAACTTGAAGCTGATTTCGATACCCAATATTTTCAGCATTATCAGTCCTACGATCCAATTTCTGGAGCCTGCCGCAGTTTCTTGGTCAGCCTAACCAATCAACACGTTCATATTAAGGGTGATTCCATATTTTTTAAGGAAAATGAATTGATTGACATGGAAATTTCTCAGAAATATGCTCCTGAGGAAATACAGCGTATGGCTTCCTTAGCAGGATTTCAGCTGATCGCAAATATTGAAGACAGCAAAGGATGGTTTGTTGATTCGGTATGGAGGGTGTCCTAATACGTTTTATTTATGAAAAATATACAAACTGCGCTTATTGAAATGTCGGAAAAGCAAAAATGGATCGATAGCTATCTTGCTATACGAGCATATTCCGAAGAAATTTGCCAACCGTTGGAAACTGAGGATTATGTGGTTCAGCCCATAGGAGAGGTTAGTCCTCCGAAATGGCATCTTGGACATACCACCTGGTTTTTCGAAACATTTATTTTACTTCCGCATCTGCCAAACTATCAGCCATTCGATGCTGAATACAATTTTGTATTCAATAGTTACTATGAAACAATAGGAGCTCGGGTGATTCGTACAGATCGAGGAAATCTGAGCAGACCTTCCGTTGCAGACATCTATAGATATCGCAAATGTGTGGACAAGTCCATGATTGAGTTTTTAGATGGTGGGTTTTTGACAAATGATCTCCTTGACATCTTTGTGCTAGGATTAAATCATGAACAGCAACATCAAGAATTGCTGCTTACGGATATCAAATATATACTTGGGCACAATCCACTTTTTCCTGCATACGGCAGTACAAAAGCCGCTATCAGTTATACTGCAGCTGAATCAGCGTATGTCAAATTCGATGCTGGGATTTATGAAATCGGATATGAAGGTCCGGGTTTCTGTTTTGACAATGAGAAAGGCAGACATAAGGTTTATCTGAATGACTTTGAAATTGCGAGTGATTTGGTGACAAATAAGGAATATATGGCTTTCATGGAAGCTGGTGGGTACGCTGATTTCAGGTATTGGCATGCCGAAGGTTGGGACTGGGTAAAACGGCGTCAGGCTCGGGCTCCCTTATACTGGCATTTGATGGATGGTCAATGGATGAATTATTCCTTAGCGGGGTTGATGGAAATAGACCATGAGGATGCAGTTTGCCATGTCAACTTTTATGAAGCTTCCGCATTTGCAGCCTGGAGGGGAATGCGGCTTCCGACAGAGGCAGAGTGGGAAGTTGCGGCAGATCATCTCAATTGGGGACAGCGCTGGGAGTGGACCAATTCTGCATATCTACCTTACCCCGGATTTAAAAAGGAAGCTGGTGCCGTGGGCGAGTATAACGGAAAATTTATGGTTAACCAAATGGTCTTGCGCGGAGCCTCTATTGCAACACCTAAAGATCATAGCCGCAAAACGTACCGAAACTTTTTTCAGACGGCACTGCAATGGCAATTTACAGGTATTAGACTGGCGAGATAATATGATAGATATCGTCTCCATTTCAAAATTCTTCAATGGAAAGGTTGCAGTCGATCAGATTTCCCTTCAGGCCAAGGAAGGCGAAGTTCTTGTTCTGCTAGGGACCAGCGGTTGTGGAAAGACGACAACCCTAAAAATGATCAATAGGCTTATCGAACCCGATAAAGGCCAGATCTTTATTGCTGGCAAAGATATCAGAGAAAGAGACATCCATGATTTACGTAGGCAAATTGGTTTTGTCATGCAGCATGCCGGCCTTTTTCCGCATTATACCGTTGCACGCAATATTGCTGTAGTTCCAGAATTGCTGAAATGGGAAAAAAAGACAATAAGCCTGCGTACTGCGGAGCTACTTCACAAATTAAACTTGGGCGAGGAGATCCTCCAACGTTATCCCCATGAACTGAGTGGAGGGCAACAACAGCGCGTAGGCATTGCTAGGGCACTGATCGCCGATTCACCTATTCTATTAATGGACGAGCCCTTCGGAGCACTGGATAATATAACCAAAGCAGATATCCACGCAGAATTCAGATCCTTGGAGGAGATACGCAGTAAGACGATCATCCTCGTTACGCACGATGTGTCGGAGGCTTTCGAACTTGGACAGCTGATCTGCTTAATGGACAAGGGGAAAATCGTGCAGATTGGAACGCCAAAAGAACTGTTATATAGACCTGCAAATGAATTTGTAGCCAATTTCTTCGCCGAAAATCGCCTACTATTGGAGTATAAAGTGACTACCTTACAAGAACTACAAGGGATTACGGCGATAGATCCTTTTATCTCGCGTTATGGATTTACATTGAGCACAGATTTATGGCATGCCACCCAGGTTCTGAGTATGCATACAGATGCGGCGCAAGCCTATGAAACGCTAGTGGGTGCATTTAACAACTATCGAAAACAACAAGTGGTATGAAAGCGCAAAGTTTTTGGCAATTTATTCTCGAACAACAGGACAAGCTATTGACCCAGATTGGCCAACATCTTGGGCTTACATTTTTATCTTTGGTATTTGCCATTCTTATCGGAGTGCCTCTAGGGGTACTGATCTCGAGAAAAAGAAAATTTGCTGCTATTATTTTAGGTTTTGCAGGTGTTTTGCAAACTGTACCGAGTATTGCATTGTTGGGTTTTCTTATTCCGGTTCTGGGTATCGGAGCTATTCCCGCCATTGTTGCACTATTTATTTACGCACTCTTACCCATTATCCGGAATACCTTTACCGGCATTACAGGAGTTGGTTCCGGTATCGTGGAGGCAGCCAAGGCGATGGGTATGACCGCTTGGCAACTGCTTCTCAGAGTAGAACTCCCACTTGCCATGCCAGTGATTATCGCGGGCGTACGTACAGCGGCAGTGATCAATGTTGGTGTAGCTACCTTGGCATCATTTGTTGCCGCCGGAGGCTTGGGTGAATTTATTTTTGGCGGTATATCCCTCAACAATTCAAACATGATCTTGGCCGGTGCTATTCCTGCAGCATTACTAGCAATCCTCTTGGACAAAGGCATTGCACTAATCCAATATTCCCAGGTAAATATCAAAAGTCGACAGACCTATATTATTTTGGGCATATTCACCGCTGTGTGCATTTTAAGTATGCTTTATATGGTTATGAGGTCCAATGACAGTCGCATCAAGGCAGGTTTCACACCAGAGTTTATGGGACGTCAGGACGGTGACCTGGGACTTCGCAGTATCTATGGTCTTCAGGTCAACCCACTTGTTGTCAGCGATGCGATTATGTATAAAGCCGCTTATGAAAAAGATCTTGATCTCATTAGCGGATACTCCACCGATGGGCGGATCAAGGCATACGACCTGTTTGTGCTGGCAGATGACAAGAAGATTTTCCCACCTTATTTTGCAGCGCCAATTATAAAGACGGCAACACTTCAGAAATTCCCAAAGCTGGAAGAAACAATGAATCTGCTGGCAGATAAGTTCAATGATTCGGTCATGACGGATCTAAATTATAGAGCCGATTTTTTGAAGCAGACGCCAGAACATATTGCAAAGGACTTTCTGCTGCACAACAATCTTTATAAGCCAACTGGTTCTGGGAGCGCCGGTACGATAAAGGTAGGTTCAAAAATTTTTGCAGAACAATATATTTTGGCTGCGATATACAAAATTCTGATCGAAGGCCATACCGATTATAAAGTAGATACAAAGACGGGGTTGGGTGGGACCAAAATATGTTTTGATGCTTTGGTGAGCGACGCGATTGATTGCTATGTAGAGTACACCGGAACAGGCCTTTTGGTGTTGTTAAAACCAAATCAGCAGGTATTAGGAAGCGTATCCAAAAGTCCTTCCGATACCTATAATTATGTGAACAATGAGTTTCAGAGGCTGTACGGCATCAAGTGGTTAAAACCTTTGGGATTTAATAATGCTTATGCGCTAATGATGCGGCGGTCTCAGGCCAGAGAACTTCATATTGAAAGAATTAGTGATTTGAAAAAATATTACTAAAAGTGGTATAAAAACTAAATCAGAAAGTCAAAAAATGATGTTCCGAAGCATTTCTCCTGTATGATTACACCTCATAAAACTCATACAGGACAGTTTTAATAGTTATATATAAAAAGGAGTAACCACCACGAGTCTCTTGATTCGGGAATGGATCCGATGCAAGCGATCAGTCAGATTTAGTACTATTAGGATCTGCCGCTAAGCACAAAAAGTTAATGACTTTTGAACCATATGGGTTGTATTTCTGTTCCAAAGTAAAGACAACCGTATATAGCTTTCGAAGATGAAATTTGTCAAAGTAAATCGAGTCGTATTAACCGCGCTGCGAGCGATGGGGTATAATGTCCTAATTTCACCTGTCAATGTCCAGGATCCACAAAATATTACCTGGAAGGCGATATGGGTGGATGAC
The DNA here is from genome assembly GCF_001899705.1 of Sphingobacterium sp. 40-24. Classification (NCBI taxonomy): domain Bacteria; kingdom Pseudomonadati; phylum Bacteroidota; class Sphingobacteriia; order Sphingobacteriales; family Sphingobacteriaceae; genus Sphingobacterium; species Sphingobacterium sp. 40-24. The sequence continues at coordinate 13,119 of NZ_MKWH01000001.1, read as the reverse complement.
GTAGATACCTGGATCAGGAGTTTGTATTGTGGGCATGGAAGTACGGCTCGTCCTAATATTCTGGACGTTGATTATGTATTAGCCAATGTTCCCGAGTGCTATTTGTCGGGAAGTGTATTTATAGAAAGTGATAAGGTCCATTAGTCTATAAGTCCGCTTGGTTATTTGGCGTGAATATCTTCTGTTTAAAGATTATTGTGACTACATTTTTTTAAGAGATCCAGAGGTTAAAGAATCGTTGTATGATTACCCATTTACCATTCACTTTTTCAAGCAGAAATGCATCACCGTTTCCACATAAAGGGCCGCATATATAGTCAACCGGCACGTATGCTTTTTTGCGATTATACCCTATAATGGGAAGGTGAAAGTAATAAATGCTTTGGTTGCGGTCCATCCTGTATTTATCGGCGTCATCAACAGTGTACGCTGCTTTGATAGCGGCTGGAATCGGGATGATTGCCTTCCTTTCGTTCATCTGATTCAGCATATCCAGCGAATCTGTGAGCTGGTTATCCAGTATTTTCATCAGCTTCTGTGGATCGACGTTGTAAAAAACATAATTCCTGTCATGCAATGATGAGATAGAATCTCTCATAAACTTGTTATGAATGAACGCCCTTCGTTCTCCTTCACGTTGCAGTTTGATACCAGCTGAATCGTCAGACAAAATTGTTTCTAAAATGGAAACATAGTCTTGTTGCATTGAGCTGTCATTGTATATTTTGGACTTATTATTTTGTACCGGTGTCATTGTACTTTTACGCATTGTACAGCCCTGGAGAACTAAAAAAAAGAAGATAATATATAGATTATTCATATGCAATTAGTTGCTATTATTTCCGTACCAGATCTGTGCCAAAAAACTTCACTGAGATAAGTAATTCTCTAGTCGTATCCTGTGCTATTCGAAAACTTTTTGTTGCTCTGTGTAATAAGTAGTTCTGCCGCTAATTTTGGTTTGCAATATTTCATGATCCTTACCATCAACCTTCGCATTTTTGTTATGAACTTTCATGAAATCCCTTATCTCACCGTTAATGATTTCAGGATGCTCTTTTAGAATCTGCTGTTCGGCATTTTCCAGTACCTCCTTAATTGCTTTGGCAAGATGTTGTACCTTCTCTTCGGGGATTTTGTTTGAAATTGAAAGTGGTGATATCCCTGCTTCATACAGGATTTCGTCGGCGTAGGCATTTCCAATACCGCCAATGACGTTTTGGTCCATCAGGAGAGTTTTAATTTTGGCCTTGCTTGATTGCAGTAATCCGAAAAGTAATTTTGGATTTAGCTTTTCAGAAAGTGCATCCATCACGTTTGCATGTTCAGGATTCAATTCTATATATGCCATCCTCTTAAAGTCGGTAATGGATAGCGTGCCACCATCCTTAAACTTCATGGAAACTAATGCATACTTTGGGTTTTCGTCTTCAGAATATATCAGTTTCCCATGCAACATGAGATGAACCGACAAGGTAGCATCTTTGCCAAAATCAAAAAAAAGCCTTTTACCTTCCCGATAAACTTTGACGAGTTTTTTGCCCTCTAGAGTTTGCAGCTCATTCAGGCTGACTTTGGTTTTTTGTTTGTTGTGAATGGCAGCTTTTTCAAGCACTTTACCTTTAAGCATTTTTGTGAGATTTTTGCTGAAGGCCTGTAGGTCAGGTAATTCTGGCATAGTCGTCGATTTTAATAATTTATGTGCTTCTTTACTTTCTATTTTCCTCTTTTACCTTTTTAAAATGCTCCCTCGCTTTTTTTAGGCCGGTTGCTATGGCAATTCCTTCTTCGGCGCCTTCCTCAAGCAAAGCATTTGCGATTTCAGTTGCTTTCTCCCGGATGTTGACCGGTTGATTTTTATATGATGGTGGATAATCTCCATTATACCAAGGCATAATTCCTCCTTTTTGTATTTAGAACAACATCAGAATAGTGATAGTTTTCAAACTCTATTGGTTGGCGGTTGTTCTATTCCAAAAACATTTATTATGACAGACAATAAAAATAAAAAAGATGCAAGGGATCGCAATCAGGTAGCTGGCGGTGAATCTTATGAGGTCGATTATTTGGCAAAAGAACTTGGCGTAACCCGGCAGCAAGTCGAAGAGGCCATCAAAAGCGTTGGCAATGGTCGTGAGGATGTTATTAATTATTTGAAAAATAAAAAATAAAAATATGGCAGCTATAGCAACATTCACTGGAATTCCGGTGACAAATAAAATAGGAGTAGAAAAATACTGTGATTTTGAAGTAGGACAGGAGGGGCAAAACGGACCATATGCCCGAATTACGATGGATGGCTGCCAGTTGATCCTAGATGAAGATTTTGGTGTTATAGAGGGCGATCTTGCGGAAGAATGGAGGGAACCCGCTATTGCCAAACTTCTTCTTTTACTGGAAGTGGACCGAAACCGAGATGGAACTTTGAGCTAGCTAATCTGTTCATTACTTTTCTCGAGTTTAATTATGATATTCAGATTAAAAGGACTCTACAATTTATTAGCGGGGATTTGGCCGGGTATTCTGGATCGTATTGATAGATAAAAATAAATATGACTGGTATTAAGAAATCCAAAAATGAGCTGTTAAAAGATGCACGATTGCAGGAGCTCGAAGGTAAAACCGAAGATGCCATCAAAAGCTACAACCAGGTTATAAGGAAAGCACCATTACAAGCAGGGGCATATAACAGATTAATGATTCTTTATCGAAAGCTCAAAGAAAATAAGAAGGAGCTAGCCATTATTAAGCAAGCTATTGCTGCCTATGAGAAGGATTTTAAAGACGATCAACAGACATGGAAGAAAGCAAACAGTATGTCTGCACGCCTCAGTCTTAGTTTAGCTAAATCTATGGGGCTCCTCAACGATAAAGGCCTTCCTGTATATGAAGAATCTCAGATCATCAGCTGGAGAAAACGCATGGAAACCGTACAGAAAAAAATTAAGACACCAGCAAAGCCACAAAAAAAGAAACCGACAAAACGGTTAAAAAAGTAGCGTTAAACGCGCAAATAATCTCGAAATTATCTATTTTCATCTTTTCTCCATTTTAGCTCTCCTTGTTGAATCATTCCGATGTATTTTTGTACTTGGTCGTCGGTCAGTAGGCTATTGTCCTCAATATGATAATCGAAATTCTTAGTATACTTGTCGTGCTGGATACTGCCTACATAAGCATTGTTCAGATAAATGTGCCAAAGACTTTATTTTTTCGCGCGTACCTCGACTACCTGGCGCACGCCATGGTGGTAAAATAGCTCCGGTACATCGCTATCGAATCGCAGGATCAGTGCATCGATACATGCTTCCTTTATATCATTTGCAAGTTCTCCAAACGCAAGTTCCCAAACTCCCTGAGACTTCCTGAAAACGTAAAAAGCAAGCCCATTTTTGTTGTAAAGATGATAGTCTTTCATGCCCATGCTTTTATCATGCACAGTCATTTGGACATACATAACGCGATTTCGGCAAAAGACTTTAAGAGGTTTCATGGATCAAAAATACTAATTTATTTAGTAAAAATAAGTAATCAAATTGTGGTAATTGTATCTTTCAGTGTCACTACACTTCTTTGTACTTTATTTTTGTGATCTTTTTTTACAATTATAAATACTGCTAACAGAGGGATCTTCCTGCCTTGATACTGCTGATCTGCATAAACCGTATATATCATGGTTCTAAATATTTAAGAAAGAACAAGAGCTGTGGCATATAGGTTTATCTATTGGTAAATATTGGTCAACGAGCAACTTCAAAGGGCTAGCGTATGTACACGAAGATCAAAATAAAAGGTGAAACCCTCCTTTTAGCCCACAAATTCCGATATACATCAGTATGCCTTTGTTCTTGCCGGATTTTGGCGAAGAAATAGTCGCTAAAATATTTTATGCAGACAATGGATTCGATTCTGCCTTTTACAATGATATGGCTTGGAAGGGATTAACAGGTCCTAAAGCTTTTATGAAGCTCTCGGACACGAAAATAAAAGTATAATAGATCGTATTAAAGCTGAACAGTATAAAGTAGAAAACAATGATACAGTTCAACACGGTCAACCTGCGGGATGTTAAAAATGTAATCTTATCTTTATTGTTTATAAAAGTAATTTTTTTATCGAATCGATTTTAATGAACAGATTTTTTACAGTTTTATGATCTATAATTTTTATAACTATTGGTTGTTCTCGGAGAATGTATAGCGAAGATCCTATCAGAAGAGTGCAACGATATAACAGCGGTGGATTTGAAGTGCAAGCTTACACAGATGAGAATGAAAGTAACATGTATGAAAACCTAATTGTATCGGGGGTAATTAGATTGGGTGACACTAATGAAAAAGCAAGCAATACATCTGTGAATTTTAAATCTGAAAAAGGGGAACTAATTGGAAGTACCGTTACCGACTCAGATGGCATATTTAAAATGGAGCTCTCAACCTCTGATTTCTCCGGTAAAGTAGAATTTGCAAAGGGATAAGGTATTTACATTCTATTTTTATCCTGCCACTTCTTTGGTTTTAATCCAAAGTGTTTTTCAAACAACCTTCCGAAATAACTCAGATTGCTAAATCCTACTTGATAGCCAACTTCTGAAACTGAAAGATTTTCCTGCTGTAATAGTCTTGCTGCTTTTTGCATACGAAGATGATTGTAATATTCGTACATTCCTTTTCCAAAAACTTGTGTAAAAATACTTCTTAGTTTTAGCTCATTCATTCCACCTATTTTTACCAGTTCATCTTTAGATAGGGATTTTTCCAGATTTGATGCTATCGTATTCCGAACCAAATAAACCGCATCAATTTCAGCGTTGTTAAGATGGAAATAATCTGTTTTTTTTCTTTTTAATAAATTGCTGAAAAGCAGATAAATAAGTTCAAGTGCTTTTAACCGATAAAAAGTTTGCGGTAAAATGTTTTCTATTGAAAGGTCAGCTAATTGAGCAATTAAATCAGTCATTTCAGGTGACAAAAATTCTTCTATCCAAAAGGTTTTTTCTATATCAAAAAGATAAGACAATTTATCTGCATCATTTCCTACAAAATGTTTCAGGTATTCCAGCTCAACTAAAATGCTGATTTGCTGTACGTGGACATCTTTAGGAAATAACACTTCACTTTCCAAATGTGAAGGTATAATACGAACATGAGGCTGATTGTTCAAAGATCTTTTACTAATGGCATTTGCCGATTTTTTGTTAATAAGAATATTTTGAAACGAAATGAGTAGTCCTTTTTCTATTGTCCTGATTGGTTTTCTTTTATAAGCAAAAGTCTTGCTGGCAATTAAAGAGCGAACCATTATTAACATCTCGGGCATCAAGTCCACAATGTTCAATTCGTTGAAATTCAAAAATTTTATCTCATTTTCAATGGAAGATAAGGAGATGCCAAGTTTTTCAGCAAGTTTTCTCATTTTACGCTTTTCATCAAACATAATTTTTTGGACTATTATTAGTTTAATTTGGGCTATTTTATCTGTAAATATAGAAAGATATTTGCTGTATAAAAATGAAAAAAATGAAAAAAAATATTATTATTTCAGGAGGTGGCATCGCTGGATTGACTGTTGCAAAACTGTTGAGCAAACAAGGGCATAAGGTGACTGTTTTGGAAAGAGCGGCATCATTCAGTAAGTCCGGATTTCTTATTTCGCTTAAGAGTTTTGGCGTTCGTATTATTGAAGAATTAGGATTAGCAGAACAATTACAACAAGCATCGTCACCCTCTGAATTTGTAAATTTCAGGGAGTCAGACGATTCAATTATACAAAGTCTTAGCTATGAGAAAATGAACGAGAATATTGAACGTTCCGTTCTGATAACGCGAGGCGGATTGCATCACGTTTTATACAACGAAGTAAAAAATGAAGTGAGTATTCATTTTTCATCTTCTGTTGAAAACGTAATGCATGATGAAGACAAAGTCCAAATATTACTCAACAACGGAACTGTGTTGGAGGCCGATCTCCTTATCGTTTCAGAAGGGTTACGCTCTACGACAAGACAAAATTATTTTCCGGAAAGTACGCTAGAGGATTTTAAATTTGTTTATATGGGTGGACGATTGAAAGAGCATCATTCTTATGAGGTTGGCAAATTCAATATCTATATTGATGTGAATAAGATGCTGTCTATTTATCCCATTGCTTCCGATGAAATAGCCATTCAGTGCTATTTACATAATACAGGAGATTTACCATCTGTTCAAAATAAAGCTAATGAAATACTCAAAACATCTTTTGCTGGGTATAATGAAGATATACAGCATTTGTTAGGTCGCTTCGCGGATAACGGTCTAATGTTTATTGATAAAATGGGGATGGTAAATTCATCCACTTTAGTAAATCGTAATGTGGTTTTATTGGGAGATGCGGGGTATTGTCCCACTGCGCTATCGGGAATGGGAGCATCATTATCAATTTATGGAGCAAAGGCGCTAGCTCATTTTATTCATCAAAATCCGAATGATTTAAAAACGGCTTGTTGCAATTATGATACCATGATGCAGCCAATAATTCAGAAATTTCAGGCTAATGCAAAAAATAATTCAGCATCATTTATCCCTGATAGTAAAGAAAAATTAAACTGTTTTGTCCATTCATTCAGAGCCGCCTCTGAGGCTGATGTGCAAAAAATAATGATTGATCCAATTTTATTAACGAAAGACCAGTTAAATTTTAAAATCAATTAGATAATGAATTTTAGAAAGATATTTTCCGTCATAGTTGGATTCGGAACGATAGGATTAATGAGTTCTGTTTTTGCAAAAATGCAAGGCTCGCTGTTCACGTCATCTTTAGAAATATTTACCAGTAAGGAAATCGCTGCCACCAATTTTTCCCAATTTATCATCAAACTTTTTTGTGTTTGGTTTAGTTGTGTGTTGGGTGGAATGGCTACTACGAGGATAGGGGGCAAGCCAAGAGAAAATCTTATAGTTGGTGGTTTAATAATACTGGTCGTGGGTTGGCTATGGTTGTCGTCTGAAAATCCTATATGGTTTTGGGTATTGCTGATTTTAGGTATTTTACCCTGTGTATTTTTAGGATATCGAGTAACTTCTATTATATGTAAATTTCATATCAAATGACCATGCGATTCTTAGTTGCAAATTGACCACCTGATTTTTTGGCGAAACTAGATTTAGTGCTGTAGGAGTAATGTCATCAAAAGCGATAATTAATATGCATCTTTTAAGTTATCAAGCCTGAACGTGAGATCAGACTTCGTCATTTGGTGTGAATAGCTCCTTTTTAAGGTTATTGTGGTTACGATTGTTGCCTCGATAACCTTTAATAGGAGTCGGGAACCAATGAGATAACATTATTTGTGCTGGTTACCTGCGAATTATCGGTTCTATCAATGGCGATTCGCTAATTATCATTTATATTGATTTTCGTTGCCACATGCACGTGGTTGTTCAAATTTGCCTCTTCTTCATCCTGTTGACGAATAAAATCAAGTAGTCGCTTCAGCTCTCCATCGGCATCATCCCACCATTTAATTGACCATATCCTATGAAATACAAAACCATATCTTTCAAGTTGCTCCTGTCGGAAACTGTCCCAAGCATAAGCTTCCGGACTGTTATGATATTTCGCGCCATCACACTCTATTGCGATGAGTGGTTTGTGGCTTGTTTTTGATTTGACAACGATATCAATCCGGAAACCGCCTACGGAATGCTGCTGTTCTAAACGATCGGCACCGATATGCTGTGCAAGTTGTTCGAATACTTCATCTTCAAATGGAGACTCAGACCCCAAGCTAAATTCTGCTGGCTCATACAGTTTATCTGTACAATACTGACTCAATAGCTGGAGAATGCCCTTTCGCAATTCGTCATTACCCTCACTTACCGCTTTCGCATAGGTAAAGTAAGCGTACATAATACCACGGCCTTTATTGCCCTTCTGTTGGATAAGATTTGGGTACTGACCAACATACTCCTGCGGGAAAGAAGTACATACATATACCTTTGACCGCGCTCGAGTGATGATTACGTTCAACATACGATGTCCTTTACCTTGTATAATCGGACCAAAGTTTTGACTAAACGAACCGTCGGCTTTTCGCCCAAATGTTGTGGATAGAATGATAATATCCCGTTCGTCGCCCTGAATGTTTTCGAGATTTTTAACAAAGAATGAATCTCCCGCCTGCGCCATTAAACTGTCGAATGCAGGGTCATTCTGGCGAACTGCACTCAGTTCCTCAAGGATCAAGTTGCGTTGGTAAATATTGAAAGTAGCAACACCCACGCTTGGAATACTGTCTTTAGCTTCCTTCATGATCTGTTGTAACAATTCGACCACTCTCAATGCCTCTTGTTTATTTACTTGCCCTTCATACAATCCATCAATCTGTAAATATTCGATAGGAGTGTAGTGCTCCTTCGCCGGAACAGGCATCAACCTATTTCCGTAAAACGCATGATTAGAGAAGTCGATAAGATAAGGGTGTTTCGAGCGGTAATGGACTTTTAAATAAGACTCCACAAACCCTTTGTCTACAGCATAAGCTAGTAAGGATTCACTATCTGCAAGGTTAAGCTGAGCCGCTTGTAGCGCAGTCCGATCAGAAAATTCATCTTCGGAGTCTTCTATCTCATCATCGATCGGATCAAGTAGCGCTCCACTTCCTTCGAAGTAAGAGGAGGGAGCCATCTGGTGCTTATCACCGGAAACAATTTTTGCTTTTCCCCGGATCAGGGCCGCGTAAGTATCTTCGAGACGCAGCTGGCTGGCCTCATCGAATATGACCACATCAAAAATTCCTTCCTCCAGTGGTAGGATAGAACTGCAGACCGATGGATTGACCAATAATACTGGAAAAAAATTAGTAAATAGTTCAAATTCTCTGTTCACAATAGTGCGGAGTGAATTGCGACGCATTCCCTTAGCTCCCTTTTTGTTAAACAAACTATTTATGTTGTGTCCTCTGGCTTTAAAATGTCCGACGGCTTCCGCTTGTTTTTCTGTCCATAAGGCAATAACACTATTCAGCTGCGCATGGTTAAACTCTTGTTTTTGCTGTTGATATTGTTGTAGTTGGTAATCGCTTTTTGGCAATTCCTGTGGCTCATTTGTCGTGAGTATCCAATACAGATACCAACATTCAAATGCATCAGCCCAATGATCTTTAAGATGTATGCTGATTCTTGTAATAAGCCTTTGTTGCGCTTCGTCCTGTGAAAGGAAAAATGATTTCCACTCATGATAGATACGGAAATCACTTATGTGCTCGTTGAATGTTGCGATAGTGTGATTAATCCTATCACATTGTTCCTGTGCGGTTTGAAGATTTATATATTGTAAAAATACACCATCCGTAATATTTCCTGTTAATTGGTTACTTTCAATATCGTCAAACGAGTTTTGTAGACTTCGATAGGCATCAGCGCGTACCGCGTAGTAGTCACGAAAATTATTAAAATAGCTTAATTGAAAAGTTACTCTTTCAGTTAGATAAGGTATTGCCTCAAGCAACCCATTGATATCGGTAACAGGAGTCGTTGGAACGATATTGTAATCAGCGATTAGCATTTGCTCTATACTATCCAATTTTTGAAGTAGGGGAGTTATCTGCGCTTTTAGTTCACTCAGTTCAGCATGAAAATGATGATCATTAATATTAGACAAATAGTTATTTATCGTATGCGGGTATTGCTCTTTCCAATCGGCTGCCTTTTGTCTGAGTTCCTCGATATTATTTAGATAAATAGATAAATCAGTCGTTTCCAAATGATCGTTATATTGATGGTCAATATAATTTTTCTGAACATGGGCTGATCTTACCTGCGCGATGCGATTCTTTAATTCGATCCTCGTTTGTTTTATTTGTTTATGTTTTCCCGAGAATATACTTAATAAACTTGTTTTAAATTTTGCACCACTACTATTATCCAATAAATTATTACCATATTGAGCAATGCTTGATTCAGCGTAGGCAAGATAAGTTATTATTGCATTGCTTAGCGATGTATGATAGCTGCTATAATGTTGTTGCAAAGCATCTTCATATTGCTTGAAAAATTGTTGCGCTTTAATCCGAACTGTTTGTAATGCTAAGACAATTTCGTTGATCCGCTGTTCCTGAGGAAAAGTGGATGGTAATGCCTCTTCTTGAACTGAATCTCCAATACAAAATGCTAAATAGGGCTTAAAATCCTGCTGCATTATTGCGGGAATACCGCTCAAAAAATCATCAGCCCAATGCTTTCCACTCACCTGACGTTCAGCAATAACCTGTTCAATCGTTGGAATCTGTTTATGAGCGTATGCAATAAAATCTTCAATTCTTACACGTGATGGTCCAACCTGTTGATCTAAAAACAGATCGTCTGTCAATGGTCTAAATATGGAATGGACCTGATGCGATTGCTTAAATAAATTATGGCTATGTTTTAAAATAGCAAGTGTCTTTTCTAGTTCTGTGTGATCCTGAGCAAAATTAAAATCCTCTTTCGGTATAATATTCTTAAGCGGTACCTCATTAAAGTTTTTTAATAAAGCCAAATACCGTCCTACGATCTGCGACCAACTCTTATCACCGTAGACCGTTTGAGCTAAGGCAGCATGCTGTGCGTTAATAAGTTCAGCTGATTCCTTGAGTTTTGATTTTATCGTATCATATTGGTTTTGAGCTTGCCTTACTGAGATGTGAAACGGAACTCCGATCTGACGATCTCTGACAGAATCTACGATCGCTTCACGCGCATCGTTTACATCATCAATTATACCGACTAAAGCGCCGATTTGAGGATTCGTACGTTCGATATTTGCTTTAATGACATCAAGCGCTGTTTTCTTTTCGCAGACGACAAGACATTTCATTCCATTGGCAAGTGCATTTGTTATCAGTGCAGTTAATGATTGACTCTTTCCCGTACCTGGGGGGCCTTGTATTATTTGATTCGGTTCATTTCCAAGAGCACTTATTATTGCCTGTTGGCTTGGGTCTGTATCTACGGCACTGAAAGGTGTTGTCGATAAGCTTTCCACTTTAAGCTCATCAAATTCAAAGGCATCGAAGCGATCTAATAAGCGGGAAATGTCGGTAATAATACTTTCTTTTTGCGCTCTGAACAAACCAAAAATACCACCAAAATGAATGTAAGCTTTGTTATTGGCGATAGCATCTATCTGGGATGCTTCGGGTAATACATTGATAGCTGTTTCAAAGTTTTTGCTTAGCACCTCGAGTATCTGCTCTTTACTATTTGAATTGAGTGCTTCCAGTACTTCAGCACAAGCGTTCACTAACTCGTTGCTATCAATCAGTGCGTCATCTAAGGCCTCATTGGTCAGATTGGGGAGTGTGATGTCATCTTCACTTTTGATAAAAGAAAGGAGGACTTCATTGATACTGATCGGGTGAATATCTGAATCCACTATTTTTCCATTCGCTTGAACCACTTTATTTCGCAAAAACGACCATTCATTGACTTTGTTTTTAGATTTAACGGCCTCTAGTTGCCAAATGAATAATGGGGCTTTTATGATCTTAGCGGGGTCTTTTGAAGATCTTTTTATAAGTATCGGGTAGCCGAACCCAAGGGTCTTCATCCCATGTTCTTTAAAATAGTCCTCATTTTCTATGATAATGGAGTTCAGTCGTTTAGAAATGACGGTCAGTTTCTTTTGAGCCTCCGCATCTTTTTCATTGAGATCTATTTTATCAAATGATATCTTAAATTCAAAGTTTGCTTTGGTCAACAAGGTATCCAAAAATGATTTGGCGAGACCATCCTCAATGAGGTCGAGCTCCTGTAGGTCTAACCGTGTGGCCAACCTTCCTGGCAATGCATTTAAATGAATAGATCGGGCGTTACCGCCTTTTAATTTACTTTGTAAAGATTGCAGGAAAATCTTGGATGACATAATTGTAATATTTGTATTTAACCTAAGATACAAATATTCGGTATAATCAGCAATCGAATCAAATTACCTTATCAATGCCTGTCAGCATTTTAATTAGACACTCCAGCTTCATCGCAAAGATCCTACACGAGATGGTTCAGGTACGCGTAGGATATCAAATAAATTTATCTGTTTCTGTACTAATTAGTTAATTGACACAGGATTGTTACAGGAGGAATTTTTTCTTAATTTCGAACCGTTATAGTTATAATTCATTCCATTTATGCTGTTCATTTATACACGTTACGAGTACGTTTTAGGAAGTAAAAATATCATTGCAACATTAAAAAATGAGACCATAGCGCAGAATTTCAATCTTAGTATCATTACACCTGCGACCAAATTTTTAGGGTTTCCAGTTGGAGGAGGTCTGGTAAAAATGTCTCGTTTAGTCAATCAATACGGGCAGGTCATCCACGCAAGAAATTATTCGCCTGAAATAAAAGAAGAGGTAAAGAAATTTAAGAAGACACTAGAAATTCCGTATTTCAAACTTTGGAAAGGGTATTTGATTATAGCATCGATAGCAATTATCGGCTCTATTATTTATGGTATTAAACTGAACATAGATGGTAAGAAATATCGGAATGAAAAAGAAAGTCTTGCTCAATCGGCTCAACAACTACAGGCAGGACAACTATATGGTGCAAGTTTCTTTACCGATGCTGAAGGAAATAACATCCAAGGTTTACCAGCAGGTTGGGTTAAGATTCTAAAGATAGAAGGAGATACAATTTTTGTCCAACGGTCTAAAAAAATATCGGATCGTGCGATGTTTGAAATGAAAGATTTGGAATCAATTAAGCCAACATCGGATGAAGACTGGAATAATAGGGTCGAAAAAATGAATTATACGCTATTTAAAGAAGCTGTGAACAATAAAAATTTATCCGGTATTGATTTATCTTATATTGGTGCAGATCACGATAAATATTCTGGCGTTATTATGTCTTTTAAAGGCGTTGAATGATATTATTTCTAGAATTAAAACCGGAAAAATGGGATGAAAGCTCGCAAGTTTATTGTCAGGAAGAGAACAAATACATCGATATTACCAATTATCAATATTGGTTGATTTTTCAAGAATAGATTTGATCAGCTCATTAAAGTACGCGTTTACGAATTGATGTTTTTTCTCATTTTTGGGGCTACCGTTGCCTTTGAAATAAAATTTTTTCACGTTCATTTTATTCCAAG